>CALKLP010000063.1 GCA_937991965.1 uncultured Verrucomicrobiales bacterium
TATCTCTATTTTTCCGGAGTGGGGCTTACTATGGCTGTTGTCTATCTCTTGTCTTACTCGAAGAAACTATTACTTGTTATGACGGTATTGATTTCGCTTCTCTTTTCTCATTTGACATACCAGCAGAGGCAACACTGGAGGACGACTGAATCACTCTTTCAGCGTGTCGTGGATTTGAAACCAAATCACTCGGTTGCGCTCTCACAATTGGGAGAACTTGCAAAGAAATCAGGAAGCCATGTGGAGGCGAAGGATTTATTTCAGCGAGCGTTGGAATCAAATGACCAAAACTCAATCGCAAATTTACACCTAGGTGATTACGCGCTGGAGGCGAAAGATTATGCTCAAGCCTACAAGCACTATGTCATTACCGCGAAGTTGAAAAAAACAGATTGGTTGTTCGAAGGCTTAGCCAAATTAGCCTGGAACCTGGGTAAGAAAGAAGAGGCGCGAGGGTATTTAGGCCAAGCCTATTCACTGGCACAATCCCCGCAGATGAAAGAGAAGTTAGATCGGCTCAAGAGCGATTTTTCAGCAGGTCAGTAGCGGCGTCTGCACCCATCCGCATCGCGGAATGCATGTTTGGGTAAGTGAACGCCCCTTGGCGTCCCGTGCTTCTGAGGTTGGTGAAGCGAGAAAGATACTTCTGAATGATGTCCAGATGAGTCTCAAACCCTTTCTTGAAAATTGGATAGGCGTAGCGGGAGTGAATGAGGTGTTTTTCCACAATATCAGCCTTTTTGCAAAGCCCCTCGGATTCCAAATCGGCAACGACTTCCTCGAAACGATCTCCCGTCCATTTCGCATCGCCCACTTCGCACGTCATTTCTACAATCAAGGTCGTTTGCCCAGCAGGTTTAACTTCCAGCCCCGCATTTTTAGGTTCACCTACGCGGTGAAAAATACAGTCGCGATAGTAGGTGTAAAGCGCATCCATACAGCGATCCTTTTTGACCAGTAGCGCGTAGACTACCATCGGTTTATAAGAGAGAGATTTCGCCGCAGTGAGGACTTCTGCAGGTGGGAGAGGGTTCATTCTGGGGATGAATTCTGTGATGGGGATGGTGGAGGTGTATAGATCATCCGCACTTCCGAATCTCTGGCCGCTCGTTTCTATGCCCGTAATCAAAGCCCCGTCATGAAAAACTTGGTCAATGGCGCTATCGCTGCTAATTTCTCCTCCCTGCACGCTCAATTGCTGGGCAAGCCGGCGAGCAAGAGTTTCGGTTCCGGTCTTCGAGTAATGCAGGGTTTCAAATCGCAGAGCTCCTTCACGGTTGTCTTTGGGGTTCGTGACTTTTAACCAACTTAAAAGGTTTTTGAAGACATCGACAGCAGAGAGACGCGGCATCTTTCGACGAATAAACTCCGCCGATAGTTCCTGCGGATGCATTCCCCAGTATCGATGGGTAAACCCCTCAAAAAAGAACTTATAGAGCGGCTCTCCGTAAAGGTCAATCAGGGCAGATTCAGCGTCTTCATCAGGAACTTCAGGGGTGTTTATGATCTCCGCAATGATGAGGCCTGCCATGCAGTAGATCAACTTGTGAGGAGGGAGTCCGCTGAGAATATCACGACCGCGCAATGGGTAGTGGTATTGTTTCCCCATCCACTTAATATGGGCTTTCAGTGGAACTTCGATCCGTTCTTCTCCCATCGCCTCAGCGCAAGTCTCGAAGACGTCTTGATCGAAGGCGTGCAGCATGTGAACGCCTAGATCAAACCAGTTTTCGCCGCGTTTATGCCCCGCAGCCAGTCCCCCCAGAGAGCTTTCTTTTTCGAACAATTGCACTGGGATATCAGCCTTCTGAGCCTCCAGCCCTGCATAAATTCCACAGACTCCACCGCCCAAGACAATGAGCTTACTCATGAGCGCCTCCCGTTAATCGGTTTTGCTCCGCCCAATAGTCCAGTAATGCACTGGGAGAAATCTCGACATCGTTCCATGTTAGCGCCTTGCCAGCTTCAACATCGTTTTTGAGATGAACCTCACCTTCCAAGAGAACGATTGGCACCAGTTCATGATGAATCGGTTCCACCATACCGTAAACTTCAGCCGATCCGATCGTCTCTGAGAATATTTCACCCTGCTTGAGAGGCCGCTTCGCATAGGCGTAGACTTCACAAACCTTGCGATCAAAGGAGAGCAGGGGAGTTCCGTTGACGGCTCGTTTAATCGCCTTGGGAGTCTCCAGATGGCAAAGGTGATAAGGGCGATAGAGCAGGTAATATGGCCCGCTACCCAGCTTATAGTAATTCAGGTAAAACGCTTGTTCTGCAGGCAGTGCGCTGTCTGGCTTGACTATTAGGTAAACCCCGCCTCCCGGCTCTGCTCCGAGGAGATAATCAATGCGAGGCGTGTCGCCGTATGCGTCAAAGTCGAATTTCTCTAAGGCTTCTTGCACGTTGTCCGCGCGTGGGCCTGTCATTCCTCCCGCAGGGGGTAAATACCCATAGGCATTCGCAAGAAGCGCCATTTCGATGTGAAGCTTGCTTCCATCTGTATAGGCACAACATTGCTCCGCGGAGAGCTTGCGTTTTTCTGCTTCTAGTCGAATCGATTCTGGCGTCGCGGCTCGGTCTAAAAAGCCCTTGATGTTTCCTGCCTGCACGATCTTGAAGCCCATCTCCACCGCCTCATTGATCATCACGGCTAGCACACCATGCTGGTCTCCTGCGTCAGATGTAACGGTGACTCCTTTTTCCTTTGCCTTGTGATCTAGCAAGGGGCGCAGCGCGAGATCTACTTCCGCGTTCATCAAGACGACATGCGCGCCAGCCTCAATCGCCGCAAAGCAATAGGTGGCGGCTGCTTCGATGGAGTTCGTCGCTTCCACGAGAACATCAACGGGACATTCATTCAGCATGGAAACACAATCTTCGCTGGTCGTTCCTTCCTTCGCGATTTCTGTCGCCTTTTGCGCCGCAACTAAGGATTGATCCGCTACCCAGATGAGCTCCATTTCAGGATGGTTTGAAACTTGAAAAGCGATTGCGCGCCCCATGGCTCCAGCTCCTACGATTCCTATTTTAATTTTACTCGGCATTACTTAAAAATATTGGTCATACCATAACTGAAAAATAACGAGCGCCGCCAGCTTTTTCAGAGGAAGAAAGTCAGTTGCTTTTTGTAGTTTTTGAATCTCCTGCGAATCCAACCAACCGTGTGATGAAAGTGCTGTTTCAGTGAGGACGTCGTGGCTCATGGCGACGAGTTTTTTCCGCCACGCTTCTTGCTCCAAGGGGAGATAAAACGGAACTTTCGGACGCCAAGCGAGGTGCTTGGGGAGCTGTTGTTCTGCAAGCTTCCGCCAGATCCATTTATCTTGCCCGCCGTTGATTTTCCATTCGCTTGGTAATGAAAATGCGAATTCAATCATGGACGGATCCAGAAATGGACTGCGGTATTCGATTGAATGCGCCATATTGTTCTTATCCTGTCGAATCAGTGACCAGTCCTGAAGCCATGAGTCGTATTGACGTGCTAGCAGAGCGTTCATGCTCCAAGGCTCAGCAGATTTCTTACTTTCAGGGGTAGATAGGCCTTGGGAAACCTGCCCTAGCTCGGATGGCTCGTAGAGGAATCGTAAATAATCCGCTTGATTGTCTGAGGAGAAAGAGCTGAATTTTTTCAGGTATCGTTGGACACGCTGCTTTCCTTCTTCTCCTAGCGAGGCGGGAAACTTCGCTAAGCGATCGATCAAAGCGTCTGGTGCTAAATTCAGAAATTCACTCGCAGCTCGTCGCCCAAGTGTTCCCAGTTTCTGCGCGCGGAAATATGCTTTGTGAAAGGAGTACCCGCCGAAGTGCTCGTCGATGCCTTCCGCACCGTAGGCAACTTTAGCTCCCATGCTCTTCGCGCCCTTGGCGAGCGCATCAAAAGCGAGGATCAAAGCATCTCCAACCGGCCGTTCCATTTGTCCAATCACTCTCGGTAATTCGTCTAAATCCTCGCTACGCAAAAATACGTTTTCATGTTCCAGCCCAAAGGCTTTTGCAGACTCAGTTGCGGCCGTGGTTTCGTCTTGGCAGGACTCAAAACCTAGAGAAAGAGAGGCTGTTGTCCCTCCGCTTTGGCTGAGGTATTTTGCGAGCAAGTTGGAGTCCACTCCAGAAGAGAGATACAGGACGCTTTTCCAGTCTGATTGTTGGGTGAGTTTTACGCTCGATTGTGTGATTCCCCCTAATCGTTTCAGTGTATCGCTCAGTGATGACTCGTAGGAAATCGGTTCCGTTGTCGGCGCTTGCCAATACCTCTGTAGTTGAAATTCTCCCGATGGAGAAACAGTCGCCCAATGTGCGACAGGGAAAACCCGCACTTCATTAAACATCGTCTCAGGTTCGGAAACGTAGCGATTCATCAGGTAAGCCGCCAAGGCGTCTTGGTTAGGACTCAGTGAAACCCCTCCTGCGCGCAAGGCTTTGATTTCAGAGGCGAACACAATTCCTCGTGCAGTTGTCGCATAATACAGCGGTTTCTGTCCGCAATGATCACGGGCTAGGATGAGTTCTCGTTTCTCGCAGTCAAAGATGGCGATGCTAAACATTCCATTAAGCTTCGAAAACATCGCACCTTTCCACTCCTTCCATGCGGAAGGCAGAATTTCACCATCGCACTCTGTCGAAAATCGATGTCCAGAAGATTGTAGTTCCGCTCTCAGTGCCCGCCAATTATAGATCTCCCCATTAAAGATGACGCGATATCGACCGCATGAACTGGTAAACGGCTGTTCTCCCCGATCACTATCTTGGATCGCGAGTCGCGCCATTCCCATCGAGAAATCGGTTTGCTGAAAATACCCTCTCCCATCAGGGCCGCGATGGTGCATGCTGCTGACCATGCCCTCGACTTGGTCGCGACTTAAGTTATAGCCTCCAGCAATTCCGCACATAGTTTCAGTTTGAATTAGATGCCATCAGAGCCAAGCTTAATTTGTTATTTCAGGAGAGGGGACTTTAGTCCCCTATATTAGAATTTATAAGGTTTGTGGGGACTAAAGTCCCCGCTCCGTAATGGCTTTTCTGCCAGAAACGAACTTATAAAGAGAGCGGTACCTAATCCGCACGGTGCATTGTGATTTGTGGGAATGGGATTTCCCAGCCGTTTTTATTGCAAGCGTCTACGGCGAGTTTTTGGATCAAGCGCTTGAGAACATTATATTTCGGTGCCGCGTCACTGGAGAAATCGGCCAAAACCTCAAAATCAAGCGAAGAACTTGCGGCGTTAGCGAATTCGACTTTGAGCCGCTTGAGGTGCGCCTTTACATCGAGATGCTCGATGATGCCCTCACGAATAATGGATTGTAGTTCCGTTACAATCTCGTCTGTCACGGTTGCTTGATGCTTATAATCAATTCCGAAAGTCGCGGAGATCCTGAAGCTCGTCTCGGAGAGGTTCTCAGGGCTCTGGGTGAGGAAATCTTGTGTAAGATACGTTTTGCGGGAACCACCGAGCTTGATGAGTTCAACGAACTCAGGCGACTGACGTAAGATTTTCCCGAAGGTGCCATCTGCAAGGATGACCCAATCGTTTGTGGAAGTCGGGAAATAGCGGTCTTTAGGCGTACACGGGCGGGAGCGGAGCCCTACCATGGAGCTGATCGGGATACGGAGTTTGCCTCCATCTAGTTCTGGATTAATGAGGCGAGAGTAAACGCGGATTTTATCGACCTTCCAGGAAAGGCCTTCGTATACAATGCGTTCTCCCTCACGCACCGCGCCGATATTGAGAATGAGGCGCACCTCCTCCATAATGCCAGAAAGCTTGTCTCTCAAGGCCCAGAAGATTCCGACAAAAACCAACAAGCTAGCGGAGAGCAAGACCCAATCATCACAGAGAAAGAAAGCGAGGAGCAAAGTCACCGCGAAGAAAAAGCCACTAGCGAGATGCACAACCCCATCGAGGATTTTCCCCGTGCCATGGAGCCGTTCTTGCTGATGAAATGGGCTAAACCTCACAAAATATTGGTATCCATATCGAATTCCGAAGAAGATAAGCAGAGCGGAGCCTACCCCGATGATGAGGTGGAATCCACGGGTTTTGAAAAACTTGCCGATGACCTTAGAGGCCGTCTCTACCGCGTTCGAGTATTGCTTTTCTTTCTGGGCGAGTTGGAGCTTGGCGGTATCGTATTCGAGCATCGCTTGTTCCTGGCGAGCGAGCCAAATTTTTTCCCGTGCATTGAGTTCCTTGATTAGTGCCGAGGAGGGTTTTTGTTCGTTTTTTTTCGCGATGGCGATAATGTTCTGGATGCGGTCGAGAGCACTTTTAATGGCGACTTTGCGTTGGCTGAGGAGTTCTAGCTGACTGCGGAGAGAGTCTTTTTCGCGTGAATCAGCAGTAGCGCTTTTGACTTCGCCGATCAGGGGGTTAAAAATCTCAATGAGTTCGTCCTGTAAGGTTGTTTTCTCGGGCTGGGCACTAAAGAGGTCGACGGAGTCCTTGCCGGCTAGCAGCTCATTAAACTTAGTTTCCAGCCGTAAAAGCGCTTCCTGTGTTTCACCTTCCGCCTGTTCCTGCTGGTCAGAGGGCGTTTGTAGGCTGCGAATCTCGCCATAAAGATCTTTCAGGACAGAGAGCGATTGCGCCTCCTCAGATTGCGCAGGGGCGGGTGTAGGTGGGTTCGTTTCTTCTTGCCCGTAGAGAAGCGCCCCGAATAAGAGGAGCAGCGGCGGGAGGATGAAGCGAGGGAATGACATGGGAGGGAGAAGGTGTTAATTCGTATAGGAACGATTAATCCCAATGTAAGCAAAGATTAAGCCAAGTAAGATGTGTGCGCCAAGAATAATAAAGCAGTTATTGGCGTAGGAGAGACCCGTTCCGCTTACTGACTGCACGGCGTTGTGGATGTTCTCCTGCAGGGAATCAATACTGCCTGACCATGACCAATAAGCAGAGATAAACGGGCGGGTGATCTTCTCCGGCAGGTTCGGGAGTGTTAGGATCGCGCCTGAGAGCGGGAGCTGAAAGCCAACGAGATAAACGGATAGGAGCGAGGATTGCGCAGGGCTTTTGAAGAGCGCCGAGATCGCGAGGCACACGGAAGTCATCGCGGCATTAACCAGGAGAAGCGAGAACCAATGGAGCATGAAATCCCCTCGGAAAGGCCAGGAAATCTCGACTAGAAAGGCCATAACAGAGGATTGGATCAGGATGAGAGTACCGAGATAGCAGAGTTTACTGGTCAGGTAGGAAGCGGGACGAACGCCAGCGAGACGCTCTTTTTCCCAAATTTGACGTTCACCAGAGATTTCACGGGCGGAATTGTTGGACCCTGTGAGGCAGAGCAGGACAACCTGAAACATAATGATACCGGACACGGCAGAGCCGACAGTGAGTTGATCTTGGTGCACGGAGGCTTGGTTCTGTAGTTCTAGGAAAATGTTTTGTTCCTTGATTTCAGAGAGTTTTCGGAGAGGTTCGCGTCCGCGCTCAGAGAAAAGCATGACCAGTAGAGGGAACCCGATAATGAGTGCAATGCTGATGACTGCCTGCGTGCGGTCTCTGAAAAAGATTTTCCAGCGTCGCTCAAGCAGAGTTTTCGTTTGTGTTGCGAAGCTTGGGATAAGTGGGGCATCTTGCCGTGTTGGAGTTTCTTTCTCAATCTCATAAGAAATCGGGTAACGCAGTCTAAGCTTTTTCCATGATTCCCCCCAATGCTCTGCGGAGAGTTGGGGGAGCTGATGGAAAATGCCACTGGGAGAAACCGCCTTAAAGTAAGTGAGGATTTCCTCAGGAGGGCCGTGGTAAGCAAGCCGGCCTTCATAGAGCACGACAACTGCGTCATAGTCGTCTAGGTTCTCCAGAGAGTGCGTGACCGAAAGCACGAGACGTTTGCTTCTTTTCGCCAAGGACTTCAGGAGCTTGACGATCTTGTGCTCGGAGTGGAGATCCAGCCCGCTGGTGACTTCATCACAGAGAAGGACTTCTGGGTTTGCGGTGAGTTCGATCGCGAGGCTGAGGCGCCTCTTCTGGCCACCAGAGAGTACTTTTACTTGTGTGTCCGCGAGCTCGGTTAGACCTGTTTGCGTTAGAATCTCATCTAGATGTTCTTGTATTTCTTCAGCGGAATCAACCGTCACCCGAAGCTCAGCCGCGTAGGAGACGTTTTCCATCACGGTCAGGTCTTCACAAGCGATCGAAAACTGAGGCACGTAGCCTAGTTCATGCGGAGCGAAGTCCTTTTTCTCCAGATCGTTATTTTTCCAGATGATTTGCCCCTCGGTCGTATCGTTCATTCCCGCGATGGTTTTAATAAGCGACGTTTTCCCACATCCAGAGGGCCCTACAATGGCTACCAGTTGTCCGGGTTGGAAGCTGGCCGTGATGTCTTGAAGAAGTGGGATTTCATTCCCTTTGACATGAACGCTAGATGAAACGGCCTGAAGTGATAACATACCCTTCTAGTTGTAAGATAAATTGAGCCAGCAGGAAAAGCTATTTCTTGCCTCAGTGTTTGGTTACGTCTTAGGGTATGTATCATGAAGTCTCGTTTACTTATCAAATCCCTCCTCATTGTGGCTGTGCTACTTGTCATTTTGGTGATTTCAGGATACTTCTGGACAAAGTCGTATATCCGTAGCGATGAGTTTAAGCAGATCGTGACACATCAGCTCGAAAAGGCGGTTGGTGGCAATGCCACTGTAGGGCAAACGGAGTGGGATGGCTGGCGATTACGGAACGAGAGCGTGCAGGTTCTGTCGGCGGAGCGGTTTCATGATTTGGAGATTAACCGCTTGAGCATGGAGCTAGATCCACGTGGGTTTTTTGATCGAGTATGGCGGGTCTCTGATCTGAATATTCGGGAGCTTTCAGTGAATTTCTCTCCTTCCCCTGATCTAGAGCAACGAGCTCCTTTTGAGCCTAGTGTATCACCGGTGAAAATGGGGGTGAAGGACATTGGAAAAGCGTGGTTGCCGCGAAGAGCTGAGGTAGATTACATTTCTGTAGATAATGCGAACGGGATCTTTGAGGCGCAGAAGCTCAGTGGGCAATGGCAAAACGTAGCTGTCAAACTGGAGAGAGAGGGGAAAGATTACCGTTTTTCTGTACCACGTGGGATGCTTTCGTTCGATCGCTACCCAGATTTTGAATGGCTTGTATCAACCTGTCAGGGGCGTTTGAAACCTTCTGCCGTATTTTTCGACTCAGAGCTCACTCATGACTCTGCGGTGCTGAGTGTGAGTGGCGAAAAAGACTTCGCTGGAGCGGCTAGCCTACAAGGAAGCCTCCGCGACTTACCAGTAGAGAGGCTCCTGCCGCCTGATTGGCAAAAGAGGATCGGAGGATTATTACAGGCAAACTTCACCGCGCATCTCGACACGAACTCGACGTCATCTGGCTCCGCCCACGTTACTCAAGCCACTCTGACTGCCTTGCCCATGCTAGACATCATCGCGGATAAAACAGGTATCGATAAATTCCGCACGATTCGTTTTGATATCTGTGAGGCAGATTTTGAGACTCTTAACGATACCATGCAAGCGGAAAACATCGTGATCGAAAGCGAGGGGTTCCTAAAAATCACGGGGGCGTATACGCATTCGGCGCAGGTATCTCAAGGGAGTTTTGAGATTGGGATTGCAGAGGAGGTTATGCCACAAATGCCTGCTGGCACGAACGAGCTGTTTGCAACCCCTAAGGACGGATATTTCTGGACGACGATGAACCTCTCTTATCAAGATGGAAAGTGGAAGGAGGATCTCTCACCACGGCTCATCACAGTGGCGCTGCGTGCGCTCATGGGCGGAGCTACCAATAAGGCGAACAATATTCTAGAATCGCTGGCCCCAAAGCAAAAAGAAGCTGGTGAGGAAAATGCCGTAGACGAGCTCCTGAAAACAGGAGAAGGTTTGATCCAAAAAGGCGCGAAGTCATTCTTTGATCTGCTGGGGAAATGACCTCGCGCAGAGATTTAGATTAGAGCGGATTCAACTGAAATTCGTAATAGTCAAAAACCTGTTTTTTCTAGCAAAAACTATTCGCAGAATTCGAGTAATTCGCGGTGCAAACAGAATGACTCCCATCAAGATATCACGATGTGATGATTTTTATGAAAAATTTACTGCACATTCTGGAATTATCCCCTAAGGCCTTAGCTATATGAATACTCCTGTGATTATTGGTGGAACGATAGCGATTGATAATGTCGCGACTCCGACAGCTTCGGTTGAGAATGTGTTAGGTGGCTCGGCGGCTTTTGCCTCGGTGTCTTGTTCTTACTTTACGGATGCGACCCACTTGCTGGGAGTAGTTGGGTGTGACTTCCCGCAGGACTTCCTCGGCCTCTTCGCGCAGAAGGGCATTAACCTCGATGGGATCGAACACTCAGAGAAAGAGTCCTTCGTGTGGACCGGAAAGTATCTGGAGGGAATGGCCGATCGTGAGACGATCGACGTTGCCATCAATGTGCTCGAAGACTGGCAGGTCAAGGTGCCAGCCGCCGTGGCGGATTGCCCGATCGTGGTGCTGGCCAACATGTCTCCGGAGAACCAGCTCCAAATGCTCTCCCAAATCACCGCCGAGAAGTCGTTCGTGATCGCAGATACCATGGATCTCTGGATCAACATCGCGCGTGAGCCGCTCGGTGAGGTCTTGAAGAAGATTGACTGTCTCGTCCTGAACGAGGGAGAGGCTAAGATGCTCTCAGAGGAATCGAACCTCATTCTGGCGGGTGAGAAATTGCGCGCGCTTGGTCCAGAATACGTGATCATCAAGGTTGGCGAATTCGGTTCCTACCTCTTCGGCGCAGAGGACACCTTTTACCGTGTGCCTGCCTTTCCTCTGAAAAACTTTGTCGATCCGACTGGAGCAGGAGACTCGTTCCTCGGCGCCATGGCGGGGTATCTATCGGGACTCCAAAAGCTCGACTTCAGCGCAGTAGAATTACGCGACGCCATGGTCAGAGGCTCAGTAGCCTCCAGCTTCACCTGTGAGGATTTCTCCACCCATGCCCTAGAAGCGGCCACCCGAGCTGATATTGATGCGCGGATGGCTCAGTTGAAAGAGATGAGTTGCTGGTAAGGTGCGAGGGGCGAAGCCCTGATAAATATCAGTTTATGTTGGAACGTCGAAGTCCTCTCACACCTGCCCGAGGGCGAGGCTTCGACTGTGGGTTGAAGGTTGAATGATCATAGCGAATTGAACTCGAGGCGGGGCAGGTGTTGAGAGCGACGCCTTGTTAGGCTTGTTGTTGCTTCGGAGGAAGGCAACGAATCACCAATTCGCTCAAAACTTTGCAGTTCGGTTCAAATCGAAGGATGAACTCATAGGTATCCGAACCTCCGTGGTCATAGTCGATGAACCCACGCTTAATCGCGGTCGTCATAAAGCCCAGCTTGCCAAGCTCTCTAGCCCAACGTCCGTAAGCAACTCCAAGATCCAACGGACTTATGTCTCGTGAACTGAAGGAGCCGTGGCTCGTAGAAAACTCTTCGTCGTGCCAGGGTATCACGATCGCGCCTCCCTCCCACTCATTCTTAGCTAGCCCACGGTTATCTTCATCAGCCTTCACTGCCTCCTCATGGTATTGCTTCATAAAGGCGATGAGATCAGCGTCACCTAGTGCTTCGGCTGCACCAAAGACCTCCTCTTCATCAGTGGTTGCCATTCTGTCATCGGCAATAATCTTTGCGGTGAGGTATCCCACGATGCGAGGCCCAATAATCTTCGATTTGGCAAAACAGATTCTCCGATATGCATCGAATAGAGCTTCACTGTGACTCTCACTATCTAGGATCTTGGAAAGGGATTGGTCAATATCACCCGGATCGCCAGTCAACTTTTCCTCCGTTAACCCTGCGACAAACCCCTCGATCATTTTCTCAGAACGAAACTTGGTCCAACGCTCGATTACTCGCCCAGCAAATCGCTTCGCAAGGAACCCTCCAACCGAGGTGGCGAGTTTAGTTTCGATGCCAGTCATGACTCTTTGCCTAACAGTATTAGATCACTCCCCTCGTGGTGATATACGCACTTTGCTTTTGGGCTGGTAGTAAAGGATTGATCATGAACTTGAGGTAAGTATGTATAAGGGTTTGCGTGGATGAGCAAGGAGAAAGTAGATCTTCTAATTTCATTTAATCCTCCTGAACTATCAGACTATCCGTAACAATCAATATACAAAGTATCAAGAGAAGCGAAGGAGTTAAAAAGATATTTACGGAGAGGGGGGTGTTCAATTAAGTATGTTTATATGAACGCATTTAAGGCATTCTGATGTGAAGACCACTGAGATCTATACTCATGTAACTGCCAAGGTCGGGAACACTGGCGTGAAGAGCCCGCTGGATCGTGTTGCACAAAGCTCTGTTTAGGAGAATCTCCAAGGGGGTGCTAAAAGAGCTTCACGGAGGACATGCCACCGTCGGCAGAGAGGACTTGTCCTGTGATGAATTTGCTTTGGTCGCTCAGCAGAAGGGTGGTGAGGGCAGCGAGGTCTTGTGGGTCACCTACTTGGTTGAGCGGGTGGCGTTTGGCGGAGGCTTGGCGCTTGGTGTCGTCACCGAGCAGGGCGGAGGCCAGCGGGGTGTCGGTGAGAGAGGGCGCGATGGCATTGACGCGGATTTTAGGCGCGAGCTCAGCGGCGAGGGAGCGGGTGAGACCTTCGATCGCTCCTTTTGCCATTGCGATGGAGGCGTGGTAGGGCATGCCGGTTTGCACCGCGACGGTGGAGAAGAGTACGACGGAGGCGAGGGGAGATTTTTTGAGCGCAGGAAGGGCTTGCTGGAGGCAGTGGACCGCTCCTTGCGCATTAATGGCGTAATCCTGCGTAAAGTCCGCGCTGGTGAGGCGGTGAAAGGGCTTGAGGTTAATGGAGCCAGGGAAATAGACGAGCCCATCTAGGGTGTCTGGGAGGTCGAGATCGCTCGGGGCGGTGGCCTCGAAGGGTTGGGTCTCGATCCCGAGGGCTTGTAGTGGTTCTGGGTTCCGAACCGCGGCGATCACGCGGTGGCCTTGTTCCTTAAGCTGTTTTGCGGTCTCGTATCCAATGCCTGAGTTTCCTCCAATAATCAAAATCGTTTTCATAGTTTGCTATACAAATAGCTAAACCCGCTTTATGAATGCGCAAACGATGATGGAAAATTTTTCGCTCCACCCGCGCCTCGCGGCCGACTGTTTTGAACTCGGGAAGCTCACGCTGAGCCGGCTCTTGCTCCTGAACAATGCGCATTACAAGTGGCTCATTCTGGTGCCAGAAGTCTCGGTAGAACAACTCCACTTGATGAGTGCGGAAGAACGGCAAACTCTCCAAGCGGAGGCGCAAGAGGTATCGGCACTTCTCGAGGAGCACTACGCCCCGCGCAGAATTAATGTCGGCGCACTGGGGAACCTAGTGCCTCAGCTTCACTATCATATCGTCGCTCGCACAGAGGATGACCCCGCGTGGCCAGGGCCAGTATGGGGTCATGAAGAATCAATTTCGTATACTGAGGCAGAGATAGAGGCAGTTAGGAGTAAGCTCTTTGGCTAGTCTGAAATGTGAGTTCGAGTTAGATGGTGAGTGCTAGACGTCGAACAGAAATGTGGTTACCCATCCGAACATGAATGCTCAATTGCATTGCCAAAACGGGATGGATGTTTAAGGATAGAACGCAAGATGCTAGCGAACGCTCACTTTTCAGACCATCTTTTTTGGGATTGTGATGATGTCGATCTCGATAAGAACGAGGTTTGGCTCTGTCAGCGGGTCTTGGAATATGGGGTGTTAACGGACTGGGAGATGTTAGTGAAGCTCTATGGAAAGGCGCGCATCAGAGAGGCGGTTCTAAAAATGCGCACTCTCAAAGATAAGCCACGCGCCTTTGTGTGTTGTGTCTTAAATATTGAAGAAAACTCTCTAAGATGTTACAAAAACAAGCAGTTCCAGATAGCCTCTTGGCAATATTAGAGCCAGTGGGGCTCTTTTTCTCTCAGCACATGTTCTACCTAGCTGGTGGAACTGCGCTTGCGTTGCGTTTGGGGCATCGCCTTTCGGTAGATTTAGATTTTTTCACGCCTGCTCCGTTTTCGGTCGAAGCTTTAGAAGCGGAGATGATTGCGGTATTTCCGGAGATTCAAGTGATCTCAAAAACAAGAGGTTCGATTTGTGCCGTGATCAATGGAGTAAAAGTAGAGGCCTTTCATTACCCGACTGAGACTCTCGAAGCAACGGAGCTTGTCGAGGGAGTTTGCTATGCGAGTTTGGAGGATAATGCAGGAATGAAGCTCTCTGCGCTAGTGAATCGGGGAACGAAAAAGGATTTTACGGATGTTTGCGCGCTGCTGGAGGTGTTTTCCCTTAAGCAGCTCTTGGCCCTGTATGATCAAAAGTATCCGAACTCAAACAGCTTTATGCTCTTAACGAGCCTTACCTATTTTACCGATGCAGAGAAGGAGGCCGATCCCGTTTTTCTGACCGATCATACATGGGAGAAGGTAAAGAATAAGATTACTCAGGCGGTGCAGGCTTTGTAACACTTACGCTGGTCGCCTTAAACGTAGGGATAATAAAAAGCGACGAGTCGTCGCTTCTATTAGGCGTGTGCTTCCTCGTAATGAGGAAATTCCCTAGTCTAGCTTTTCCTCCGCGGAGGAGGTGAAGATGCGTGCTCCGGGTAGGTTACGGACGAAGGCCCAGTACCATGCTCCGGTGACGCTGACCATGCTGCGGACATCGATGAGGAAGAGAAGGTGAATGACAAGCCAGACGAGCCATCCGAAGAAGCCGTTGAACTTGAGGCCGTTGACATCTACGATGGCAGCGTATTTCCCGATGATGGCCATTTTTCCTTTGTCCTTGTAGGAGAAGGGTTCAGTGACGCGGCGGCCGAGTTCTTTATCGAGGATGGTATCACACGCGTATTCACCGCCTTGGACGGCTGCGGGTGCGACTCCTGGGACAAAGCCTTCGCCGTTCTTAGCTGCAGCGGTGTCTCCGATGATGAAGACGTTCTCATGAGAAGGGAGCTGGAGCTTTTCGTTCACGATGACGAGTCCTCCGCGGGTGAGTTCTGCACCGAGTTTCTTGGTAAGCGGAGTGGCTTGGACCCCTGCGGTCCAGATGATGGTGCTGGCATCGATCGTAGAGCCGTCCTTAAGCGTGAGCTTGTTTGGCTCGATGTTGGAGACCATGGCGTTGGTCATGACCTCGACGCCGATTTTCTCTAGATGCTTCTGCGTGTATTGGCTTTGGTCCTCATCGAACACGCCGAGAACGTTTGGCATGCCCTCAATGAGGACGATGCGGAGGGTGGCAGGGTCAAAGTTTTTGAAGCTGTTCTTCATTTGGTCTTTGATCAGGTCTGCAAAGGCGCCGGCAAGCTCGACTCCAGTTGGGCCGCCACCGACGATCGCGACGGTTGCGAGGAATTGCTTCTCTTCCTCGTTGCTTGAGTTTTCTGCGAGCTCTAGATTACGCAGGACTTTCTTACGGATGTTGAAGGCGCCGGAGAGGGTCTTCATTTGGTGAACATGCTCGGCCCATTGGTCTTGGCCAAAGAAGCTGGTCTGCGCACCTGTAGCCATCACGAGGTAATCGTAGGAAAGGTCTACGCCGTTCTCGAGTTTTACGATTTTTCCATCGAGGTCGAAGTCAGTCGCGAGATCATAGAGAACAGTAACATTCTCTTGGCTCTTAAAGATACTACGGATGGGACGGGCGATCTGGGGCGCAGGTAGGTTCGCGGTCGCAACTTGGTATAGAAGAGGCTGGAATAAGTGGTGGTTTCGGCGATCAACGAGAGTGACGTGCACGTTCTCATTTTTAGCCAGTTTTTTTACACACGCAATACCACCGAAGCCTGCTCCGATAACTACCACATTAATCTTTTTTGTCGCGCTCATTATAGTCCTGAAAATAGAGTTTTGGGGAGAATAGTCTACTCACCTAATGAGATCGAAACCTCACAATTACTGCCATGAGCTTAATTCACTGGGAATTCAACCTTTTTCCCGATAATTTCGCAGATTGGTTGATCCGCTTGTAACATTTTTCACAAACTTCTGCAGATCATTTGCTTAACGCGAGTTTTGGGGATACCTTCAGCAGTGATCGTTCATCATCTTAAGCAAACGCAGGTCTTACCCTTATCCATGGATGAGGCATGGGAATTCTTCTCTACGCCAAGAAACCTTGATTCCATGACTCCAGATGACCTGGGGTTTAAGATCACCTATCTACCCTCTGAGAAGATGTATGCGGGTCAAATTATTACCTACAAGGTCATGATTTTCCCGAAAGTGTGGGTGCCTTGGGTAACAGAGATTTCTCATGTGGATGAGGGGAAGAGTTTTATTGATCAGCAGATTTCGGGGCCGTATAAGCTGTGGCACCACTTACACTCCTTTGAACCCCATGAACAAGGAGTATTGATGACAGACTTAGTGCATTATTCTATTGGGTATTCCTTGTTAGGGGAGATTCCGCATCAACTATTTGTGCGTAAGAAGCTGGAGGAGATTTTTAATTTTCGCAAAAAGATCTTATCAGAAAAATTTCCGCTTACCTAGTGCCCTCATTTTAAGCTTTATGGGGCACTAGAGTCTTGATGTGCTGGTCTTGGCGAAAGTTTTCGTAAGATTCTGTAATCCATCTTAAGGGTTTAGTTTTATCTTAAGGAGTTAAATGTGACGTATTTATTCTTTAATATCATTTTTTTTAAAACTTTATAGGGAAAACAGGCCTTATGCCTTGACTCTAGTCCTTCCATAAAACTATCGTTAAGGATAGATCAACGATTATCCATGGCCACTTTTCAATATACAGCGCTTGATGCGCGCGGACAGCAAACGAACGGAACTCTAGAGGCAGCTTCTGATGCGGAGGCTGTGAATTTATTGAAGCAGAATGGTCTGTACCCTACGTCAGTCGCTGAGGCAGATCCTTCTCAGATTGAAGCAGCTGCGGTAGAACAAAAAAAGGCGAAGAGTAAGGGGAAAAGTAAAAGCAAGTCCAGTGGAGCAGGAGCGGGGAAAAAGATTCCGGCGAAGAATCTCATGATTCACACGCGTCAACTCGCTACCCTGATTGGGTCTGGTCTTCCTTTGCTTAGGAGCTTAGACGTGCTAGGGAAGCAAGAGCCTAATCCTGTTATGAAGGCAACAATCAATACGGTTGCTGATTCAGTTTCCAGTGGCTCGACCTATTCAGAAGCATTGTCCCAGCACCCAAAAATCTTTTCGAAGCTCTACGTGAACATGGTGAAGGCAGGTGAACTAGGTGGTGTCCTCGAACTTGTCTTGGAACGTTTGGCAGAGTACATGGAGAAGGCGGACAAGCTGAAAAATAAAATCATGTCAGCGGCCACTTATCCAGTAATTGTTCTTGTTCTGGCGGCCCTTATTTTAACTTTCCTGATGGTAGTTATTGTTCCGCAGTTCACCGCAATGTTCGCAGATATGGGGATGAAGCTGAACCCGTTTTCTAACTTCGTTTTTAGCACGTCAGACTTTTTAATTAAGCCCGAACTTGCGATATTGGGGCCCATCCCAAATATTATTTTTGTTTTCGTGCTCATCGCAGTCATTATTATTCTCTTTAACGTTTGGAAGCGCACTCCAGGAGGTAAGAAAATTTTTGATAAATTCTTACTTAAAGTGCCTCTGGTTGGAGATGTAAACCTGAAGAGCTCCGTGTCACGTTTTACGCGTACTCTCGGGACTCTCGTGTCGTCAGGGGTGCCAATTCTACAGGCGCTCAACATTACAAGGGAAACAACTGGTAACGTTATTATCTCAGATGCTATTGGTCAGATTCATGATAGTGTAAAAGAAGGTGAAACCGTTACACAGCCGATGAATGCAACGGGTGTTTTCCCTGACATGGTTGTGAGTATGGTGGATGTTGGCGAAGAAACAGGTCAGCTCCCAGACATGTTGCTGAAGGTCTCTGATGTCTATGAAGATGAAGTCGATAATGGAGTCACCGCAATGACTTCGATCGTGGAGCCTCTCATGATCGTGTTGCTCGCTCTTGTGGTGGGTAGTATCGTTATTGCTCTTTTCATGCCAATGACGCAGATTATCAAAGAGCTTCAACAGTGACTTGATCGGGCGAACGGCTTAGGGTGCCGTAACCACATAATTCCTTTAAGTATGAAAACAAAAAATATTAAACAAAAAGCAAAAGGGTTTACCTTGGTAGAGTTGTTAGTAGTGATCGTCATCATTGCGACTCTAGCTGGAATTAGTGGAGCAGCGTATACAGGGCTTCAGAAAAGCACGCTTAAGAAGCGCAATGTCACTCTTCTGAAGCAGTTGGACACGAGTATTCAGAGTTTTCATCTCGATTATGGAGCTTATCCAGTTGTAGCTGTAGATGATAGCTCAGAGGTTCTCTTTGCTTGTCTGTTTGAAGGAGCGGATGAGAACGGCGCATTACCAACCGCGGCTGCAGCTGGTAAGATTACTGTTTATGCGCCTTACTTAGACCCGAATAAAGGGAGTTCAGTAGTGGACGCGACGTCCAACAAGATCCTAGATCCTTATGATAACCCTTACCTTTATCTCGATTACGAGAGCAATCAGGGAACAGCGAACAATCCCGACTTCGATCTCTGGAGCACGGGTAAGGATGGTGGGGAGACAGGCGCTAGCGATGCGGACGATGTGACCAATTGGTAGTCCACGACATACCAGTTTATTCTTTCTTTTCTCAAGGCTTTGTTCTATGACTCTTGAGGAAGGCTATGAACCAGTTACGTGTATTAAAACTTGGATGGGAATTTCCTCCTTTGATTAATGGAGGGTTAGGGATAGCCTGTCATGGTTTATCAACTGCACTGGCTAAATTAGTAGATCTCCATGTGATCTTGCCGAAGGCAGATACGACAACCCCTTATGAGGGGTTTCGCGTTAGTTCGCTCCATCATGCAGAGCCAATAGCAACTGAGCGCGAGTTACATCGTTTTGCCTCACTCTCCTACGTCGATAACCCTAGGATATCACCTTACTTCGCTGGTGCACGAGATGCAGTTGCAGAGCAATCAGAATATACCACGGAGACTTATCTGAAATACGGGTTTTCTATCGATAAGCTGTACGATGATAATGTGGGGCAGAAGGTTTATGAATTTTCGCAGGCGCTCAAGGTAGAGGCACAGAATTATGAGTTTGACCTGATTCACGCGCATGACTGGATGACTTATCAAGCGGGGGTAGAGCTGAAGAAGTTAACGGGCAAACCTCTCGTGGTGCACTTACATGCCTCACAATACGACCGCGCAGGGCCAGAGGCGAAAGGATGGATTTATGACATTGAGCGTAATGGAATGCAGGAAGCAGATCTGGTGATTCCAGTAAGTAATTACACTGGTTCGGTTGTGCGTGATCATTATGGGATTCCTGAACATAAAATCGCAACGGTCCATAATGGGGCGGAGCACATCGAATCCTTCAAGAGTGAGAAGAAATTCCCAGAAAAACTGGTTTTATTTCTTGGCCGCCTGACAGATCAAAAGGGGCCGGAATTTTTCTTAGAGATTGCCTCGTTGGTTTTGAGTGCTAATCCGAATGTGCGGTTTGTGATGGCTGGGACGGGCGAGAAAATGCGCCATTTGATCGAGACAGGAGCTTTTAAGGGGCTCGGTGGACGCTTTCACTTTACAGGTTTCTTGAATAAGGAGCGCGTGAATACGTTGCTATCTATGACGGATGTGTATTGCATGCCTTCGGTTTCAGAGCCCTTTGGTCTATCGGCTTTAGAAGCTGCGCAGTTTGGGATTCCAGCGGTGATCTCTAAGCAATCTGGGGTAGCGGAAATTCTCAAAGCGGCATTAAAAGCAGATTTTTGGGATACCGAGCTCATGGCACAGCATATCAATGATCTGCTTACAGACGAAGCCCTGCATAAAAAAGTGGTGGCGGATGCTGATCTAGACATTAAAGCCGCTACTTGGGATGCGGCCGCACAGAAGGTGGTCGAGCTCTATAAACGTGTTTTGTCGCGTTGATTTATGCGACTCGTTGATAATTTTAGGAGTATTCTTGACCGCGAGCACGCTTTGTTCTTAGGTTGCTCTCCCCTTGGCTATCTGTGACATCAGATTGCGAGGAAAAGAGTAGAAAAACTAAAACGGCCCTTAACACCTAATTTTTATGAACGTAACTGTTGAAAAACACCCTAAATGCCTGACTGAGGTCAAAACCACATTCTCTGCGGATGATGTCGCAAAAGAGAGAACCACCATCATCAGCTCATACTCTAGCCAAGCGCAGATTCCAGGCTTTCGTCCGGGTAAAGCTCCTCAAAAGGTGATTGAAAAGAGATTCGCAAAAGAGATCGAAGGCGAACTAGAAAATCAGTTTTTGAATAAACTGGTGCAACACACAGTGAAGGAAGAAAAAATCAATTTCCTCAACATTAAGGATAGCAGTTGCACGCATGAAAAGAATGGCGATCTTAATACGAAGATCGAGGTGATTATCGCTCCTGAATTTGAGCTAGGCGAATACAAAAACATACCAGTCACAGTGCCTAAGCTGGAAGTGACTGAGGAAATTCTTGAGAACGAGATTCTGAACATTCGTCGTCAGCAAGCGCAATACCCGACAAAAGAAGAGGGTGGAGTGGAAGAGGATGATGTTGCAGTGATTTCTTACGTAGCGACATGTGACGGGAAGCCGGCGGCGGAAAGTTTCGAGGATAACATCACGCCATACGATGCGCAGGAAGACTATTGGATCAAGATCGGTGGTGATCATTTCTTGCCAGGATTTTCTGACGAATTGATTAACATGGTAGTTGGTAGTGAAAAGGCTGTTCCGTATACCTTCGCTGATGATTTTCAGATAGAAGCGCTTCGTGGCAAAACGTTCGATTATACGGTAACGGTAAAAGAAATTAAAGCTGAAGAACTGCAGGCTGAAGAAGAAATCGCGAAGAGCATGCTCGGAGAGGATGGCACCGTCGAGGACTTCCGTGAGCGAGTGAAAGTTTATCTAGAACAACAGCAAGAAAAAGCAGCTCATGACCAGAAGGCAGCTGCAATCATTGAAGCAATCGGTAAAGATATCGAATTTGAGCTTCCTGAAGACTACTTAAATGCAGAAACGCAGAGCCAGGCAGATAATCTTGTCAGACAAGGAATGAGTTATGGACTTGGTGAAGAAGAGGTGGTGAAAATGCAGGAGAATATCATTGAGACCGCTTCGGCGAATGCAAAGGTTTCACTGAAAAATCATTTTATCTTGGAGAAGATTGCTGAGCTGGAGGAGATTGAGGTGACGAAAGAAGAAATCACACAAAAAGTGATGATGCAGGCGTACCAGAGTGGTAAAGATCCACAAAAAGCAATGAAAACGATCTTGAAAGACGGAGGTCAACACCAGCACCGTCAGGGCATCCTGATGGATAAAGTCATTGCGTTATTGATCGAAAACGCTGATATTACGGAAGAAGAACCAGAAACTAAATAAATCATGAACTTTTTCCCTACTCCGTCAGCAAGTTCCGCTGATGTTAAGAACAATTACTTCCTCCCAACCGTTATTGAGAAAGATGGACGCGGGGAGCGTGCCTATGACATTTATTCTCGTCTGCTGAAAGATCGCATCATCTTCATTGGTACCGGAATAGATGACACCGTGGCGAACTCGGTAATCGCGCAGATGCTCTTCCTGCAGATGCAAGACCCGAAGAAGGATATCCACATTTACATCAACTCTCCGGGAGGCTCTGTGACTGCTGGCTTAGCTATCTATGACACTATGCAGTTTATCACTTGTGATGTAAACACTTACTGCATCGGGATCTGCGCTTCTATGGGAGCGGTGCTACTGACCGCAGGGACAAAAGGAAAGCGCTTCTGCCTCCCTAACTCTCATGTCATGATCCACCAAGTTTCTGGTGGAGCCCAAGGAACTGCGATGGATGTTGAAAGAACAGTCGGATTCATGTATGATCTCAACGATCGCTTACATGGAATCATCGCGCACCACACAGGTAAGAAAAAGGAAGACCTCCTCGAAGACGCGTCACGCGACAAGTATATGTCTGCAGCTGAGGCGGCGGACTATGGATTGGTCGATAAGGTGCTAGAGCTCAGCAATCTCCCAGATAAGTCCAAAGAGGACTAGGCGAACGTATTCCAGCACTATGGCGAAACCTTCTAACCTTACGATGTGTTCCTTCTGTGGCAAAAGCCATTCGGAGGTGCGTAAATTAATCGCTGGTCCTGGCGTCTACATTTGTAACGAATGCATCGACGTCTGTGCTAGTATCATCGAAAAAGAGTTAGATGGAAAATCACCAGATACCGCACTCGTTTCTGAAGAAGGAGGAGTGCAGGATCTGAAACCGATTGAGATCTTTGAGCGACTCAATAAGCACGTTATCGGACAGAACACCGCCAAGAAGGTGCTTTCCGTTGCGGTGCATAATCACTACAAGCGCATCTTTGAGGATTCATCTAAGGTGCCTGAGGCGCTGAAAGATGTAGAGCTTGAGAAATCAAATATCCTCCTTCTCGGTCCTACGGGGTCCGGGAAAACTCTTCTTGCCAAAAGCCTCGCTCGAGTTCTCGACGTGCCATTTACGATCGTCGATGCTACGACTTTGACAGAGGCTGGATATGTGGGTGAAGATGTTGAAAATATTATTTTGCGGCTCCTGCAGGCGTGTGATTTCGATGTTGAGAAAGCAGAGCGTGGCATTATATACGTTGATGAAATCGACAAAATCGGACGCAAGACCGAAAACGTCTCGATCACCCGTGATGTCTCCGGTGAAGGGGTGCAACAAGCACTCTTAAAGATTCTCGAAGGCACGGTCTGTAACGTTCCGCCACAGGGTGGTCGTAAGCATCCACAACAAGAGTATATCCAAGTCGATACCAGTAAGATTCTTTTCCTCTGCGGAGGGGCTTTCGTGGGGATCGAGGAGATTATTCGCCGCAGGGTCGGCGCTGGTAGCCTAGGCTTCCAAAACGTGGAGCAAAACAAGAAGAACGTGGAGCTAGAAGACACCGCCCTCATGGGTAAGGTGCAATCTGGAGATTTGCTTCACTTCGGGCTGATTCCAGAGTTTATTGGGCGACTTCCTGTGATTACGTCACTTACGAAGCTGAATGAGGATGAACTCGTTCATATTTTAACAGAGCCGCAGAACGCGATTCTGAAACAATATCAAAAACAACTTGCGCTAGATAGTGTCGAGCTAGAGGTGTCTTCTGAGGCATTGCGTGCGATCGCACAGATCGCGATAGAACGTGGGACAGGAGCACGTGCACTCCGCTCTCTCTTTGAGGAGCTTATGCTAGAAGTCATGTTTGATATCCCCTCAGAGACCGATATTCTCAAGATCGTAATCGATGAGGATGTCGTCAAAAAACAGGCTAAGCCTAAGATTATTCGTAACAAGGAAGCTGCCTAAGCGTCTTAGTCGTTAATGGGTTTTTGCGACTGCATTCATTTTGTAGATTTTAGTTGATCTCTCATTTGATTTGATTATTTTACAGTTCAGGGTCCGTGAAGTGCAGACTTGTGAATCCCGCCAGGCCTTAATCGGAGCAACGGTAACTTGATCTACATTGTCGCGGATTCCTGATTTTTTTCGTGACCGCGCTCAGGAATTGTAGCAACTTAACCCTACTGTGAAATTTTTACTTTCTGCTCTCATATTGCTTCTGCCAACATATGCGGCGATTACAGCTATTGGAGCCACTGGGACTTTAGACCGCGCGAGGAAGCTCCAAGAGCGCGTGGCTGTGCCAGGGCATGATGATGGGCAGGGATGGTCTAGTTCGCTGGATTTAGGGGCAAGCCTGACCCGGGGGAACTCGGAAACGTTGCTCGTGACGGCCTCGCTCACCTTAGATTTAGATTTTGGGCAGAATGAATTTTTTGGAAATTTCACGTATGCCTATGGCGAAGATAGTGGAGATATAACAGAGGATGAGTTTATCCTGATGGCTTCTTTGAGTCGTCTGATCACGGAGGACGGCTTCTGGTATTGGGGGGGGAGGATTGATGGTCAGCATGATGAGCTTGCAGACATTCAGTATCGTTATACGGGAACGGCCTTTTTTGGACACTATTTCGTAAAACGCCCTGATGATTCGCTACAGTTTTCCGTCGAGCTCGGAGCTGGGATATCTACGGAGGAGCAGGGAGAAGTGAAAAATACGTTTGGGGTCGCTTATATAGGGCAGAGATTTAATTATTGGATTACAGATTTCACGAGACTTTATCAAGGCCTAGCAGTGTTCTCCGAGATCGGAAAGTTTTCAGATTTACAGGCGATTGCAGAAGTGGGGATCGAGACGTTTCTCTCAGACAGTCTTAGCTTTAAGGCGTATGTGCAGAACCAATATGAGTCTGAACCTGCACCGGGGCGGAAAGAAAATGACCTCAGAATCGTAACTGGTCTTTCTTATAAATTTTAGTGCGCTATACAGGGATGAACTACTGGTTAATTAAATCTGAGCCTGATGCTTTTTCGATAGATGATATGGAGAAGGCAGGGACAGAGCCTTGGGATGGGATCAGAAACTATCAAGCGCGTAATTTTATGCGAGACGGAATGGAAGTCGGGGACTTAGCTTTGTTTTATCATTCTAACTGTAAACCTCCAGGAGTGGTGGGGGTGGTTAAGGTCGCTTCACGTCCCTACCCTGATCATACCGCGTGGGATGCATCAGCTAAATATTATGACCCGAAGTCATCAGAGGAAAACCCACGCTGGATCATGGTTGATTTTGAGTTTGTTGAAAAGTTTTCTGAAATTGTTCCCTTAGATCAGCTTAAGGTCACTCCAGAGCTGGAAGGAATGTTGACTTTGCGTAAGGGGAATCGACTTTCAATCACGCCTGTGGAAGAAGCGCACTTTAAGCAAATCCTGGATTTAACGAAATAAAGTGGCTCGAGATCATTTCTGTTCTTGCAGATAGCATTTTATCTGTGCATTTAGTAAGGAAAGATTAAACACTTTTAATGATGAGGGGGAGATTAATTACGTTATTTTTTTTGCTGAGTATAGCAGTTTGCGAAGCGCGCTATTTCAGCACGGTTGTAATTGACCCCGGTCATGGAGGGAGAGATGGAGGCGCCTACTGGGGAGGGGTTAAGGAATCTACTTTAAATCTTATTTTGGCGCAAAAGTTAGCCTATGAGCTGAAATCCCGAGGAATCAAAACCGTTCTTACGCGAAAGTCTGATGTCACTGTCAGTAAGACGCAGAGGGCGGCAATTGCTAATAGATATCCGAATTCGATTTTTGTGAGTGTGCACTTCAATGCTCACACAAATCGCTCCATCAAGGGGATTGAGACATTTTATATAAGTTCAGAGGGTCGAAAAATGGCTCAAGCGGTGCAATACCGCTTAGCGAAAAGCCTAAAATGTCGAAATCGAGGAATCAAGCCAAGAGGGTTTCATGTGTTGAATGCGACGCGTGCTCCGGCGATCTTAGTTGAGTGTGGTTTTATCAGTAATTCTGCAGAGCGTGCTCGATGCATGACGCAATGGTATAAGACAACTGCAGCGCGTGTTATTGCAGAAGGATTGCTGGCATACCGCAAGCAAAAATAAGGAGGCATGGGCTCATCCTTCTCGGAAAAGTCGTGAAGGAGCTTGCTTTTCCGCGTGTTGTCTATCAATACTGCCTGCTCCCAAAGATGGCAGTTATGGGGAGAATTAGCATGAAAGCGAGAGAAGAAGCAGCACGGAAGATTGTAGAGCGCCCACAGGATTTTAAGATCTGTGAGGGGTGTGAGTCAATCGTGGTCGCTAGCGTTGATTTGTGTCCTAATTGCCATGCGTATTGTTTTAATTTATCCCAAGATGATGTGATTAAGCATGCAGAAATTCTAGGGGCAAGAGAGCAACAATCCGTGACATCAGAAGACTTATTATGACCGAATTACTAGAAATTAACCTGAACGAACTGTCAGAATTTGGCGATCAATTGACGGGGGAAATTCATCCGGATATCTTCGAGCTCAAAGATGATGAAGGTAAGGCGATTACTGGATTAAATTACGATTTGAATGTGCAACGCTTTGATACCGAGCTCTTGTTACAGGGGCGCGTGTATGCCGAGTTTGAGCTCGAGTGCGTAAGGACCCTGCACCCCTTTAAGAAGACAATCGAGGTGAGTAATTTCTCAGTTTCGCTAGAGATTGTTGAAGAGGTCGTGAACCCTACTGAGCAGCTCCGGGAGGAGATTATGATTCTCTTCCCAACTTATCCTGTCTGTGACATGGCAGATGAAAAAATGAGCTGTCAGGTAGAAGAAAAATATTTAGCACTGGACAAGGACCAAAAAACTGATCTAGAAGAGCAACCCCAAAATACTCCAGATGATCGATGGTCAACTCTGGATCAACTGGAAAACTTATAAACCCCTCTAACCCGAAGAACTATGGCAGCTCCAAAAAGAAGAACTTCAAAGATGAAACAAAAAATGCGTCGTGGTGCGAACCGCTGGCGTCGCCCACAGCTATCTACATGCCCAGAGTGTAGTGCTAAAATTCCTGGCCACATTGCATGTCCATCATGCGGTAGTTACAAGAACCGACAGGTTTTAGAGGTTGAACTCTAAGATTTGACATCTGTTTTCAACTAGATTATTTATGCCTCCCCTAGTGGAGGCTTTTTTGTTTGCACCTCCTTAAGTCAATTGGATTTTTGGGGACGCTTGATAAATTTTATATTAGGCGATTGCATGATATGAAATCAGGATTATTAGTGTGTCATGTCTGATATATGCTGCATGATCACGGATAATGGCTCTTACCGTCCTGAGTCAACGATGAGTCTGAGAGACCTAGCGACACGCCTTGGGGAAAGAGTGGGGCACACGATACACGCCGTTTCACTGCTACACTCCACAAAGATTGACCCAGAAAAGCTAGAAGGTGTGCCCGCTGAAATTTTTGAGCCATTTATTAAGAAAATGAGGAAGGAGGGGTTCAATAAATTCCATGTGACCCCCATGTTTTTTGGGCCGAGCGCGGCTGTTAAAGAGTATTTGCTGCAAAGAGTGGAAGCGCTACAGCAAGGTGGCTGGGATGAGTTAGAGGTTCTAGTAGCTCCATGTGTGGTTGAGCCGCTCGATCCTGAAGATACTCGGATGGCTCAAATTCTGGTGGATAACGTTTACAAGACAATGAAAGACGAGGGGTATGAAGCTCCCTCCGTTGCGCTCGTAGATCACGGGGCTCCACGAAAAACGGTGACAGATGTGCGGAATCACCTGGCGAAGCAGATGCGGGAGCTGTTGCCAAAAGAGGTATTCCCATGTGTTGAGCCTTGTTCAATGGAGCGGAGAGAAGGCGACGAATATTCTTTTAACGAGCCATTGCTGGAGAAGGTGGTGGGGCAACCGGGCTTTCAACAAGAGGTGATTATCTCTATGTTATTTGCCTCTCCTGGTCGTCACGCCGGTCCGGAGGGAGATGTGTGGGAGATCTGTGATGAATCCGCCGCTAAACATGAGGGGATGAAATGGAAAATGACGGATCTCTGTGCTAAGCATGATGGATTGATCGACATTTTGGAGGAACGCTTTCTGCAAGGGATGAAGTCAGAACCTGTTTCATGGGCGAAAGTGAAGCACTTGTATTGAAGACTGGTTTGCGAGAGGGCTTCTGCGAATGTGAAATATGTAGATCCAGCGTTGACTCCTGCGATTTGATAGGGTTTTATACCGCATATGAATGTTAAAAAAGCACTTCTGACCCTAGTTTTATCAAGCGTTGTGGCCACGGCACAACAGAAAGTGGCAACTGTAGATGTCGCGAAGTTGTTCGATGGATATTACAAAACTGCTGAAACACAAAAAGTAGTCAATGTAGAGAAAGCAAAAATTCAAAAGGAGAATGACGTTGCATTAAAAGAGGTGCAAGCACTCATGTCCAGGCACGAAGATGTGCGCAAGAAACTAGAAGATCCTAGTCTTGGAGAGAAGAAAAAAGTAGAGCTTCTCAAGGAGTTTGAAGAAATTCGTCAGGAAGGGACACAAAAAGAAAAGTCACGTGTTGAATATCTCCAGCGTAAATCAGCTGCTCTCAATGAGAAAGCAGCTGAAGACGCAAGAGGGATTTTTGCAGAAATCACAGAAGAGATTAATGTGATCGCGGAGGCCGATGGTTACGATCTAGTGCTTAACAAGGCGTCACTTGGGCAAAAAGGAGTGCCCGTGTTTATCTACACGAAGGAGGCTCTTGATATAACCGAGAAAATCAAAGCTAAGCTCTCAGAAAAAGCTCCAAAAGGTGAGTAAGAATTCAATTTCAGAAAAAGAGATCGCCAACCTTGTGGGGGGCGATCTTTTTATTTCCACAAGGGCGTCTATTTCTGGGATAAATTCTTTATCTGAGGCAATGCTTGAGGAGGCGTCCTTTCTTGGTAATGAGAAGTATTACAATGACTTTGTCGGCACGAAAGCGGGCCTCGTCTTTGCGCCGCCAATCTTGAAAGATGCTCCTAAAGGGGTCGCATTGATTCATGTGGCAAATCCGTCGCTGGCATTTGCGGCACTGGCAGATCACTTCGCGACCAGTGCGCAGCAAGTGCAATACGAAATTTCGCCTCAAGCGCATCTTTGCAAGTCTGTGCAATACCCTGAAGGGGAGGTCGCGATAATGGCAGGGGCGTCCTTAGGTGAGAATGTGACCTTGGGCAAAGGTTCTATCATCTATCCAGGAGTTGTAATTGGTGATAATGTTTCTATTGGTGATTTTACGATCATTTACCCTAATTGTGTGATTCGTGAGAACTGTAAGATTGGCTCTAATGTAATTCTCCAGCCAGGTTGTGTCATTGGTTCTGATGGCTATGGCTACGAGTTAGTAGAGGGAGCGCATAAGAAAATTGCGCAGATCGGAATCGTGATTATTGAAGACGAGGTCGAGATCGGCGCGAATTCTACGGTAGATCGCGCTCGCTTTGGCAGAACGACAATTGGCAAAGGAACGAAAATAGATAACTTAGTGCAGATTGCACACAACGTCACGATTGGAGAGCATAACCTTATTGTAGCGCAGTCTGGTATTGCGGGTAGCACGGAAACAGCAGAGTTTGTGACGGTTGGTGCTCAGGCTGGCCTTGCCGGGCATCTCAAAGTTGGAAAAGGCGTTGTCGTGGCTGGGCAATCTGGGTTAGCAAAGAGTACCGATACTCCCGGCTACTATCAAGGCACACCAGCAAGGCCTCTGACGGAGAATCGGAAATCACGTGCGATTGTGAACCGATTACCGAAATTAGTCGATCGAATTAAGGCGTTAGAGAAGAAGATCGCTGAATTGGAGGATAATTAACACCTTAGGCTATAGGTCTAACTCCAAGTAAAGGAGAGTATATTACGAAGGACGCGAGGCTGTGAACCCTTTGTAAGAGCTTGTTTGGGATTGGTGGCGCCTGTCACTCATTCTGCTGCGTCACCTGCGCGGCGTTCCAATCCTTCAATAACAACAATTATTCTGAAGGGTAGAGCAGTAAATTACGCTGATCTTGCGAATTGCTCTTCTCCAAAAAGTTCATCGTAGGATTTTTCTGCATGGACTTTCAACCAACCACGAACATCGTCTTCTTCCAAGATGATGAGGTCTTCGTTAGCAAAACTTTTTGTTCCGTAACTATTTGTCATTTCGGCAGCTGTGCCAATACAGTGAAGGAGGAATTCCCCATTGTCTGCGAAATACAGAGTTTCAGAAATTTGAAGGGAGTCCCATGACGCGATTTCAATAAAGTCAGCGGTATTGTAAGGGATTTGATCAATAAGTTTTTCCATAATTTAAGCGAAGGTTGTGTGTCTTACTTTATATTGACCCGTCTTGGCAGATTATGGTCACAAAGTTTATGATGGGTTTCGATATTATAGCTTGTGTGAGAGGGAGCAAATGGAAGTAATCTCTATCTTTCCGCTGGACTCACGCTATTGGTAAGCGATGATAAGGGACGTATGAATGAGAAATCGATCACCCTTCTCGGAGATGCCACAGCGCAGTGGCCTTCGTCACCGGAGGATGCCACCATAGAAACCTTCCCGAATCGTAACCCAGAGCGCGAGTATTGGGTGCTCTTTGATTTTCCAGAGTTTTGTTCTCTCTGTCCCGTGACAGGGCAACCGGACACGGCTCGCATTCGGATTCAATACCAGCCTTCTGAAAAATGCATAGAGACGAAGTCCTTAAAGTTTTACCTCTCTTCTTTTCGAAACCATCCACTGTTTAATGAGGATATCGTAAACAAGATTTTAGCGGATTTGAGTGATGCCATCAGTCCATCAGCGATGAAAGTGAGGGGCGATTTTTCGCCACGAGGAGGGATTAGCTTAACGGCACAAGCAGTGTATCCGAAAGGAGGAGATAATACGCCCATGAGCGTAGAATCAGAAAATTAGGTGATGAAGGTGCTCGTTCTTATCAGTGGAGGGATGGATTCCACTGCGCTCCTTTATGATATGCATGCCCAGCATGATGTGATGGGGGCACTTAGCTTCCACTATGGTTCCAAGCATAATGAGCGAGAGCTTCCGATGGCGGCTCATCATTGCGCCCTGCTGGGCGTGAAGCACCAAGTCATTCCTCTGGATTTTATTGCAGATCACTTCACATCGGATTTATTACAGTCCGGAGGGGACGTCCCTGAGGGGCATTATGAGGACGCTAATATGGTAAAAACGGTTGTTCCTTTTCGTAATGCCATCATGCTTTCTATCGCAACAGGATATGCCGAAAGTATTGGGGCGGAGGCAGTAGCGATCGCAGCGCATTCTGGTGACCATGCGGTCTATCCAGATTGTCGAGAGGGTTTTATGGACGCTCTCGCCAATACGATGGAGCAAGGGACATATGCGAAGATTCAACTCCTACGCCCATACGTAGGTATTAGGAAGGAGGGAATTGCTGCGCTTGGTGATAAGTACGAAATTGATTTTTCAAAAACCTATTCATGCTATAAAGGAGGGGCTTTACATTGCGGTAAATGTGGCACGTGTGTGGAAAGAAAAGAGGCTTTTGCACTTGCTCAATTGAATGATCCTACTAATTATGACGTCTGATTGAAAGGTGGGCTTTTATTCTCTGAGATCCTGATGAATTTGGAATAGAATCTGCTCACACCAATCTATGAATTTCATACTAAATTTCTATGACTAAGAGTCTTTTATTTTTCCTTCTATTTGCTCCAATTTTAGCTTTTGGCGAAGCTTTTCAAGTTACAGGGGTAGCTGCCACCGTAAACGGAATGGTTATTACCCGGAAGGAGGTGGCCGTTTTGCTCGCACCCAGAATGTCGCTTATCAAGTCTAAGTATCCTCGTGGCGGAGAAGCCGCGGAACAGGAATTCAAGGCCGCTCAAGCAGAGGTGTTAGATCAACTTGTCGAAAATAAGATTATTCTCTCTACGATTCAAGAGAAAGGAGCATCGATTCCTGATTATGTTGTCGATCAAGAGGTGCAACGAATCGTAAATGAGCTCTACAACGGAAATGAATCCGCGTTCCGTAAAACCCTAACGGATTCAGGCGCCACGATGCGAAGTTACAAAAAGGCACAACAAGAAAAGATCTTAGTGCAAGCGATGAAGTCGGAGCAATTTGGCGGACGCCAGCTGCCGCCAACCCCAGGTGAAGTTTCAGCACATTATCAGAAGCGTAAACTGGATTTTCGTGACCGGGCTAAAGACAAAATCACGTTTTCAAAAATTTTCATTCCTTCTCGTACCACCGCGATTGGGAGTACTGCTGAAACCCAATTAGACCTTGCTGACAAGATTGCCCAAGATCTCAAGAATGGAGCAGATTTTGCGGAAACTGCTCGTGAGTATTCAGCGGATGCTTACGCCTCCGATGGTGGTAAGTGGCCAGAAACGGAGAGAACAGATTTCGACCCTTCCTTTGCTCAGTTACTTTTTGATGCTCCCATTGGGAAGGTAGTGGGGCCATTTAAAGACCCTAGGGGATTTACTGTGGTGAAGGTTCACGCGGTAAAACACGGTCCTTCACCGCCTCAATCAAAGATCAAAGATCGCCTTATAAAAGAAATTCAAGCAGAGAAGTATAACGAAAGTTATCAGAACTGGATTAACGTGCTCAAGAAAAAGGCGTTAATTGATAAGAGATTGTAACAAGTTTTAGAGCCGATGTCCTATTCCACAAAAAACACGAATTCGAGTAAAGGAGGATTATTTTTCCTAATACTACTTATCGTTGTTGCTTTGCTCATCGGTTTTTTTCTGATCATCCAGCGAGTTACTGGCGAAAAAGAATCTGAGTTAGCCTCTACTGAAGTGCAAAAGACTGAAAGTAGAGATGGTGAGGGAGTTAATTCCCCAGCCTCACAAGAGGCCAAAGAGACGCTAGAGCCAAAGGTAGAAGCAAGCTTAGGCACGCAAAAAAATCCCGTGAAATTACTAGAGTCTTTACAGCAGGCGATTAGTGATGGGACGACCAGCCAGTTTTTGAAATCTTTAGATTTAGATGGTTTGAGTGAATCTGAGCGGCAGACGATTATTAATTTTGGAGATCAGTCACAATCATTGGCTTTACGTCAAGTAGGAGTGCTGGAGTTCGATAAAGAAGAACGTTGGGCGTTAGAAGGCGCAGACGGTAGTGTTATGTATATTGATGTTGAAAAATCAGCTGACGGTATTTGGAAAATAGCGAATGTGTATCGATCTGAAGCTGCCGATGGAAAGGGCGCTTTGGCTGATGGGGACGCTCTATCCACAGCGGATATATTTATCAAAACGCTCCTTGAGCAAGATTTTGAGAAGGCGTTGCAGTATGTAGATCCTGCAACAATTTCTGACGCACAAATAGCTGGTTTATGTATCATGTTTGAGGAAGGAAAATATACTTTAAACCCTTCGAAACCACTGAATTCACTCTTTCAACGAGAGGGAGTGGCTGCTTTCACTGTGAATTTGATCGAATCCACGAGCCAAGAAAAAGCACAGATCGAACTCGCGTTAGAGAAGAATAATTCTGAAGAGCCATGGTTAGTTTCTGAGCTTAATATTGAAAAGTTACTTAAATCCTACATTACACAAGTATCTGGAGGGGATACGTATTACACTCCAATTATTAAAAACCCTCAAGGTGGCGATCGCCTGGCATTGTACTTTGACTTTAACGAAGGCGAGCTCACCACTCGCGCTAAAAGCCAGCTCGATATTATTGCCGCGCTCTTAAAAACTAATAGTGATAAAAAGCTGACTCTCAGTGGTCATGCCGATGCAATCGGTTCCGATGGATACAATAATTCACTCTCCCTGGAGCGTGCCGAAAGCGTCAATAAATATCTCATCTCGAGGGGGCTTAAAGGGAGTCAAATCCACTTATCTGCTTTCGGGGAGAGCATGCCTAGAAGAGACAATGAAACGGATCAAGGTCGGCGAGCAAACCGCAGAACGGAGATCTATCTCGATTTCTGATTTTTATGAAAGGTGTAAACTCATTGCTCCCTCTAATCGCCATCATTCTCGTATTGATTATGATTGGTAGTATGGTCATGGATAGAAATGAGGCTCCGACGCAGCCCACTCTGTCTACTAAAACGGCACAACTTACATTTATTCCTCAAGGATTCCTTAGGGGGGAAGGTGAGGGTTTAGAGGGGAAAGTTCCTGAGTTTGACGCTCGCTTTGCTAAGCTCAGCCCGGTTGAAGTATTCAAAGTACCTAAGGCAAAGACCTTTTCTGCTCCACTGGGGGCGGCAAATGGAGCGTTTTCCTATAATGCTCAAAAATTCTGGACCGATAACCCTCACCGCGGAGGTCGTCACACAGGGGATGACCTCAATGGTATTGGTGGGCAAAATAGTGACTTTGACGATCCTGTGTACGCTGTTGCAGACGGGTATGTGATCTACGCTGGTATTCCATCTCCTGGTTGGGGGAAGGTTATCCTAATCGCGCATCGTATAGAGCGCGAGGGGCAGGATGAAATCATTCAATCCATGTATGCACACCTTAATCGTTCTCAAGTCGCCGTTGGAACACTTGTAAAACGAGGGCAACCGATTGGGACAGTTGGTAATGCGAGTGGAAGCTACCTCGCTCACCTTCACTTTGAAATGCGTAAGGGAATTCATCTCTATATCGGACCCGGTTATCTAGCAAAGCCAAGAAACCATATTTCTCCAGAAGAGTTTCTCGAGCAATACTTGTCAGATGAAATGGTCTTCGCGCAAACTGGATTCGACGACGATCAGGAGAATGCTCCTTGGCAACAACTCGAGATTATTAATCCTGAGCATTTGTTGAATCTAGAAAGATGACTTAGAGCATTTCACCCTCTGGGGTGGAACGTCTTATGGACATTTTTTAAGCTCTGTTGATCCACATGGGTATACACTTGTGTTGTGGCGATGTCTGCATGGCCGAGCAACTCTTGAATAATGCGGAGATCTGCTCCGTTCTGTAAGAGGTGAGTGGCAAAGCTATGCCTGAGAAGGTGGGGGTAGATGTTTGTTTCGATTCCAGCTTCTCGAGCACGAGTTTTTACGATGGCACGGAGCCTTTCAGGGCTTAGAGATCCGCCCCGCATGGAGAGAAAAAGGTGCGAGGAACTTATACTGGCTTTTACTAGCTTTGGACGGCTGTTCTTTAAATAAAACTCGATAGCGGTTTTGGCTTCTTTTCCGAGAGGCACGAGCCGAGTTTTATTTCCCTTTCCGGTGATTCGTAACATGCGCTCATCCAGATCTAAATGTTCTAGTCGCGAATTTGCAAGTTCGCTCAGTCGCAGGCCCGATGAGTAAAATGTTTCCAAGATCGCCTTGTCGCGAGCACCCAAAAGGGGCGTGGTATCGATGCTCGTTAGGAGTTGCTGCAGCACGGCTACATTCATCGTTTCGGGAAGGTGACTAGGAATTTTTGGAGGGAGAAGTGGGTCCGCGTTATCCTTAGTGATCCATTGCTTTTGGAGCGCGAAGCGAAAAAATATTTTTAAGTGCACTAGGTGAATCCGGATGGATGAGGCGCTTAAGTCGGCCTTTTTTAAGTTTCCGAGGTATTGGTTTAGCTCCTCAGTAGTGATAGTTTTCCAGTCAATCTTTGATTTGGCTAGCCATCTAATATAGCGATCCAATGAGTGCCGCACAGACAATTGGTAGTTTGTCGAAAGCCCTCTCTCTGTTGCGAGAAAAAGAAGAAAGGATTCCAATGCCGCGTCAATTTTCATATTGCTATTATCGCTGATTTTCAGAAATCCTAAAAGTAATAAAGTGTGGTTGTTTCCAACCACACTTTACAAATTACTACAATATTTACCACGGTTTTTGGCTTCACAGTAGAATAGAATTAGAGGCCTAACTCATTCATTATGTTCCTGCAAAGACGGTCAAAAAATACAATTTTTTAATTCATAGTCAAGACGTATTTATACAAATTAAGGATCAAAATAATTCATTTACTAACAAGAAGTAAAAAACAATATTAGGAAGAGGCGATTGTAGTTGCGCAGTAAAGTGAATTCATAATTTATAGTAAGATGTTGGGGTGGGAAGACTGGTGTATTCTAGTATTTACAACGCTTTTAGTAGGCGTAGGGAAGATAGGCTTTAGTGGCTTGAGTTTGGTGACCATTTCGGTTTTCGCCGCCTATTTTGGAAAGAGTTCTGTTGGAGTATTGCTGCCTTTATTAGTTATTGCGGATTTTACCGTGTATCCGGTGATGCGTAAGTATGGGACTTGGCAACAAGTATGGCCTTTAATGCCGCCAACCCTAATTGGGATTGGATGCGGTATTGTGTTGTTGCGTTTCATGCCGGAGGTATGGGCAAAGCCAGTTATTGGGAGTTTGATTGTATTGATGTTAGGAGTAATTTTATGGAAGAGGCTCTGCCCTATGAGTAGGCTTGACCAGTCATACAAGTTTGGTGTGATTTCCGCCTTTGGAGGAGGTGTTTCTACTACGTTAGCGAATGCGGCGGGCCCAGTCATGAATATCTATCTGCTAACCCGTGGATTTCATAAAATGGAACTGGTTGGTATTGCTGGGAGGTTCTTTTTACTTACTAATTTAATAAAATTGCCTTTATTGGGAGGGATTTCGCTTATTACCGCAGATTCATTGCTCATTAATTTGAAGCTAGCGCCCATTGTTGTCTTAGGTGTTTTTCTAGGGAAGTGGCTCCTGAAGCGGGTTCCACAAAAGGTATTTTCTTATTTAATTATCGTTTTTGCGATCATTGCAGCGGTGAATCTACTTTGCTTTTAAGGGCGTGATGGAAAATAGGCTTGCTCTGCGGATTCATCTTTAGTTAGGCTGAACTTTATTATGGCAAAATCAGCTATTCTATTTATTGGCGCACCAGGTGCAGGAAAGGGGACTCAAGGCGAGACGATTGGGAACCTTCCTGGGTTTTTCCATTGTGCAAGTGGAGATATTTTTCGGGCGCTAGATAAGGATTCTGCCTTGGCTAAAAGTGTCGCGGAATACTCTAGTGCAGGTAACTTGGTGCCCGATGAAATCACGATGGAAATCGTTAAGACTCAGCTTGATGCTTGGGTGGAAGATGGGAGCTATAATCCTAGTAAAGAAACGCTGATTTTGGATGGAATTCCGCGCACCGTGAATCAAGCGCTTTTGATCGAGCAATTCGTAGAAATTAAGCAGGTCATTCATCTCTCGTGCCCAGATCGTGATGCGCTAATTGAGAGAATGAAGGCGAGAGCTCTTGCTTTAGGTCGAGAGGATGATGCAAAAGAAGAGGTCATTCGGAATCGTTTTGCGGTATATACGGAGGAAACAAAGCCTATTCTTGATCACTTTGGGGCGAATAAGATCACTACGATAGATGCGCAACGGCATCCGATTCAAGTGCTAAAGGAAATCTCAGAGACAATTACTGCTCTGGGGCTTTACCAGGCACTCTAATCTACGTTTATGGTATCAGCCAGGCTTCTTTTTATGGGTACGGGGGACATCACGCTCCCTGCTTTTCTTAGTTTACTAGAGAGCGATTATGAAATTGTTGGGCTCGTGACTCAGCCTGATAAGCCCGTGGGCCGGAAACAAGTTTTGACTCCCCCTAGGATTAAGGAGATTGCATTAGAGAGTGAGATTCCCGTGTGGCAGCCGGAAAAAGCACGTGACAAAGGCTTTCTTGCGGAGATGGAAGCATTGGAGCCCGATGTCATTATTGTGATGGCCTATGGTCAAATTTTGACACAGCGGCTTATAGATATTCCGAAAATAGCGATTATTAATGTGCATGCCTCATTGTTACCGCTTTATCGGGGTGCGTCATGCATTCAAGGCCCGATTGCCGACGGGCATGAAGCTACTGGGGTGACGATTATGCATGTTGTTAGGGAGTTAGATGCGGGTGATATCATTCTGCAGCAGGAAACACCCATTTCAGTGGATGATACGGGCGGGAGTGTTCATGACCGTCTAGCAGAGATGACTCCAGCGACCTTGCTAGATGCGTTAGAACTCCTTGTAACTGAAAAGGCGACTCGGACACCTCAAGTTGAAGAGAAATCGACTTACGCGCCAAAGCTTCTGCGTGACCACGGAAAGCTAGATTTTACACGGTCAGCGGTCGAGATTGAGCGCCTGATCCGAGCCTATCATCCTTGGCCCAGTACCTACACGACCTTTGTAGATAAGAAGGACAAGACACGAAGGCTAAAGGTGTTTCCTCCGACTTTAGTCCTAGCTCAGAGTGATTTAGAGGAAGGGGCGCTATCAAGTGACGGTGAGTTTTTGCAAATTGGGTGCGGCGAGAGCAGTGCCATTAGTCTCACGGTAGTGCAACCTGAAGGATCCAAGATGATGTCTGCCGCAGATTTTTTAAAAGGGAATCCGTTTTAAATATTAACGAGCTCTAGATAAACTTCACGGTATGCTTTTTAGACAGACGAAGGACATCACCAGCTTTAATTTCTAAAGTCACTTGAGGGTCAGTCATTTTTTCTCCATTTAGCTGCACTGCACCAGGGGATATGTGCTGCTTACGCAGTTCACCGTTTGACTTATTGAGATCAAAGGCTTTTGCGTAAACGGTTGACGCTATGGTAAGAAGATTCATTCCAGACTCGATTTCGTCAGCAGAGCATTCTACCGCACCTGCTTCGGTGTTACGGTTAGAGAAGCGCTCTTCCCACGTTTGACGGGCAGCCGTTGCTTCTTCTTCGGTGTGGAAACGAGCCGTGAGTCGTCTAGCGAGCTCCTTTTTAGCTTCCATCGGATGCATTTCTTCTTGGCGCGTCTCTCCGAGGAGTAGGAGGTAGTAGCGATCCATGAGTTCATCGGAAACACTCATGAGTTTACCGAACATGTCGTTTGGCTCATCATTGACTCCGATGTAGTTGTTAAGTGACTTAGACATCTTTTTGATACCGTCGAGCCCTTCTAAGATAGGAACTAACATCACGACCTGTTGCTCCATTCCTTCTTGCTTTTGGAGATCGCGTCCCACGAGATTATTGAAGCGTTGGTCAGTGCCTCCTAGCTCTACATCGGCCTTGACCATGACCGAGTCCCAGCCTTGCATAATGGGGTATTGGAGCTCATGAAGACGAACTTCCTTACCATCATCTACACGGGTTTTAAAGTCTTCACGTTGCAGCATTTGTTGCATGGTGGCGCGGGTGTTTAGTGTGAGAACCTCAGCGTAGGTCATTGTGTTAAACCAAGTGCCGTTGTAAACAACTTCAGTCTTATCTTTATCGAGAATTTTAAAAGCTTGCTGCTTGTATGTCTCTGCATTTGCGAGGACTTCCTCTCTCGTTAATGGTGGGCGGGTAGAGGACTTACCGGTTGGGTCTCCGATCATGGCGGTGAAATCACCGATGATGAGAACCGCTTGGTGTCCGAGATCCTGGAACTGACGCAGCTTCTGCATAGCGACCGTGTGACCAAAGTGAATGTCAGGAGCGGTCGGGTCTACACCCAATTTCACACGGAGGGGGCGGCCTAATTTTAGTTTTTCTTCTAAATCCTTCCGTGAAATACAGGTATCTGTTCCCGCGATGAGTGTCTCCAAAGTCTCTTCCATGTCACTCTCATAGTCAGCATTGCAGAAATACGACAAGCTTAGAAAAAGAAAAAGGGGGGGTTAACGAGGGAGCAGTGCCTTTGTGCGCTTAGGAGAGCGACAAAAGTAAGCTTTTTTTCGCAGCTTTTTATGCTGTTTACGCCATGAGTGCCTAGTTGTCTTCTGCCGAGGGGCGGCCTCCTCGACAAATTCAACTTCAGCCTTTGAAAGGATTAAACCTGCAATAAATCCATTTCGATCCATAGAGTCAAAATAGCATTCTGAATGCCAAGATGAATTTTACGTATGAATTTGTTAAACTTATGAAAACTTATGAAAATTGACAATAATTCTCCGCAACATTTATTATTCTGACTTGGAGAGGACAATGCGGAAACCCGTCTCGTTGTTTTTTGATTTTGGGAGAATGACGTTTCTGAACTTCAGGTAAATATTTTCCTTTTGGTAGCTTAGCCAGCTTGCGCCTCGAGTTACGCCATAATTTCCTACCCCAAAGTCATCAGAGACCCACTCATAAACATTGCCAGAGATGTCATAAAGCCCGTAATTATTTGCCGAGTATGTAGCTACAGGTGAGGTGAATTGATGGGAATCAGAGTAGTCAGGAATGCTTCGGTTAGCAGTCTTGGAGTCTCGTGAGTTTGCGGCATCAGAAAAGTTTCCGCCATTTTCTTTCGGTGGCCAATCCGTTCCCCATGAGAAGGTTCTATTATCACTTACATCTCGTTCAAAAGGGGTTGAGCCAGTCTCAGGCTCTAATCCCGCGATAAGGCTCCACTCAGCATCTGTGGGCAGTCGATAGGAAAAGCTACGGCCAATACGGCGTTCTTTACGTTCTTTATTGGTGAGCCATAGGCAGAAATCTACGGCGTCTTTACGGTTTACGAAAATTATCGGGTGTGTTTTACCAGTAGGAAATGCCGGCTTTGGCGGAATGGCTCTGTCCGTTGAGGTGCAAAAAATATTGTAGTCTTTGGACGTCGTTTCATGAGCTGCAGCCATCAGGCTTTCACTGATAGGTTTCAGAGCCATGCCCAGGGAATTCTCCCAATCTTTACCAAAAACGACAGAGTTGTTTGCTTTCAGCTCTAATGTGAGTTGTTTGCTTTCAAGTTTTGTGAACTCTATTTTTTTAGAATATGTTTTGAAGCCTTCGGGCTCGATCGTAATGGTTCTCTGGCCTGGGAGAACCCTGTCGATAATTAGGTTCCCATTTTCTTGGGTGAATTCTCTCTTTTTCCCATCTATGTAGAGAATGATATCCACTTCCTCAGAGGACGTTAATGTTAGAGTTGCAAAGGGAATGCGGGTCACGAGGCACTTGAAAGGAGCGAGTTTCAGCTTCTTGGCCCTGCTCGGTATATTGGTCAGCTTGACTTCTGGATCGAATGCAGGGGTTATCTGAAAATCATTGGTAAGATAGCCGTCAGTGATGGATTTTTGAGTGAGCCACTTACAATATTTGTGGGCAGACGCTTGATCCATCAGTGCTACTCCTCGTTTGATCTTTCCATCTTGTATTTTAGCGATTTCTAAAGGGATTTTAGACTCAGATTTGTTTCGCATAAATTTTCCAACAGCCCAGGCTAATGTTGGAAAGAAAGTGATATGCCCCCGATCATCGGGTATGTAGACCATGCCAGTTGCATCAGACCAATTCTTGCCGGTTTGAGGAGGGGCGTATACAGGGAGAGTCGCTTCTAGGAGGACTCCTGGGGCTTTTACGAAACAATCTTCGCGAATGGTGGCATGTCCTTGGAGTCGGAACTCATATTGGTGCTGGGTTCCTGCTTCGAGTTCACGGCCTGCGAGGGGAGTTGTTCCTAAGAATTCACCTTCAGCAGTCCAAACTTCGGCTCCGACTGGAGAGGAAGTGATTTTGACGGGGACGAATACTGCTTCCTTGCTTGGTAAATTATTGAAATTCCATAATGCGAAAAATGTCGCAGTAATCCCTAAGAGGCAACCAAGTATTAGAGCGCCCTTTTTCCAGGAGCGCTTTTTACGATAACGCTTCCCTTCTTCGATAGTTTCTAAAGCCCTTACTAAAGGTTCTGCATGCTTGAGTGGGCGTGCAGATTCACGTGGGTCGCAGACGTCACAGATGATCGAGTTTAGTGCTCGCCATCGTTTTGCTTTTTCGGGTTTGAAGGGGCATTCTGGCAGTTGAGGAAAGTCCATGCGGTCTTTGCCCGTCGCCATTTCATACAGAATTTTCCCTAGGGCATAAATGTCCGCTTTCCTAGATCCTGAGCCCTCTGGAGGGACAAAGCCTTGAGTCCCAACAAAGGTTTGCCTTCCTGGGGTAGCGACTAAGCCTACATCGGCAAGCTTTGGGAGGCCGGTATGATAAACAATATTCGCGGGTTTAATGTCGCGGTGCGCTAACCCTTTTTCATGTAGAAAAGCGAGAGCCTTTGCGGTCTCTTTTCCTACCATGATGCAGGTATCTACATCGATTGGTTGCTTATCAGCAGCAAGGAGGTCAGATCGGAGGGTTCTCGGAATGTATTCAACCGGGTGAAAGTTCTGCCCATTGTCGAGGTCGTCAGCCAGCTCCATGACATAGTAATAAAATTGCTCCTTCCTGTTATTTGCAGAGCGCCCTACGTGAAGGATAGGGATGAGGCCGGTATGGTTACGCGAGATCGGCTCGTAGTTTTTAATGCCCTCAAACTCCCGCTCGAAGTCTACATCATTATCAAAATCTGCGCGCCAGATTACCTTGATGGCTCGCATGACGCCGGTAACCGTACGCGCCATCCAGACATCTCCATAAGCACCGCCGCCAATCTTACGAAGCACCTCATGATCGGGAATTGCAGGAGCATTACGAATTTTCTCTCTCATGGGCCTCGAGTGCTTTGAGTTCTCGTTTGAAGATCGCCCCAACGCGGTTCTTGGATAGGTAGACTTGTGCGAGCGAGACATCTAACTCTGTCTGAACTTTCTTAGCCTTCCATTCTTGGATGACGTAGCAGTGAAAGATTTGGAACTGTTTTGGTGAAACTTGATTTTTTACTTTCTCCAGTGCGGCGGTCATCAAGTTCTTTTTCCATTCCGTATCCCACATGCGTTCTAGAATCTGTTCTTTGGGATCACTGATACGGTCGATTTTTGCAGTCATTCGATCATCTTCAAATTCATAGGTGTTTGACGCCGTATCCTTTTTTCGTTTTCGGAACTGATCGTTGATTCGCCAGCGCGTCATGTTCATGAGCCATGATTTGAACGAACCTTTTTCTGGGTCATAGAGGTTTTTTTGGCTCTGCTTCGCGATCCCCAGAATCGTCTCCTGCACGACATCAAAGGCTTCCTCCGAGCGCAGACCAGACTTCAATCCCACAGAGTAAATCAGCTTCCAATAGGTTCGGTAAAATTCATCCCATGTCTGTTGGTCTTCCCAGTTACCAAGTCGCGCGATTAAACTCTTACGTGTCGCAGCAAACCCTGATGCTAAAACCTGATCCTCTTCAGAGGTTTCGGTTCTTGGGGTATCGGAGGCATCTGGCATATAAATCAGGTTGTTAAAATTTGGGTGTTAAAGTGATCATAAAGCGTAATGCCTTGATAATCCTATAAAAAACGCATGTTTTTTAGAAGTAAGGAATGACATGCTGCCGCGAGCTTAGGCATCGTGTGCTTCACTCAGCATCATCGCGAGAACCATAGCGCGGGCTGTATTGTCACCGCCTGCAAGGGCATTTTTGCTGAGGCATGTAGCGAGCGATCCTGCATGATGGAGCGCGAAGTAGAGCGTGAGTGGAAAGGCGGCATCGAGACTACAGGCCTGTCCAAAGTCCTGCGCTACCTGTCGGAAGTCCGTGGGGTCCGCTGCTTTAGCCTGTGTGAGGGCGGACGCAGCGTTTAAGTGAGGGTATCGTTCCGTCGCAGCCTCTGTGGAAAGCGCACCCTCGATGGTGGCGCCTTCACTAACACGGCAGATCACACGCACAAAAAACTCCACCACTTCTGGAATCAAATCCCCACCATGGGTGAGTGCGGCCTGGGACTGAGCTTGTGCCGCGGCTTCTTCTACCTCTAGCTTCAGGTCGAGAATTGGAGCGATGCGGGAAACGACAGAAAACTCGTTGGAACCCGATGGATTCTGCGCTTTTGTAGCTAACGTAGCTTTAGTGGCGCCGTCGACATAACCATCGTAGTTTCCCATCGCAGCGAGCCAAGTATTTCGCCAGTGATCTGGATCATAACTCCCTTGCTCCGTGATAGACTGAGAGAGTAAAACCAACTGATCTCCAATATGGGTGTGTTGCCCCGCCTTACGGTTCGGGTGATAAGGGCTCAGCGGATCTGTGGCAGTGAGCACTCCATCTGGAAAAGTAGCAGCTAGTTCGGCTTGGTCATAAATCCAATGTGACCCTAGGGATAACTTATCGGCAGCTAAGGCGGCTGCAGTAAAACGTTTCATGCAGACAGCCTCATAAAACTATGCCGAATGATCAAGTCTTGATGTAATCGATTTCCCCTCTTTGAAGCTCCTTAGTCCCAGTGCGAGTCGACAAGGCTGAGTTAGCCCCAGAAATTCTACTGACAAAACACTACCGGCCTAGTATGAATCGTACATGGATCTTCCGGTTTCAACCTACGCCTTATTGTTTCCCGCAGTAAGCTTACTCTTTCTCTCCTACACCAATAGATTCCTCCACCTATCTTCGCTCATTAGAAAGCTGCATAACGACTGGGTCGGAAACCATGACAATCTGCTGCTTAAGCAAATCGCGAATTTACGAAAACGCCTTATCCTCATTCGGTGGATGCAGTTTTTAGGCGCATTATCCTTATTTTCCTCCGTGCTGGGAATGCTCCTGCGCGTCTTTGGGATAGAGATTGTATCCGCTTACCTTCTAATTTCCGCGCTTATTATGATGTGCTTATCATTGCTCCTACTTGCCAAGGAGATCTGGGTCTCAGGTGGCGCGCTCAAGATCGTGCTCAAAACGCTAGAAGACGACCTCAAAAAAGAAGAGCGTATGAAAACGAAGTGAAAAATCCGCACATATAGAACACTCCATCACATTTCTTCTTGAAAACCACTGGAGAATATTCCTCTATTATAAATAATTATCTGACATTATGGCTTCACTATTGATCGACTTTCTCATGCTCCTGCTTCTGCAGGCTGTTCTCGGATTTGATAACCTTCTCTACATTTCGCTAGAGTCTAAGCGTGCTCCCGAGCCAAAACAAAAGTTTGTTCGGCTGATGGGGATCTCCGTTGCGGTCGGGCTCAGACTGGTCCTCCTCTTCGTGATTCTCAAGCTTGTTGCCATGCTGCAGAGCGCATTCTGGTCGGTTGATAACTCTTGGTTCCATATTGAACTAACGGGGCACGCCCTCATCACTCTCTTCGGGGGCGCCTTCATCCTCTACACCGCGACTAAGGAGATCGTGCATATGCTGACTTACGACCCGGCCCACCACGCTACCAAAAAGGCGGGTTCGGTCCCTCTAATTATCGCTTCTATCGTCATGATGAACCTGGTCTTCTCCTTTGACTCTATCCTCTCCGCGATGGCTATTGCTAACGCACCTTACCAGCTCACAGAGTCCTTCGCTCTGGACCAATTTTGGGTAATGGCGGTGTGTATCGTTATCAGTGGTATTCTCATGATCGTGCTCGCTGATGCAGTAACAGACTTCCTTAAGAAAAACCGGATGTATGAGGTCGTAGGTCTATTCATCCTCTTTATTGTGGGGATTTACCTCCTTACCGAGGGTGCCTACCTCGCAGAGATGAAGTTCTTCGGGCATAAGATCTCGAAGATGACGAAGGCTACCTTCTACTTTGTGATTGCGGTTCTCTTTATTATCGAGATCGTCCAAGGTCGCTACAAAAAAAACCTCATGAAGAAGCAAGATCTCATCGTCGATAAGGCAAAGGAAAAGGGGATCATCAAGGACGACGAGATCGTTCACTAAAATTACCGCTTACCACTTGATTACAAAAAGATGACTAAGATATAATTCGCAGTCATCTTTTTTTGTGCTAATTCATTAGGCAACATGTCAACAAAACGCCCTCCCATCGATATTCCGAACAATCCTGCGATTTTTAAAATCGTTCCGATTGTCGTCATTCTCTTCATCGTCATTCTCATCCTAAAGAACGCCTTCATTATCGTCGAGCCAGGACACTCAGGGGTGAAGGCGACGCTTGGAAATGTGAATGACAAGGCGCTCCCAGCTGGATTTCACTTCTGCATTCCAATAGTAGATAAGGTGACCCAGATTGACATTCGCCAGCGCAAGCAAAAGGCTGAAGCCACCGCGGCCTCACGCGACCTGCAAACTGTTTCCACAAGCATCGACGTGCAATACTCTCTCCGTGACGTCATGGTCCCGCAGATCTTTGAGAAAATTGGATCACGTGAGATTTTCGCTGTGACCATCATTGATCCTGCGATTCAAGAATGTCTGAAAGCGGTGACCGCTGGATTCACCGCAGAGGAGCTCGTCACACAACGCTCCAAGGTCAAAGACGCGGTAGAGAAAAAACTTAATGAATTCATTCAGAAATCCCTCTCGCTGAAAGAATTGGGCAGCTGTATCGATATCCACAACATCGCGATTACGGAATTTAAGTTTTCCCGTGAGTTCGATGCCGCGATTGAGGCCAAAGTGACGGCAGAACAACAAGCTCTCCAAGCGATGCAAGAGAAGGAAAAAATCATTATTCAAGCTCAAGCTCAAAAGGAAAAAGCTCGGATGGAAGCGGAAGCTAAGGCGATTACAATTCGCGAGGAGTCAGTAGCTCTTGCTGAGGCGATTGAGCGAGAGGCAAAGGCTCTCAAGAATAACCCGGAACTCATAAAACTGCGCTCTATCGAGCGTTGGGACGGAGTGCTTCCCAAGTTCTCTGGAGGTGGAGCTGTTCCATTCCTCAATATCGATATGAAGGATCTCGATAAAGGGGGGCAGTAAAGCACTACGAAGTGTATCACATGCTCATCATGGATGTTGAGTCTGAGGAATATTCGAAAAAGAAAAAAGCGAGCATAGACCTCACTTCTATTTCTTTCTGTTTTTTTATGTCTTGCCTTAGAGGCTGATGGCGAAACGCATACGGAAATGCGATAAAGAAAAATTCTACGTGTTCTTAGGGTAACCTAATTCTGAGCCGCGAATAGTAACCATCCCTCATGAAGATGAGCTATATGATAAATATCACGACAAAAAGGGGGCTAGAAGTTGTCGGGATGAATGTTTCGGAAGTAAGTGGAAGAATACGATTTTAGCATTTGTGGAGAGAAAGGGAGAGGGCGTTTATGCCCCTATAGCCTGCGTTTAAACGGAAACCTTACCAAAAACCGATGGCTTCAAAAAACGGTTCGATTTTAACAATGCCAAAAAATGAAGAAGGGTAATTTCCCATGACGGCGAAGCAACTTAAAGTGGATTTAAGCAAAACTAAATACAAGAAGAGTAGGTGCTGAATTATTGTTCCGATTTGTATATTAAGCATGATAAGCTGGGGCAAAGTGTTGCTCATAGAGAATCACAAAAGGCTTTCTAGTATAAAAAAAGAGAGCGACCTCTTACGAGATCGCTCAGCTTTGTTTAGCTTTCTAAAAACTAAGTGGGATTAACCACGCTTCTGAAGGTAACGAGCAACGAAGTCTTTACCACCAAGTCCGAGTGCAATAGCACCACCGATACCAGCTGCGAATCCAAGTGCGATCACGATCACGTTGAATGGAAGGCCAGTGATGTCAGGAGCGATACCTGAACGGTTAAGAGCAACTACTGCGGAAACGAATAGGATGATTCCGTTAGCAACCTTAGCAAGAACAAGGTTCTTATCTGCAAGTTGCGTGTAAGCAAACTTAGCAGCTACGAAACCTGCACCGAAGATAAGAACAGCGATGAGGACATTCCAGTAACCACCAAGAACGAATCCTGATGCTTCACTGAGGATACCGAGTTGAAGCTTATCAATTGCCGTTGCAACTACTGTAACGAGGATTGAGATAAACACGATGAGTCCAGCAAGTCCTGAGATGGAGTTTTTACCAGAAGCAGGAATAGCAAGTCCCATCTTAGCTGGGAAGTTGTCAACGCCTGTAGCAGAAAGAAGGTTAGTGATAAGCTTCTGTGCGATCTGACCGATGATAACACCTACCGCGATAAGGATACCAGCGATGAGGATGTTAGGAATGGTTCCAAGGATGTTTTCTGTAATTCCTGCAATCGGCTCTGAAAGCTCAGGCATCTTAAGGAAACCAAGAGCAACAGGGAGGAAGAGAAGGATGATGAAACAGTATAGAGCGGTTGAAACAGCTCCTGAGATAGGAGTTTCACCGGAAGTGTTTCCAAGTCTTTCGTCAACTCTAGCAGCGTTAAGAACGTTACCAACAAGACCTTTAACGATCTTAGCAAGAACTGTTCCTAAGTAGATAACGATACCAGCAACAAGAATCTTTGGAATCGCAGCGAGGATTTGGTCGAGTAAGCTCTGAAGTGGAGCAAGAACCTCTTTGAGTCCTGCAATGTTAAGAGCAAGGATGATGATGAAGAGAAGGAGAAGACCATAAACGAATGATCCAACCATTTTCTCAGATGATCCTGCATTTGAACCAAGAACCTTGGCAAGTTTGTCATCAAGTGACGATTTGCTGAGGCTTTTCTCAACAAGTTTGGAAATTCCTTTTGCGATAGTTTTACCGATAAGGAATACGACGATGGCGGCGATTGCGCTTCCTACTGGTCCAAGTGTTTGGAGCATGTTAGGGATTGCTTGCAATACACCAGATACGGACGATTCTGCTAGTACGTTCATGTTTGTTTAGTGTTATTTTTTAAGTGGAATCTTTTGATTCTAAATCTATAGATGGGTGGAATCACCCTTTCTGTCACTTATTTTCTTATTGTTTTACACTTTTTTTAGGGATGGGAGTGATTCGGATCATTTTCCATGCGACCAGCCACCCTATAATAAGGCCTCCTAGGTGGCATGGGTGGCTTATCTGAAGGATGCTATAGGAGAAAGTCAGTACCAAATGATTAAGTTGAGGTGACGGGGGCAATTGTATACCAGAGGCGACGAGCATGAGGAAAAAAGTGATGATGATTAATAGGGGCGTGAGCGTGGTGCCTTTAATTCCGCAGAATCGTGATTCTCCCGCAAAGGTCAAATAGGCTGCGAGGAGAGCGAAATTGCCGCCTGAGATCCCGATTAAAAAAGAGAGTTCTCCAGCAAGAATGGCGTAAATAAGCTGGAAGATCCCACCTGCGAGGACACCTAGGCCGATGAGTTGTAGCGCTTTGGGGAGTCCGAAAATGTGGGTGATGCGCCCCCCGTAGTAGAGCAGCATGATGCTATTGAGGGCGACATGCCCAAGATGCTGTGGATGGTGAAAGAGCGCATATGTGAACAGCGTCCAAACCTTTCCAGATTTGATGCTGTGAGGGGAAAGGCCGACGTGCTGGTAAAACTCGTCGGTGCCGAGACTGGGTATCAGTGTTCCGCAGATCAGTTGAATCGTGAGTAGAAGAGCCGTAAGAAGAATTAACGCAGGGCTGATGCGAAGGCGGGGCAGATTCTGGAACCACTGCTTCATAATAACCCTTCAGAGTTATGGAGGATTTGTTGCGCCATCTGGACTTTCGACCTGATTTGCAAATCTGCGAGAATATTCATGAAGTAGGAGTAATTCTCGTAGGGTGCAGAATCGACGGCGTGTTGAGTGCTCATCGCGGTAAAGTGTTCTGCAGATTGGAGGTTGGACCAGTGATCAAAAAGCTCCTTGCTGTTGGAAGATTCCACGAGCTGTTGCAGGCGGAAGAGTTTTTGGCTGGCTTCCTGCTGCATAACATTCGCTTGCCAGGCTGATTTGTCTTTTTCGACGCCCGCCCAGGAGGAGTGCTTTGGGGCGCTGTAACCCTCGCAGGGTTCTAGGGCGTTTACTACGGAAGCAGGGGAATGAACCCGAATGCCTAGAGCGTGAGCACCGAGGATGAGATTCTCCCAGAAGTCGAAGATGCCTGATTCTTTTGGATGATATGCCCCAATCGACTCTAAGCCCATAAACAGGTTGCGAATGGGAGCGGTCTCTGCGGTGACCCAGTTGAGGAATTTATCAGGGGTTAGAGGGAAGGCGTCCCAATTACGATCCGAGAAGCGCAGTCCAAGATCGTCAGAAAGATCACTGTTGCGTAAGAGGAGACGGACTGCGGGAGAATCCACCGCATGATATAAGTAATCAGGAGAGCGATGTCCTAAGTAGCGTTGTATCCCTTCTGCGAGAATGGTGTCGTAGCCAAAGGATTGGATCGTCTTGACCATATCATCCCGGTAAATGAGTTCGGTATTAGCGAAGACGGTTGGGCGCACCCCGAAGTAGTCAAATATAAGGCGGCGATGGTTCTGAATTTGGCGTGCAGTCTCTTGAGCAGAAAAGAAAGAGGAGATGGAATGCGTCATCATACCACCCGTGAGCACGGCTACCCCCAAATCGACCGCGTTTTTAAATCTGGCTAGGACGTCTGGGCGCCAGCGTTCAAGCTGAGTGAGCAAGGTGCCACTGAGGCTCAGGCCAAAGGAAAATTGTCCTCCCGTTTTTTGATGAAGCTTCTCAAAAAGCTGAAGCGCAGGGAGGTAGCTCTGTTTGCAGACATCATTCAGGAGGAGCTGATTTTTTTTATCATCAAAGTAATTTGGATTACTCCCGATTTGGAAAAAGTCATAAGACTGCGTGCGGAAAGGCTGATGCGCCTGAAAAAACAGACAGACTACAGGAGGGGAGTTCACAGGGAGAGAGCTCCAGATTAGTTATCCTCGATGTATGCGGTGTGACCTTCTTTCTTAATTTTCTTCAGCTGGTCGTAAATGTCATCCGCTTGCTCCTCATTTTTATTAAGAAAGGCGAGCTCGAAGTCACAAAGAAGCACGTAGTTTCTCGCGAGTAACTTTTTGTATTCTGCGATCTGAGCGGCCTTGAGTGCGGCATCTTCAGTCTTTTCTGTGAGCGCAGGGATGAGAGGGAAGCATTTGATGAGTTCTTCCTGCGCCTGACGCACTACAGCTGCTTTTTCATCGAACCCGTCGATCTTACGTAAACTTTTCAAGAGTCCACTCAGCTCGTCCATGTGCTTACCAAGTTGAGTTTCGTCTTCTCCAAAAGCTGGGAAGGCAAGGAATAAAGCGAGAATAAGGGTGATGGATCGTTTCATGTGGTTTTTCTAAGTTGCGCTTATATGAATTGATATTACTGAAAAAGTGAAGCGAATTTTCATGTAATATTAAGTTTTATCATGTGGTATACCTGATTTTAGAGTGACTTTCGTTCTGATTTATTCATTCTCGAGATCATCTCATGGATAAACCTCGCTTTATTATCGCTGTTTCTGGAGGCGTGGACTCCTGCTTTCTCCTCCATCACCTTATGGAACAGGAGGTGGACGCAGTCGTTTGTCATGTTAATCATGGGCTGCGCTCAGAGTCGGGAGAAGAGGCAAAGTTTGTTCGTGGCTTAGCGCAGGAATACGGTCTTCCCTATGAGGAAAAAATACTCGACTTATCCGCGCAAGGCTCGTTCGAGGCAGAGGCGAGACATGAGCGGCTCCAGTTTTTCGCTGAAGTATGTCAACAGTACGGCGTCAAGGAGGTTGCTCTCGGCCATCATGCTGATGACCAAGCCGAGACCCTACTCATGCAACTCTGTCGCGGTGCCAAAGGGTTGCAGGGAATGCGTGAGCACACCAGACTAGATGACTACGGGATTACTGTCTGGCGACCCTTGCTCTCCTGGCGGAAGGCCACGATTCGCGACTGGATGGAGGCGCGCAACTTCTCATGGCGAGAAGATGTAACAAATGGACAGCCCATCGCGGTGCGGAATCGCGTCCGCAATGAAGTCATGCCTCTGCTCAGCGAGGTCTTTTCCCGCGATGTTGTGCCGGTGGTCACTCGTGCACAGCCTGATGACCTCACTGCACAGCTGGAGGAGCTACTGCAGTTGGTCGATTTAAAAGACCCCCAAGGACGATTGTTCTTACCCAAGCTTTCGCTGCTTTCTGAGCCGCTGCAATCTCGGGTTTTCTTTGATTACCTGAAGGAGGAAGGAATCCAGGAGCTCTCGACCGAAAAACTACAGGAATGCTTACAGCTGATTAACGCAGTTGACATCGCGAAGGTGAATCTCCCCGGTGGGCATTATCTGCGCCGCAAGGAGCAGCGTGTTTTTATCCAGAAAGCGTGAGAGGTCAAAAGGGAGTGTGGGCGTCCCGCCCGCAACATGATTACAGGGACGTTAGGCTGATGTTTAGCACCGCGAATTTGCCGAATTGAACGACTTTACGGAGGTTGCCAATGATTGAGCGATCAATAATTCAGAGTCGCACCTTTTCCTGCTTTGTTGTTTTCTGCTTCCCACCACTCGTTAGGGCCTTCTGCGCAGATGTCTTCCCAGGTCTTTATTAGAAGTGCTTTTAGCTCTTCAAATTTCTCTGGCATTTCCTCTTTGAGGTCATGTTCCTCGTAATGGTCTTTTGGAATGTTGAACAGGAAGAACTCGGTCATGACGTCGTTGGAGACAATTTTGTAGTCACCATCACGGAGGGCGATGCGTGATTCAACCGAAGATACGTGCGTTCTCCAGAAGAGGGGGACGTTGCGTTTAGGTGTTTCTCCTTTAAATACAGGGAGCATACTAACTCCGTCGATGGTGCGGTCTGCAGGCTCATCAATGTCGAGGATGTCCAAGGCGGTTGAGAAGATGTCTGAGCCAATGACAGGGATATCACTGGTGGTTCCTGCGGCAATGTGACCCGGCCAGCGGACGATGAATGGAACCCGGATTCCTCCTTCAAAGTCGCTGCGTTTATTACCGCGCAGGCCTCCCGTATCACCACCGACACCGGGGACGGGGCCATTGTCTGAGCTGAAAATTAGTAAGGTGTTGTCTTCGAGGCCTTCTGCTTTAAGCGTTTCCATGATTTTCCCGAGAGCGTAGTCTAGCTGCGTAATGTTTCCAAAGTAGGTTGCATCTTTCTCAGATTGGTCAGGATAGAGGTTAGAAAACTTTATGTCTGTGGCAATGGGCTTGTGAGGCTCATGGAACCAGACCGACATCACGAAAGGCTTTTTCTCATCACGCACATCTTTAAGCCAGTGGATGGCCTCATCCGCTACGAGCGGAGCAGAGTATCCTTCTAATTCACCGAGTGCTTTTCCGTTTCGATAGAAGTTGTTAGGGTTTTTATGGCTTGGGTCCGCATTGTTATGGGTCGCCATCCAGTAGTCGTATCCACCTTGTTCTCCTACTTGCAGAAATTCAGGGTTGTCGAATTGGGGTTTTGAGAGCAGGTGCCATTTTCCGACGTGGCAGGTTTCATATCCCTTTTCGCGTAGGAGCTCGGGGTAGGTGATTTCGCTCGCTCTCAAGTGTGCTTTATGCACTCCAGAAAGGTGTCGCCAAACGCCGTTGCGATATGGGGTGCGTCCAGTGAGAATGGCGGAGCGGGACGGGGAGCAAACTCCGGAGGCGGAGTAGCCTTGGGTGAATTTCATCCCTTGAGACGCCAGTTTATCTAAGTTAGGTGATTTGATCACTGGGTGACCATAGGTGGCGCAATCTCCCCAACCCATATCATCAGCCAAAACGACGATGATGTTAGGAGGGAGTTCTTCAGCAAAGCTAGAGAATAAGTTCCCGATGAGAGCTATCGTAATGAATGGTTTTCTAAACAGGCGAGGTGTCTTCATAATAATAATACGTGAGAGGGGGCTGATTGTTTCAATAAACTAATTTGGAACAGCGCCTTGTTTTAAGCTTTATGAGACACTAGTGATTCGATAAGGTCTGCCGCCTTTATTCGTCCTGCAGAGGTGCAGGCTTTCGTTTGTCTCCCAGTAAGAGGGGATTCGATGAGGCTGCACGAGCCGGCGAATTTGGCGTATTGGCTTGGTTCCGCTTGCACCGCTAAGTGCATGTTGATTTGTTGCTCGAACTGGTTGGGCTCTGGTAAGAGATAGGCGGGGACTCCGAGTGACCAGGTTTCAGCTAGCGTCTGGGACCCAGGGGTGGTAATGACGAATTCACTACTCGAGAGCGTATCGAGAAATCCGTTTTCGCAGGTTTTTCCGTGCTCTAAGTTTGAATAGCTTTCTAAGTGCTTGGCAGAGATTCCATATACACGTCCAGTGAGTCCTGATGTTTTGGCGATCTCTTGGACTTCAGGGAGCCGCGGAGCGAGGCTGTCCTTAATGTAAACGAGGAAGTGTTTTCCGGCAGGAGTCCAGACGAGTTTGTCTACGGACATACGCGTGATCGCTCCGACGTAGCGCTCCGAGGCGGTGGCGGTCGGGATCGCAAACTGCTTAGAGACGATGCGGAGGTCTGCGTATGGGGAAAAACTGTAGAGGAGAAACCACCCTACCAGGCGTTGGATGTTATCGACTAAAGGTAGGCGCTGGGGCATTTCTGACGAGATCATGAAACGCTGACTATCGAGCGTGACGTGGGGGATGTTGAGCTTTTGGGAGACCCACCATGCGAGCGGTTCAAAGTCGGAAATGGTGAGATCGGGCATCCAATCTTCACTAAAGGTATCGATGATCGGTTGGGTATATTTTTCTCGTTTGAGGACAAGTCCAGAGTTGAGAATGAAAGTGGAAAAGAGGCAGATTTTCCCGTTCTTAAAGATGTATTTTGGCATCTCTATCTCATAGACACAATCGAAGCCAAAGCGGGCGGTGAGGAGTTCGTATGCGTCGAGGTTTGTGTAGAACCGCACATCATGCCCGCGGCTCATAAGTTCAGAGCCAACTGCGAGCGCGCGCGAGGCATGTCCACGTGTCATTCCAACTAAGCTGTACGCAATGTTCATGCAGTGACCTTAGATTTCGATGTCTCCGGGTGGTAAACCTTTCTGGATTTCGAGGGCGTTTTTGCGTTTCTGGCGTGCCTCACGGAAGAAGCCGACGAGAAGGTCGCGCGATTCGTCCTCACATATTCCATACTGCAGTTCACACGCGTGGTTGAGCGGGGGATTAGATTGGAGTAAGTTAATCCATCCACCACAGGCTCCAGCCTTGGGGTCGGGGAGGGCAAAGACGACCTTATCGGGACGGCAGTGCACAATGGCACCTGCACACATCGGACAGGGCTCCTTGGTGACATACAGCGTGCATCCTTCTAATCTCCAGTCACCGAGGTGACTTTGAGCGGAGGTGAGGGCGAGCATTTCCGCATGCGCGGTGGCATCCTTTAGGGTTTCTACTTGGTTCCAGCCACGGGCGATGACTTGCTGGTCTTTTACGATGACGGCACCAATTGGGACTTCGTTTGCCTTGAAGGCTTTTCTCGCTTCTCGTAGGGCTTGATGCATGAAGTAGTCGTCAGTGAGGAGTTCCATAAGTTATTTTTGGGTGGGAAGAGGGTCGTTCTTAAAGTGGTAATACTGCGCTTTAATAATGGGATCATTCTGGGTCAGGAGCGAGTCCTGCCATGCTCTTAGGGAGTAATCCAGTGCATTTTTTCGATCTCCCTGTGCGAAGTAGACTTCCGCTCGGGTGTCAAGGTAGGCCGGGTTTCGAGGCTCTTCGGCTAGGGCGTCGTTGATGAGATTTTCTGCCTCAGGAATCCGCATGATGGATCGACTGGCTAACCACGCGGCTCCATTTTTCAGATTATGCGCATTAGGGTAATCTACCAGTAAGGCGAGGTAGTGGTCAAAGCTCTCATTGAGCGATTTTGTGAGGATGTCCTGATAGTCAAGCTCGCGCAAGAGGGGGTATAAGTCATCGGCTAATATTCCGTTACCGATCCATTGCTCCGTAAGTTGAGTTGCTAGGGTACGTGCGGCAGTATCGTCTCCTGTTTTGGCGAAGTGTCTGATCCAGCATAGGTCGGTCTGGTAACGGAGTTTTGCGAGAATCTGAAAGTTGCGTCCGGAGGCAAAACTGTCAGTCAGCATCCCCGAGGAGGAGATGTCAGACAAGCTCTTGATAAGGAGCATCTCACCACACAGTGCAGCTAGCCTATTATCGTCAGCTTTGGCGTAAAGAGAGAGCCCTTGATGTAAGAACCGTTCCCAGTGAATGAAGTTATTTTCATCTGGGTTTGTGAGTGCCAGCCCGCGCTCCATATACTGGCGAGCTTCATCATAGAGTCCGATCTCTTGATAAAGCGCCGTGATTCTGAGAAAGCGGGCAGGGGTGTCTA
>CALKLP010000064.1 GCA_937991965.1 uncultured Verrucomicrobiales bacterium
GCCTGATGTGCTTATCCCATAACTACCCAAGCGTTCCGCCAAAATCGCGTGATCAACGTCACCATTCATCGCGTTGAGCGAGTCACTCAAAGAAGCGTTTGCTAAACAGAAATACACTCCAACCAAACCACCAGATTCTTCGCCAGATGTATTCGATATATCACCGGACATGTAATATAATAGCCTGGTTAGCGCTACGCTGCTGCCACTTCGCACATACCCTATGACTCCCCCTGCAGAACCACCTGTAACAGAAATATTTCCAGTCATTGCGTTCACCAACGTATCAATTGTTCCCCCGAAGGATTGGGCGTAAGCGTAACCCACGACGCCTCCGCCATGAGCAGTTGCACCGATGTTTCCGGTCATAGCGTTCATGCATTTTGATAGAGTGCCACCTTGCGGATCACAATAGCCCACTACGCCTCCTGCATACTGACCAACGATACCAGAAGGAAACGTAGCGAGATTTTGCATCAATGATGCTGCCACGGACACCGAAATACGAGATACCAGTCCACCGACAAAACTCTGGTTAATCTGAAAATCTATCGACCCCCGGAGAGTTAGTCCCTCGATGGTCTGGCAAGAAACATCACCGGCAATGCCCGCCGTGTATGCGTACGTTCCTGCCGGATCGTTGTCTATGAACGTCCCGAGCGAAAAGTTACAATCGATGTTGAATATACCACCAACAGAGGACGTTAAATACCCTACTAGGAAGGCGGCATTGTCTTTGTAACCCTGGAGTGTCCATAAACCGGCAAGCCGGATGTTTTTTAAGTTGTTGTCTTCGCAATACCCGAAGAGTCCAACATAACTTGCACAGTCGTTTGGCGTCGAGAATTCAGAGTCAACGTACGACCAATTCATAATCTTGAACTCTCCGCCATCGTAGTCACATTTGAAGGTGTCACCATCTGCACCGATCGGCTTGATTTCGGTGCTATCACCCAACAAATCGATATCGGCTGTCTGGATGTAGTTGGTACCGGCAGCCCAGTAGTCTGTCGGAAAGGAACCCGCGTCGGTGTAAAGAGTACCTTGGTGCATGAGCTGCTTCAGGTGGTTTGCAGAAGAAACCTCGTAGTTTGAATTTGCATCTTGCGTCCATGTCACTGTCGTCGCCATTTTTTCGTGTATGATATTACAATACATTAAAACTTTCACCGGGTGCCAAACAATAATTCAGGCCTTCCTACAGGCCCTCCATTTGCTCCTCCCTCTAACCCTGGGGCGCATCTCTTCGTCCGTCTCTGTCGCTTCGGGGTCGCAGACCGCCGCGTGCTTGACAGCGTGCTCTACAGTACGCCCCCCCAACTCATCGCCGCAGCGATGGCAAACAGCCGCGTACCCCTTGTACGCCGAAGTGAAAATACGACCGCAGCGAAACTTGGCGTGGCCGTCACGCAGGTGCTGCGCCAGGTCTTCGAAGTCGATCTCGCAAAAAGGGCAGATCATGATGGAAAGTAATTCAGGGGGGCAGATCATGATGAAAGCGCGGTACAACCTAAAATGCGGTTACACGCGGCGGAACCTCACCAAAACTACCCGACGTCCATTTCTTCGACGACATCCTCGCCACTTTTCCTTTGCTGTTTCATTTTATGCGGCATCTGATCTTCCGCCTCTATGCTGTACAGGTCGCCCATCTTCCGTGTTCTCGAATCAACTACCTTTTCCGTCGCTTTCAAGTCGTCAAGTGTCAACGGTCTGAGAGTCGTTACGCCTTCTCGGGGGCGGTTGCGTGGTATGTGACGATACTCCATGATCGCAGCGGTTGTGTCAGCGTTTATTTTGTTCATGGAATTGGGGCTCAGAAGTTTTGTTTCGTTGAAAACGGCGCTCAGAAACTCATTCATTCGCTCAACCTTTTCATGTAGAGGCTTCGTGGCGTCGTCCAGTGTGTTGTCGAACAGCGTGTTGATATCACGCACTAACGACACCGGGTTAGTACCTGTAATGTTTTCCAAATATCGGTAGAAAAAACGGAACTTCCAGATTACATCCTCGCACAAGAAGAATACCGTCGCGAGTTCGAATTGTGTCGACACCCTATTTACCTGCTTGTGTCTGTTGGATATGGTGACGAGAAGGTTTGCAAAATCAAACCTATTCAGCTGACGACGTCCGGTTGTTCTCCAGACAGTCGTTCCATTTTTAGTGTTAGTATCGGGGAGCTGGTAGGGGTTTGTATCATCAACTACATTGTAGTTGTAAAGACCACATTTGGTGAATTGGGAACGCTTCTTATAATTGACAAGAGCTTCTGTGAGTTTGCGCGGTTCACATCCTTTCATACTTTCAGCTGCGAAGTAGCCCATAATGTTGCGGCCGTGCCACCACGCCGCAAAGAAAGCGCCCGAGAGTGCTGATACTACCTCGGGCGAGGTGTAACCCTTTTTAACGGTGTAATACTGGAACGTGTCGTCCTCGATGACCTGACCAGGAGATATGGCGGCAAAACGGTTATCTTCTGTCGCCTCTGGGTATTCGTTCCATCCGAAGTGGTAGATGTTTATCTCGTACGTTTCGCGGCGCTTTCTAGCTTTGCGTCTTGTCTTTACCAAACCAGTTTCTTCTCGGTGAAGGTTGATCCTGCAGTTGTCGTCCAAAGCGGTTTCTATGGCATCCATTACTGTGAATATGTCGGCCCTGTTGCCGTCTTTAATGATTAAATTGGCAACATATCGCACAAATTGTCCGGACAATTTGGGTTCTGCGTCGGGGTACTCTTCGAAAAATTTTTTACCGTAAAACCGTACTTGTTCATGCATGTCATTATTCCAATGATACTCTCCGCCCAGATCGCCGCTTGTATAAGTTAGCGCCACAGCGACGGCTTCGCAAAAAGTAAAGAGGGAGTCGTCGCTTTTCTGTACCACTCTTATTTTGCTCTGTTTGTAAGTCACCGTTTGTTCTTGCGCGGCTTGATCTGCCGCCCGCGCTTCCGCTTCATCGTCCCGATGTCGGTCCTCGACGGGTTTATCTTCCGCCTCTGCCGCCCGCTTTTGTTCTTCCTCTACCCGCTTTTGTTCTTGCTCTAGTCTCGCTGCCTCCCGTGCTGCCTCGGCGGCTTCTTGTCGTGCAGCTTCTCGTCGTTCAGCTTCTAGTCGTTCAGCTTTTTGTCGTTCAGCTTCAGCTTCTAGTCGTTCAGCTTTTTGTCGTTCAGCTTCAGCTACTAGTCGTTCAGCTTCTAGTCGTTCAGCTTCAGCTACTAGTCGTTCAGCACGTTCTTTATCTGCCGCGGCGGCTTTTTGTTTTGCTTCTTCATCTACCCGCTGTTGTTCTTCGACGGCTGCACTTCCCGCCAGGCTCGCCAACAGGACTCTCTGTAGTTCCTCATGTGCCACAGCTTTATCTTCCGCCTC
>CALKLP010000065.1 GCA_937991965.1 uncultured Verrucomicrobiales bacterium
CGTCGACCGCGACCAGGTAACCACCAAGCCATCATCCGGCCTCACGCGCAGCGGGATCGAGAGGGAGTGCGTCACGGCGTCCAAGAAGTTCAAGAGGGCGTGTCTGGAGACAAGGACTCATGTCGAGAGGGTCGAGGAAGAAAGCATTTTCGGACACGTGCCCATCGTGAGACACATCCCGGTGGCCCGTGCTGTTCCTGATGTGGCTCCAGTGGATCCGGTGGGACCCGATGTCCCAATGGAATCGGTCAATCCTACCCCGGAGGAGGCATGGGATAGCCAGAAGACCATGATCTCCAGGGCGATGAAGAACATAGTCATCGAAAGCGAGGAACCAGTGACGCTTGAGATCATGGCTGATAGGATTGAAGGAGATTGTCACTTCGACAACAGCAACGGCTTTACCATGGAGGAGTTTGTCCGCACCATTTGCGTGAGGGGAGACGTTTTGGATCACGCGGGATTGAAGGTTGAAAGAGGTGTTTTTCACGTGTCATATAGGTGCCCGTGTTCATGCGACAGTCAAGAGGCACACGTGGCCAATCGCGCCAGGGAGGTAGATGCCAAGATTTCCGGTACTACGAAGATATCGAAGTTCATCAGGAGTGTTCTTGAGAAGGGAGATGTCTGTCATAGTACCCAGTCCCTCAAGGAGATTTGCTCTGAGGTTGGTATGTCGTGGAACGTGAGCAACCTCTACAACCACGTCCGGGGCAAGGGTAGTGGGAATTCTGCTGGTATTTATGGGCCTATTCTGGTGAGGACCACGGACGGGATGTCCAGGCTTGACCAGACCTTTTTCGTGTAGGATTTATGTTTAGAGAGATGTGTGCGTGTGTTTTGATTAATCGATGATAACAGAAATCCAGAGATCACTTCATTGTGTTTCATTGTCCTGGTGTCAATAAAGAAGACACGAGTCTCCTGGAAAACTCCGGTGGTACAGCGTTCGCAATCATCTGACCGTTTCCTACGTGAAAGGTCGATGGGAATGTCTGGAATATACTCGTTTCTTTACCGGAAAGAGTCAGTATGCTCTTGTCATTCTTGTTTCTGAATGCCTGTCTATGCCACAATATGGTATAACACGGCTTGCGGATACTCCTGAATATCCTGTTGTATGACCCACTAGACATTATTTCATAGTCGAGCCAGTTAACATCCCTGTCGTTGTATTGGCTAAGGACATCAAATGCCGATATAACAGGGGATGTTTCAATGGCCTTTGGGTCGAAACCGTTGCATATAACGACACGTCTCCTGGATTGTGGCACACCATAGTCTTCCATCTTAAATCTGAAGGCGTTTGGATATGTATATAAATTCGGGTGACACACGTTCTCCAAACTCCATGTTGTCGGAGACACTCTTACCATGAGTTCAATCGTCCAGTCTATCATCTCGTACCCTTCGACAATCTTCCTCTTGGAGTTTACAGCCGAGAGGTTTTGACACGGGGGACTAGAATGGATATGGACATGTTTTCCAGCCGGGACGTTGTCACTTATGAATCTTTTCAATTTCACCGAGAATTCTTCAATGTCCCTACCGAGTTCAGTGTCCCAGTGCGTCGTTTCTGGGTGGTTCAACTCGTGAATATCAAGAGCTTCTTTCCAATTGTCTACGGCAAGTATCACATTTGCACCTGCCTGCCTTGCACCCTCTGAAAACCCACCACACCCACAGAATAAGTCAATGACGTAGATGTTATCCATCTGGTTACATTTATACAGTTTTATATTTAAATATACTTGTCGAACCCGCATGGTGCGAACCAGGTTCGGTTCGACGCATGATTAAACTCAAAACGTTTTTATATGGGAGCCCACATGTACTCACTCTCATCTGCTCCCCATTCGTCACCGGTCACCAAGTCATCCGACACTTCAACATCATGAAATCGGGAGCTATGGAAATGATCATGAACTCTTACGAGGAATTCCCCATCTTTGAGAGTGTGCATCAGCCGTTCGAGGAGTGTATCCCATACGGATTCATGGACGATAAGGATCTCATTGATAACCTTTTTGAAGGAATGGGATATATTAGTACCGTCCGTAATGTATCTAGTAGTAAAGATCTATGGGACTGTCAGGATGACCCCCAGTTGAAGGCCATACTGGGGCTGTTTTGTGTATTCATCTGCATGGAGAGCCGATCCGCGATTGTGAAATACCCTGTCGGGAGGGGTAAATTCACCTCCCATGACCTGTCTACTATAGGAGGACTTGCCTCGACATTGGTGTGTTTCCCACATGTCGATGGTGATAACATTACGGTACATCTCTCGTCGATGTATGACAAACAACACTCGACCATTATAGATGTCTTGCTTGAAAACTTTGATTCGTACGGACATGATTACATATACGGGGCTATCTGAGTTGCCTAATGATGGCGTTGGTGTTGACGTTGAAGTTAAATTTGGGTGCTCAAGCGGGATGGTTGAGAAAAAGAATTAGAAAAATTGAAAATAAAATAATACAAGAAAAATAGAAAAACCCCTTGCGAAGGATGTGTGGGAAAATAGGGCAACTACGAGTCTCTTCGAATCAATAAGTGGTATTGAAAGTCTGTACTCCTTCATGTAGCTCTCATGATTTTTTTTTATAATGCAAATATTACAGAGAACAAGAGATATGAACAGACAGAAAATAATTAATAGTATACGAGACGGGAAAGATAATATTGATAAAGCAGAAGACATTATTTTGTCAAACGAAGAAATGGTAATGAAAATGGTATCTATAATACGTGACGGAGATCATCAAAGACAAACACCAGAAGAAGTGGTAGATAACATATTCCAGTTATTGGAAAACCCAAGTATGGAAGTGAATGACATTTCAATGAGGATTATAACAGATGCGTATATGAAACGTAATAATTGTCGAGGATCGTCCGAGAATACATACAAACATGTCAATGTTCAAGATATACATATGTGATATGATAACTACTTGAATAATATGACATGGTATGCCTCAACCAGTCACAACCTCCCATAACTGGATAATATGTCACGCCGAGAATTAATTCGAGGACAAAACATATGTATCAATTGAGGGGAAACTTGTTACGTTTATCAAAATCGTGATTTTTTAACTGTCCGTTTTTTTTGTAAAATTGAGTTTTGAAAACTTCTGTCAGGATTTTATATTTCTGAACCTGACTTAAATAAAATCGAAATGGGTTTGAAATATATAGCGCGCGGTATTGGCGATCACATGTGCATTATATCACGCTGTTTCTGTAAATTTAAAGAATGATGCATACATTATCTACCCTTACACATGCTAATTATCCGTTCTATTTCATCTTACCATTTACCGCAACATATGCTATTTACTATGACATGTGCTAATTTCGTGTATTGCATATGTTGACCTATGTTGACCACGAGAAAATGTATAATACTCTGGTAACCTGAAGGGGGTATTTTTAAACATTATGCTGTCATATGTGTTAAAAATATAGTTTATTGTCAATGTACATGTGCAAACCGCGCGCTATATATTTCAAGACCATTTCGATTATGTTAAAGTCATATTCAGAAATAAAAAATCCTGAGAGTAATTCTGAATATGAGGGTTTTCAAATTAATAGCGTTAGGTTCATGTCGGTCAACATCATATAATTGAAATGACAATCTTGTGAATATAGGAGGGACCACGTAACTAAACGTACAAAGAGCCAGTTGGTATGATTCTGATGAATTAAAAGTGTCAAGTAGGCTTCATTAAATCTAATCCCATGATGTCTTCTTCCCCCCGTCGTAAGGACGACAAGTCTCGGGATCGGCGAGCATGTAGTCAGACACAGATTCGATTACCCCCACCTCTATGTCCGATAAGCTTCTTCCGTATTTCTCGACCCCTGGCCTCCTAATGGTAATAAATTCACCAGCTACGACGTCTTCCAGCCTTTTTTTTGCCATCAACGCAAGAGCCTTCTCCTTGTCCGACGACCCAC
>CALKLP010000066.1 GCA_937991965.1 uncultured Verrucomicrobiales bacterium
GCGAGCATGAAGAGCGATAAGAATCCGTAGAGTCGTTTTTGCTTCGCGAGATCCTTCTCATACCCGAAGGTGTAGATCATAATCAGCATCCCTACGCCCAGCACCAACAGGATCATGAGCAGTCCCCAGCCATTCATGACGAGGTCAAAGTTCACCCCCAGCGCAGGCATCCACTCCGCCGACCACGCCAGCGACTCCCCTGCCCGAATGCTCGTCCATCCCGCGAACAAAATGCCTAAGAACGCCGCCCCAGCGGGAAGTCCCGCGAGATAGGGTTTCAGGTCGCTGGGCAGCTTCGGCAACACCAGAAGCACGACCATCGAGAGCGATAGGAGAAGAAGGACGATTGGGAGAATCATTAGGTTTTATTGTAAATGAATGCGATTTTCAGGCAACTTACTGCGAATTGCATCACGCGCAAGTAAATACGAAATAAATTTCGCTAATTAAACTTCATGTATACAAATTCACGAAAAGATGTATGTTATAAGCTATGTCTGAAAAACCGAATTGGACCTTCTTCACCAACCACGCCCACGTGATGATCTATCTGTCCCAACACCCAGATCAACCCTTACGCGAAGTCGCCCTCGCCGTCGGAATCACCGAACGCGCCGTGCAACGCATTATCTCTGATTTAGAAGAAGCTGGCTACCTAGAGCGCGAAAAAGTAGGCCGCCAAAACGTCTACAAGTTGATTACGAAACATCCCCTACGCCATCAGTTAGAAGGGCACCGCACGATTGGAGATGTGATCGAGGCGCTGAAGGTTTGATTTCATCAAATCCAAAAGCAGTCTTTAAATCTAGCTTTACACATCTGGCGCAAAGACCTAAATCATTTTCTGTGCGATTTCTATTCCTTTGTTCACTGTTCACATTCCTCGCGGTGGCTCAAGACGAGCCCATCGCTCCGGAGGCGGTGGTCGAGGGATTGCCAGCGCCTAAGCCGGTTGTAGAAGAGGGTGATTTCGACCTCTTTGGTACTACTGATCCTGAAACGAAGGAGGAGGAGGAAATCGATACAAACTTCTTCGAGATCATGCCTCAGATGCCGAGTGAGATTCAGGTCACAAGCGACGGTGCTTCTGAATACGATGCGGAGACCAAGGAGTTTACTCTACGCGGCGATGTCACGGTCAAAGGCGATAACGGCCTCATTATTTACGCCGATCATGTCGTGATCGATAATGAGAACGAGCGCGTTATTGCGAGCGAGAATGTTAGCATCTACAGTGGACCCCTGCTCTACAAAGGAGAGGAAGCCATCTACTACTACAAGACCAAGAAAATCGACACCAAAAAGCTACGCACCGGGCATGATCCTTTTTTGATCGAGGCTGATAGTCTAAAAACGGTTGAGAAAGACGGTCGTGTCATTCAGATCGCAGAGAACGCCCGCGTCACGACCGATGACTACAAGGATCCAAGTTATTGGCTGAAGGCCGACAAAATCGCCATCCACCCGAATGATACCGTTATCTTTAAAGGGCTGAAGGTTGAGGTCGGTGATCGCACCATCTTCTGGTTGCCGTATTTTGCGCATTCGCTCGACAGCGATCTGGGATACCACTTCTCCCCAGGAGCGACAACCTATCACGGCTTTTTTATCAAAAATCGATACGGCATGCACATCGGAGGAGAGCGTGATGAGGAAACCCTGAAAGTGAAAGATCCCTCGCATCTACTGCAAATTCACGTAGATCCCTACATGCTCAGAGGTGTTGGCTTGGGTGCAGATCTTAAAAACCTTCGTTATAAGGGGTATAAGGAGCTTGGGAATTACTCCTTTTACTGGATTTACGACCTCGACCCAACAATTGAGCGAACCAGAACGAGTCGTAGTGATTTTGACACTAAGAACCGCTTCAAGCTCGAAGTCAAAGACCGCCGAGATTTCGGCGAACTATGGGGTGGCGACACGAGACTTGACACCAATCTCACCTACCTGAGCGATCGGTTCTTTCTCGAGGATTTCTTTGAAAACCAATTTTCCACCGAGCCCGCTCCCGACAACATCTTTTCTCTCACTCACGTACGAGAACGAAGCGCTGTAAATGTCGCAACCCGTTTCCAGCTCAATTCCTTCCATGAAATGGACACGCGCCTCCCGGAAATTTCACTGGATTATACGAAATCTCGCCTCTGGGATTCTCCTATTCTTTACGAAAACCAGACGAATTTTGGTTACTACAAAAGATCCCTATCGGATGAACAGAAAGAGGATTTCACGGCACAACTACCCACTGCAGATACCGCCCTCCAGAGCGAATTACAAAATGCCTTAAGTGAAAATGGATACTTCCGCGCCCATACCTGGCATGAATTTTCAGCGCCCTTTGAACCCATCAACGGAGTCACGATAACTCCTCGAGCGGGTGCTGGTTATACTCACTACAACGATAATGACAACTCCATTAACTCAGGTCAGTGGATCTCCCACTTGAGTGTTGATCTCGCACTGAAGTTTAGCCAGAATTATGAAAATTTCAACTTCGAACGCATTGGTTTAAAAGGGATCGGGCATCGCGTGCAACCCTACTTCAATCTCTCCTACCTCGATGTTTCTGGTTCAGACACCTCCACTCTCAACACCGTTGACACACTCACACCGATCACACGCCCCCGCCCGGTGAATGTAGGTCGCACCAGTGCGATTGACGAACTAGACGACTGGTTTATCCTCCGAACTGGATTACGCCAAACCTTCCTAACCAAACGCAATGGAGGGTCGCATGAATGGCTCTATCTCGACACTTACCTAGACTTTCTCCCTTCCGAAACTGACACCGCCAACAGTCTATCTAATCTCTACAATGAGCTCACTTGGAATCCCCTGCCTTGGCTAAATGTGAAACTAGAAACGCAATTCCCGATCCGAGAATCAGCGAACGACTTTACCGAGATTTACCTCAGCTCCACCTTCATGTTGGGCAAATCATCGCAAGCCCAAATCGGGTTTCAATTTCTCGATAATCACCCCATCATCCGTGACATTACTCAACTGAATTACCGTTTATACCACCGCTTTAATGACCAGTGGGGTATCGGCATGTATCATAACTGGAGGCTAGATCGTGACTTACTCTCATACCAAAGTTACTCCATTCACCGAAACCTCAAGAGCTGGGTGCTCTCTACTGAACTTTATCACCGAGACTTCACCGTAGACACAGAATGGGGGATTAACTTCGGTCTCACCTTACGAGATTTTCCTGATATTTCGTTGCCTATCTCGCTAGAAAGGCGATAGTCAGGCATGTCAAACATTGATCAACTCAACGAACTCCTCTCCTTCCGCTACGCCACGAAAGAGTTCGACCCGACTAAGGTAATCACAGCGGAAGAAAAAAGCGCACTCCTCTCCGCATTACACCTTTCGCCTTCCTCTTTTGGCCTCCAGTTATGGAAGTTCTATAACATCGAAGACCCTTCCCTCCGCGAGAAACTCAAAGCAGAATCATGGGGACAAGGACAAGTCACAGATGCCTCTATGTTTGTCGTCCTTGCGGCAGAAACAAATCTCGATGAAGCCCGCGTCGACAAGTGGATTGCTCGTCTGGCCGAAGTTCAAGGTGCCCCGATCGAAAAACTCGCGGGATATAAGGAAGTGCTCATGGGCTTCGTCTACAGCATGAACGAGACTCAAAAAGTAGAGTGGGCGAAAAAGCAAGTTTACATCGCGCTCGGGCAACTCATGACCTCAGCCGCCCTTCTCGGTATCGATACCTGCCCTCTCGAAGGAATTAGCCCGATTGCCTACGATGAAATCTTAGGCCTCAAGGACAAAGGATACACCACTGCGGTTGCCTGTGCGATTGGACACCGTAATGCCACAGACAGACACGCTACGACCCCAAAGGCTCGCTTCCCTATCGAGGAAATGGTCGAGACCGTTTAATCCCTCCTCGAGGTAGAGTATCTCACTACCCTAAACCAATTTTTGTGAATTTATTACTCATCTAGCGTGTCAAAATACACCGAATGATCCATAAACTCACTCCATTTGTATTTTTAGCGTGCTGGCTAGGCCTTTGTAGCCCTTCTAGCGCATGGGAAAAATCTCTCACAAAGGCACCGGCCGGCCCTTATAAGGCAAAGAAGAAATGCAAGCTCAACTACCAACTCACTTGGGATGGTAAGCTGAACTCTGGCGAATACACGATCGAGTTTGATCGAAACACAGGAAAGTCAAAAACTGTTTCCGTGAAGTCTTACGGGAAATCTTCAGGGTTCGTGCGTCGCATTTTCCCTTATGATTTCAATGCCGTCTCGAAATACAACGGAAGCACACTGAAGCCCATTTCCTATCACATTTGGGAAAAAACGAAAGATGAGACAAAAACACTCGATGGTCATTTCAAAAAAGACTTCGTGACTCTAAAGGAGGTATCGACGGATCAAGGCGAAACAACGCCTGAAACAAAAAAACGATTATACCGATACCCCAACATGTTCGACCTCTTCAGTAGCACCCTATATATTGGTAGCCAGCCACTGAACAATGGAGATCATATTAACCTCGTGGTCTACCCTTTTAACAAACCGTATCTCATCCGTGTTAAGGTTCTCGGTCGCGAAACACACTTAGGGCACCCCTGTGTTAAGCTCGACCTCAAGATGAATAAAATCCGCGACGACAAATCGCTCAAGAACTACGACAAGATGAAAACAACTACTATGTGGATTACCGACAACCCAGATCGCATCATGGTAGAGCTCCGCTCAAAAATCTTCATCGGTGACGTCCGCGCAACACTCAAGAGCTCGGAGTGGAACTAGTATTTCACTAAAAAAATCTGCGAAATCTGCGGACAAAAAACATCAAACCCCATAAAGCTTCGCCTTCGCAATTTCATCCTCAATAATCTCCTCGCACTTTTCGATTTCACGTTGGCGACTCGAGCGGTTTTCCGCTGCTTGGAATTCGAGTGAATCAATATCAAAGAGGTAAACCTCCTCAAAATCATTACAGGCAGGGTCAATATCACGTGGCACCGCGAGGTCGATCAGGAAAAGAGGGCGATATTTCCTCTGCTTACGAACGCGGTCGATCTGCTCTGGAGTTACCACAAAGTGTGGAGCACCCGTTGAAGAAATGATGACATCCGTCTGCAGGAGCACATCCTCCCAAGCATCAAAGTGAAGAGCAAGCCCGCCGAATTCCTTCGCCATCGCGAGTGCCTTGTCAAAAGAGCGGTTCGCGACATGGATCGACTTAGCTCCGCGCGACTTCAAGCTCTGCGCGGTAACGCGGCTAATCTCCCCTGCCCCAATCACAAGAATTTGCGTATCTTGAAGTTTGCCAAAAATCTTCTGCGCAAGATCTACAGCGACACTTCCTGTAGAAATGTTACCTTCTTGAATTTTCGTCTGCGTTCGCACCTTTTTGCCGACGCTAAAGGCCTTTTGGAAGAGCTTATTGAGTGCCTTTGAGGTTACGCCGAACTCCAGCGCTTGGCGGTAGGCATCCTTCACTTGACCGAAGATTTCCGTTTCTCCTAATACCATCGAATCCAAGCCCGCACACACGCGACACAGGTGCCTGACCGCATCCACTCGGGATTGTGTATAGAGATGATGCTCTGGGATGAGTACGCCCTCTGCGCTCTCAGAAAAGACCCCATACATCTGGTCAATCGCCTTTTCGGCAACATCCGCAGCCATGTAATACTCCGTGCGGTTACAG
>CALKLP010000067.1 GCA_937991965.1 uncultured Verrucomicrobiales bacterium
CATGCCTCCTGTGCAACCTGTATGGGACCTTTGGCTACAGACTGCACAAGCTGTCCAGATTTAAAACCTCTGGAAAATGTAGTCCCAGTCACTCATTACACCAACAGTGGAACTCAAAATTCTAGTTTGCCAAATAGAGGAGAATGTGAATTGGCTTGTTTAACTGGTCAGTTCTACAACTCAGTAACGAGTGTCTGTGAATCATGCAGTGCAGACTGTACGACTTGCAGAGATACTCTTCTCTGCGAAGCCTGTCCACCAACTAAGGAGCTCCACCAGTTCGATGCCAACAACGCTAGCTGCTAGGACTACTGTCTGACGAATCAATATCGTGACAACGATCTTACTGGAACTTGCATGAACTGTGACCCATCTTGCAGTTCTTGTGACGGACCTACATTCAATGACTGTCTTGGACAAAATTGCGCTCCGCAGTACGAGAAAGCTAACATAGACCCTGTCACGGGTAAGTTCTCTTGTTTGATCGTTTGCAACGCAAGCAGTCAGTACAGAGACGCTCTTGGAGTTTGCTAGAATTGCGACTCCAGTTGTCTCGGATGTGAAGGAAGCGCCAATGATAAATGCATTGCCTGCAGACCAAACTACAACTTGAACAAAGCAAGTCAAGGTGACACCACCGGTACTTGCGAATGTCCTCTGACTGATGGATTCTACGAATCTGGAATCAGTTGCTCTAGATGCCACGAAAGTTGCACCCTTTGTACAGGTGGTCAAGAATACCAGTGCACATCCTGTGCTACTGGCTATCTCGAGATCATGAACGGAGGAGTTCTAGAGAGTTGTTTATCTGCCTGTCCAAGAGCTGATCAGTACTACGACAACGTCGGTGGCGTCTGTGAATTGTGTAACTCTGAATGTTCCACATGCAGCGGACCAGCGAATACCGATTGTCTTGCCTGCCCTAACGGAAAGATGCTCCACATGAATAAATGTGAAGAAGAATGTCCTGAGGGTTATGCTTCAAGTGACGGAACCACATGTGTCGCCTGTACCGATTCAAGGTGCACGAGATGCAGTGAAAACAACCCAGGTATTTGCCTCGGGTGTTCTCCAGGATTCGCCGCTCTCAACGGCGCTTGTACTGATGAATGTCCAGAAGGTAAAGTGCTTGTTTATGCTGACAGCGTGTGCAGTAGATGCCCAACTGGATGCAGAACTTGCACACTCGATCCGCTTCTCCCTTACTCAGACGAGAACATGGTCTGCACAGCTTGTATTAGCAGTTCAGACATTCTCGATGAAGGGAAATGTTTCTCAGATTGTCCTGCCGGAAGTCAAAAGATTCTCACCGGAAACACCTACAGTTGCCAAACTGTGTCCTGTTCTCCTCTCTGTGACAGATGCCAAAGTGTCACCAAGTGTCTCAGATGCCATACGGTTGACCCATCAGACATCACCACAGGAATCATCCAGACTTACGATGGCCAATGTCTCAGATGTGACGCTCAGAACGGGCTCACTACTCAGTTCGATATTAACTACAACGCAATCAGTTGTGGTGAGATCTGCGGAGACTCAAAACTTCACAAGCTGTCCAAGGAATATTTGGAAGGCGAAATTGAGAACAATGGAGCCATCCCTGGAGGTCTCATCATCGATTCCAATCACGAATGTGATGACGGAAACAACGAAGATGGAGACGGTTGCAGTAACATTTGCCTCGTCGAAGAAGGCTATGTCTGCCAACAGGAATCTGTAGGACAAGGAGCTGAAAACAGCAGATGCATTTTGGAGACCCAAGTCACCTTGACCATTTCAGAATCTAGTCTCGTTCCTCTCACCTACGAATTGGTTTTCGATAGAGGAACTAATCTCAGCAAGATCATCCTCGCCAACAACTACAAGATGGTCCTCACAGTCGACGAGAACACTGATACAAGCACCCTCCCATCCGATGAAATCGTAGTAGGCTACACTCTTTACACTCAAGACTCTAAGGTTTTCATCATTGAAGTGGACGGTGCTCAGTTCGACCAGGACGTTTCTGGCAAGCTCGGATTCAAAAGAATTGACTACGGAAGAAGAATGTTGCAAGATGATACCGGTCCTGAATTGGAAGGTATTAAAGACGTAGAAAACATGCCAGTCTCACTCGACAGCGTTGAAGTCGACTTCGAATTCGATTACGACTCCTACAATTAGAAACAAAGCATGAAACAGACCGTCAACAGCATTGAATCTGTCACAGGAAACTCCTTGGCCCAAACAGCCATTTTCCTGGCATCTCTCAACCCGATGATGTTCAGTTTCAGTGCCAACATTCTCAACAGATTCGTTTACTTCAGAGGACTCAGATGCGCCGTTCCTGACAATCTCAACTCCATGCTCGCAATCATGGGATCCAGTTGGGGTGTCAAGAGTGGCAAAACCAACTACGAGGACAACTCTCCAGAAAAGAAGAGAACTTTCCTCGACAAGTTGCTCGGTATCCAGCACACCGATCAAAACCCTCCATTCAAGTTCAAGGAAATGAAATTCACAGACATTTACATCAAATCTGCCCTTCCGATCATCCTCATCAACTTTACCCTCTACTTGGTCGTTCTTATGATCATCATGATCAACAAGAGTCTCCAAGAAAGTGAGGTGGAAAGACTGAAGAAGGTTGCCCTCATGAAGGCCAGAGACGCTGCTCAGAACATGGAAACTCCAAAGTTGAAGAAAACCATCATGAAGACTTTCCAGTTCGCAGAGATGCATTTCAAGTGGAACGCCATGATCAGAACGAATCTGCTCATCTACCAGAACTTCACTCTTGGACTCTTCCTCAACATCGCCAAGGGATACAGACAGAATGACAAAGCCTTGCTCAAGGTGAGTTTCGTTCTGTCTTCTCTAAGTGTCCTTGTCATCTACTCTAACGGGTACGTGCTCTACTACATCGTGGAGAAGTATTACAAGAGCAACAAGAAGTTGCTCCAGAGTTTGAAGGAGAAGAAAGAGCTGATGGCCCAAAGAATGGCCGAAGGCTCCTCCAAGAAGAAGAATAAAATTTCCGAGAATGATACTGTGGATATGGACGATTCTGTAATGGAACTCAAAGGAAGAAACAGCTCCAAAAACAAAAAGAACAGACGCAACAAGCAGATCAAGATCATCAAGAAGTCAAAGAAACTCACCATGAACAACGCTGGAAAGAAAACAAATAAGGTAGTCCCTCAGAAAAGTAAAGGCAAATCGGCCAAGAAAAATGGAAAGAACAAGAACGCTGCTGAAGTCAAACCAATTGAGAAAAAGAAACCTAAAGACCCGTCCAATATCTATCCAACCAGTCTCAGCATCTTTAACGACCTCGAACCGTATCATTTCTACTCCAGACACTACTACACCATCAGATACATCCTCAAGCCAACCATCTACTCAGCCACCATCACCATCTTCTACACGCTTCCGTTCATCACCCTGTTCCTGATGCTCTCCGGATTCGTGATCGACTTCTACCTCTCCATGAAGAACTTCATATTCAAGAAGAAGATGAACAACAAGGCCATCATGTTCGAAAACGGAATCTTCATTCTGGTGTCCTTGATGTGGGCAATTTTCGTGGCTAGCAAAGACGCAAAGTCCGTGCACGACAACTCTCTCCTGGGATACATCGTCATGGCCTTGCTTGCCTCTGCATTCATCACCCTCGTGGTCTTCAAGATCAAGGGTAAAAAAGCTCTCTAAGCTGTCTTAATGTGTCAAACAGCAATAAATACAAACCGAAATTTATGGACTCCGATCGTGGTACTAGGAGCATAAAAGTTC
>CALKLP010000068.1 GCA_937991965.1 uncultured Verrucomicrobiales bacterium
GTGTAATGGACCATTCGCTCAAAGAGCTACCAGTAGCAGACTCATCAAAATTAATAACCCCTTGTAGCTGGTCGCCAGCAAGTAACCCCTGAGGGGTACCGCCGTTTCCTTCGCCCAGTGTCTGGTCTTCAGGTCTAAGTACTAAGCCGGCACTGTCAATGGCTTCTTCAGCTGCGGAAACCAGTACGGTAGAGTCATGCGTGGTTTTTAAAAAATAGGCAAGCGAAAGCCTGTCACGAGATGCGATGTTATCGGCACTCGTTACCGTCAGTCCAAATTGTGTGTCTGCACTGACCCAGCGACAAGGCAATGAATCTTTGCAATCCACTGTGTTGCCGGGCGTACCGATAGTCAGTTCAGAGCTAGGGTCTTCCAATAATACTGAAGACGCAGGTAGGGGGCTGGACGCCGGGTCCCCAATGGTATTACTAGAGTTTGTGCCACCATTCCCAGACGTCCCGTTTTCAGAGATCGGAACCATATTAGATCCGACGCCAAGCGTCGTATCTGAATCAGTTACCGCGCTGGGGGTTACTTCTCTAATGATCGTTTCTTTACAGGCACTCAGTAATAAGCAGCTTGTTAGAACGATAAGTCCTTTGGTGTGCAGTTTGTACACGAGACTTTCCTTGATGAAATATGTGTAGTTGTCGACCTTTTTACTGAAAGGTGAAGCAACCAACACAGACCTTACGGTTAGCTGTGTGATGTAGATACTAAAGTTTTAGCGAATGGTGCAAAGCTTGCGCATAAGAAACTATGAATATGCCCAAAATCCGTTTGCGTTTTTTAGTACTAGTGGCTACTTCGATAGTTTTCACAGAGCTATCTGCAAGTAACGTCAATAATTCTGGAATACATCCATTAGAAGATATAGAGGCATCCGTAAGGGCCTTTGTGATCGAGGAGCAACCCGATGCTGAAGGCGTTGACGTCCGAGTTAACAGCTTGGACAAGAGGCTTCGCTTAGCCGTATGTTCAGATCCGCTTCAAACCTTTTGGTCTCCAGGCAGCCGTCGATATGGCCGGGTGACAGTACAAGTCGCCTGCGAGGGTCCTAAGTCATGGCGTATCCATGTTCAATCGACGGTTACCTATGAAGGTAGCGTCTGGGTTCTGGGACGAGGCGTGAGAAGAGGCGACATCCTACAACGATCAGATTTGGTCCAGAAGGTCGTCACGGTTGGGGGAAACAACTCTGCGTTTCGAAATGTCGCAGACCCCGTGAAAGATCTGGAGCGCTGGCTAGGGTATGCGTTTAGTGCTCGCGTCACTGCAGGTTCAGTATTAGATGAAAACATGTTAGCTCCTGCAAAAGTGGTGAACAAAGGCGAGTCCGTCCTTATTGTTCACGAAACGGCGGGACTCCAACTTCAGACAAAAGGAATTGCTCTGTCGGAAGGAGCCAAAGGCAGTCCGGTTCAAGTGAAAAATACCTCTTCTGGAAAAACCGTCGATGCGATTGTGCTTGCACGCGGTCTTGTCCAACTACTTCAATAGAGTGATCACGAGTAAATGATGACTATGAATGTAAACACTGAAGATCATAAGATAAGGGAAGAAATTAAATCCCTGTGTAAGGCGCTTTGCAGTGTACTTGAGTCGGAGCTAGCTGCAATTAAGGCAAGAGATACTGAAGAGCTACATATTTTGGTTAGTCAGAAAACCATAATTTTAAACGAGCTGCAGAGTAAAGATACGTATCTTACGGAACTATTTTCGCACGCTGATCAAACCGATTCTATTAAAGAGTTGAAAGAGTCTCTTAATGAGTGTCGCATGTTGAATACTCAGAATCGTACTGTAGCGATCTTAGAGCTTAAACATACAAACAAGAGTATTGAGCATCTTCGCTCCTTGCTGAAGTTAGATGATTTGCCGTTGTATGCCCCTAGCGGGCAGTTAACGGTTAACCGAGAAAAGAGAAATCTCGGAATCATCTGATTTAATTGGCAGAGAAACATGACCGACGAATTTACGGAATTGTTATCTGCTCTCCATGTAACACGCACCATAGTGTGCCGTACCTCACTTTTAATGAAGTCCGGCCGTTAAATGTCGCAGAACCCTGAAAAAGATTATCTCTAATGGATCAAGAAAATAAGCAGCTTGTCGCATTCAGCAACGAAAAGCAGGAAGTTGGAGTCCAGCCTGGTGGTGAGCTCGAAATCACAGGGATTGATTTCGAAACCGTCACTGTTGATATCGTGGATACCGATGTCATTCTTGGTAATCCAGGAACGGGTGGTACGGTCACCTTACTAGGCTTGGCGATATTCCTGTTTGATGAGGAGCAGGTTCCGCTTATTTCGATCAACGGAGTCATGATTGCTCCCAACGTGCTGCTGTCTAAAGTCGGTGAGATTGGGAACCTCACGATGCAGGAATTTGTTGCGGTATCGAGTTTGCTCGAAGAGGATCTTAAGACATCCGAGGTAGAGGCTGAAGACTCTGAAATGGATTTCGATGCTGCGGCTGAGATCCTCGCAATGATCACTGAAGCCGTTGAGTCTATGGCTCAGGCACAGCAGGCTATTGCTGAAAAGGTCGAAGTATCCAAAGACGATGGTAAGTTCGATCGCAAATTCATTGATGAAGAAGGTGATAAGTTTAGCGTTGCTCCTAAACAGCCTCCTCCTGAAACACCTGCATTAGCGGCTGCTGCTGAGGCTCCTCCTGTTCCACAGGCTGAAGCCCTTTTTGATCTTAAGTTGTTACAACCTTCGAAAGTTGTATCTATTGAGGTCAATGGAGATGTTGAATCTCGAACGATTAAAGGCGGTGGTGGTTCAGAAGAATCTGGATTCAACCCATCCAATGAAGCACAGTTTTCAACTGAAGTACTTAACTACGGTGCTGCGGACGACGACCTAGTCATCTTTACCGACAATGATCAATATTTCGGTGACAACAAGATGACTCGTGTCATCGAGTTGGCTCCGACGTTTCCTGCCGGCTTTACAGTGACCAGTGTTGAGTTAAGCGGTTTCCCTAGCGGCTTTGAAATAGAAGGCGCTACACAAGTGGGTAGTACCTACACAATAGAATCTCCAGAAATTATCGAGGGATCACTGCGTCTGCATTTAATCTATCCGGTTCCTTCAGATGAAACGTTCACAGTGGACTTCAAGGTATCGGCTGATTTTGATACTACCGCCCTTGATTCTGAAGGCGTGTTATTAGAATCTCCACCGGAAGCTACCATCGATTCCGAGGACTCACGCATATTCGAAATGCGTGATGTCTCCACTCCGGAAGAACTTAATTACACCAATGCTTCGGGCGAAGAAGTTTGGGTGCTAGCCAATGACCCTAACCCTAATCGGGTTTTTTCTGGGTCAGGTAATGATGAGATAACAGGCTCAAGAGCTATTGATTTCATTCAAGGTGGTGATGGGGTCGATATCATTGATGGTGGAGCTGGCGATGATGTGC
>CALKLP010000069.1 GCA_937991965.1 uncultured Verrucomicrobiales bacterium
TCAGCACTGAAGAATTGATCTCGAAAGTGCGACGTGATCGCTTTCCCGCATTGATCTTGCCGAGGATGTAGTCATCGCTGTCCTTGATCTGTATTTTTTGAAAAGGCTTTTTCAGGCAAACGTTTTTGGAGGGTTGGGGGTGACTCCCCTCCCATGGAAGCTAGCTTGCCTAGCTTCCAATAGTGTCTGCCTACAGGACCCGTCTTTTTCAGTATTCGGAAGTTTCAATTATTGATGAAAGATATTATATATGTAGCAACCTTAGTTCAATGTTTTGGACGAAAACATAACAATTGAGCGCCAGAATGCGAATTTATTGAATCTTTTAGATATTGGAAGGAAATGTTGCAATAGTACTACTCATTGAAAGCAAAACTAGCACTGTCGTATAGTAGGAGCTATAATAATATATTCGTTTCGCGTTGGTTAAAATTATAGTAGACTAGAAATATTCAGTACTCTAAAGGGAGATCTTGGTCTGAAATATAACTCCACCGTCGCATACGGCAAATAAATTGGTCTGTTCGTAAAAAGGTTTGCTTGGCCTTCAACATTGCTTTTGGTTTTTCTTTTTCTTGCTTAATCGCTTTTCTTCTTGAATATCGTAGAGTCGCATTGTCTTTGAGACCAGTCGTTCTACTACTCTATTCCAGCCAATACGGTCTTCTGCCAATTTACGAAATCGAGCTAGATCATCGATTGACTGGAGTTTCCATCCGATCATTTTCAAATCTTCATGAAGACGTAGAGGCAAGCACATAGTCTTCTTTCCTGGCCATTTCTTGTCAGTGCAGTTAAAATACGAGATCATTTCGATATTGGCGGGGATGTCTTCTTGTCTTCGTAGGATGTGTCCGAAACATTTCCAGCGTGCCTTTATAAGATCGTACCTTAAGGGCTGACATTTGCATCTAGAGTATACTTCTCGGTTGGAAAGATGATCAGGATAATATACACCAAGAACACGACGGAGTTGACGACGATGAAAGCTTTCTAGACTTTGGAGGACTGTATCGGTGACTCCCCATGTGCCACAATTGTACAATAATACTGGTTTGACATATGCATTGTACAGACGTATTCGTAGTGATTCAGAGAGTTTGTTCCGGTTAACCCAAAGTTTCCACATTCTACTAAAAGCTGCACGGGCCAAATTCTTTCGTCTAGAGATGTCTTCAGTGTCACCAAGGAGGGAGCCTAGTTTCTTCGTATTGCGCCAATATTCGTCGTTTCTGTTGCTTCGTTTTTCTACATGCGTAAACTCCGACTTGTTGATGTTCATCTGGAGGTTCCACTTCCTAAGGATGGCTGGGGCTTCGGTTTCTATCAAGTCGATTAAGAACAAATTCTCGGATCTGAAATCAGCATCGTCGGCGTATGCAATTACGACTCTGACTATATCGGCTTCCAAGTCCAGACGTTTTCCTACGTCTCTAACTACTGCTTCAAAATAGATGTTGAACAAGATTGGTGAAATGCCGTCCCCTTGAGTAATTCCAATATTCGTATCGAAAGCATCATAAAGTTCTTGATTTAGACGAAGTCTCATGTTGGTATCCCTCAGAAGAACCGCAACCATTCTGATCTCATCGTTGCTTAGGAAGCCGCTAAGTATTTCAAGTAATTTCACCCGATCAATAGTATCGAACGCTTTGGACAAGTCGATGCCGAAAATGTACGAGATACGCTTGAAGTGCAGTGATCTAGCTATATTCCATCTATGAGTCCACACGGCGTCCATTGTACTACGGTATTGTTTAAAGCCACTCTGATACGAAGAGATGAAATCATAGGCGCGATCTTTGATCCTGTTCAAAACTACTAGTGAGAAGCTTTTCCGCAGAGATTTCAGCAGGACGATAGGTCTAAGGTTTGAGCATGCTCCTTTGGCTTTGCCTGGCTTTTGTAGCGTGATTAGCACACCCTCGCCAAGTTTGAGTTCTTCCGTGTCGTTTAACTCAAAGAGCTTATTAAACATCCTTGCCGTAACATCAGCAAGGTCGTTGCCTCCATACTTGAAAAGCTCTCCTGGGATGCTGTCGATTCCTGGTGATCTGTTATTACCCAATCGTTGAAAGGCAATCTGGAATTCCTTGGATGTTATAGGACTATCAAGAGGAGCAGGAAAGTCGGATGGAAACATATCTTTCTCAGCACTGAAGAATTGATCTCGAAAGTGCGACGTGATCGCTTTCCCGCATTGATCGTTGCCGAGGATGTAGTCATCGCTGTCCTTGATCTGTATTTTTTGAAAAGGCTTTTTCAGGCAAACGGCAACAGCTTTAAACATCTTAGTGGATTGGTCCTTTACGGCTTCGATGTCCTCTACCAATGATTCCACCTTTCGACAAGCAGCAGCATGACATTCTTTTCTGATCTCGTGCAGAATTTTGTTCCTTTCCTTCTTTAGTGAGGTAACCGTAGTCGGAGAGGTATTCTTGTCGCTTGTTAACAGTAAAATGTCTCTCTGGCGTTTAGAAAGCTTCAAGATTGTCTCGCTGTGGCATGCATAGGGAGATCTTTTTTCTTGGAATCCAATGACCTCGGCAGCAGCATCCTTGACTACATTATTAAAGTCCTCGATCGAATCAATGGTACACTCCGCGAGTCTTCTTGAAAGGTTTCTTGAATACTCGATTTGCTTCGAAGCGTTTTGGAAAAGTGGTAAATTGTATCGCTTTCTCACAGCATTCTTCTTTCGACGTCGAGCATCTCCGAATATACCGTACATTCTAGTGAAGTCGAACACAGCTTGCACAAGTTTATGGTCACTCCTTGTTTGAGTACCCCCCCAGGACTGAGAGTCTACACATGCAGCCTTAATATTCTGAGGACAGAATATGTAATCGATCTGATTGTAAATAAGATTACTATTTCGACAACCGGTCCATGTGGTCTTGTGTCGAGCGGCTTTCTGAAATGCTGTGTTGCAGGCAAATAGATTTAAGGACTCAGCCACTGTAGATAGTGTGTGACCATTACTGTTCCGCTTGCCACGGCCATGAGCCCCCATGAACGTATCCCCATCGCTTCTTGTCCCAAGCTTCGAATTGAAGTCCCCCATTACTAAGAGTAAATCCTGTGATTTAAAAGAAGAAATTACTTGATGTAGAGTGGCGTAGAATTGATCTGCTTCTTCCGGGTCGTTAACCGTTCTTCCAGAGTGAGGACCGTAGCAGTTAACGACATTCATGTAACGGTCATCGGCGCCGATCTTTACCGTTAATGAAGCAACACGATCCGAATGGCGCTTGTACTTTACTATGTTTTGTGAGAAACGATTAGAAACTACAAAACCATTGCCATAGTGTTGAGACGTCGAATCTAACATAATAAAAGTGCTATTGCCTCTAACAAAAATAGATCCTGCTTTTATCTTCGTTTCCTGAAGACAAAGAATATCCAACTCGTATCGGAGCATATCTTTGGCAAGAAGACATTGTTTTAAGTTTGAATTTAAACCACGAACATTGAAGGAACCAACCTTCATAGTACCTATTTTACGAAGACCAACTATTGAAGAAGACATTTCGT
>CALKLP010000070.1 GCA_937991965.1 uncultured Verrucomicrobiales bacterium
CGACGCTGTTTTCATTCTCAAGGTGGGCATGAACACGTGTAATTGAGGGATAACGGCTTTGTGTTTCAAAGCCGAGCATTCTCCAAGTAGCCTCTGCATCGCGTTGTGCGGCACATTTCTATTCCATTTGTAATCCCAGAGATTCTGGCTTTCGCGAAATCGTTGCCGTTTGCAATATACTTGTAAAGTTATTTGGCGCACGAAGCTGCTGTAACGACATCAGTGCACACATGGCAATCTAGTAGAAGTACGGGTTGTGGGGAACAGCCCATTGGTTGCGGACGGGGATATCAACCAGGGTGTTGCCAACTTTGTTGCGCACGTTGGGATTATCACCATTTTTCGTCCTACAGTATTCTGCGCGACCGCTGCGTTCGTTTAGCGTGGCTGTTGTTGTGAACGGTTGGAGGTAGTACTTATTGCAAGACTTGGTGTTGGTATCCCGGTTTCTTTGCCTGCACGGTGCATTGACGTTGTAGGAGCCACAGGACTTATGAATAATATATTTGAGAACCATCTCTCGCAGTCTGCCGCCTACGATGGATTCATCAGGCAACTGTGCCCACACCCACGAGTCCATTTTGATTAAGGACATCAGGACCTGCATTTTTAAACTTGTCGATGACATGTGCATTAGGAAGCCCTCGTTTTTGGTACTTGATAACAGACATATGAAAATAGCAAGGCCCAAAGACCTTGCCGCTCTTAAGGTGGGACGTTAGAACGCCAAGCTTGTTTTTGAAAACCCTGCAGCAAAGGTCTGGACGGTCAGAAGCTTGCTGTCCATATAGGAGGTTTTGCACAATTTCAGGCCAAAAGGGATTGAAAGTCACTTTAATCATGAGGTGTGGTTTCCTCTTTCTGTTCACAACTGCAAGAGCGTCTTCTGTGTCATGTTTACGTTTCGTGGGTGATCCGTGAAATGTAACGGGTAGAAGCTGGCCAGGTTTATCGGTCCCACTTGATTGTGAAATAGAACAAGCCGTGGCTAACCTTTGTTGAAATGGAGCTGCTTCCATAAACGTCAGCTGATTTTCTTTCATGCGAGACAGGTTGTCTGTGCTCCATCCTGAGTTATCTTTGGAAGACACGATCAGAAAGAATGCGTTGTCTGCAGTAGAGCGGTGAAGTAACATGGGTATTGCCTGCAATGTTTATAGTTCGAGATTTTTTCGGCGGGTTTTCAAGGGCATTGCCTGGGCTCCAACCAGCTTCAACGTGCATAAATAACAAAGGGTTCTGGAGGCTTTCGTATGCCGGCGACTGAAAAGGAAGGAAACGAGAATGGGAGTCTGGGCTATCTTGGGGATAGGTGATCACAGAACGAGTAGTCACGTCCTGTTCACCTGATGTGTAAAGGATTCCGCGATTTCTGGGGCGGAAGCTTGCTGCCCAAGGACGTTTCCGTCATTTACTCTGCTAGTTTCTGCAAAGGAGATAGAGGCTGGTTCCAAACTATTAGAGTTGCTATTGACGATGTCGTCGACCGCTGCACGGTACTGCTGGGCTAATGAAATGTTATCTTGAACGTGGTTGCGTAAGATTTCAGCAGTGCCAAGGTCAATGCCCAGATGTTGCGCCTGGTCTACAAACTCGGAGTCGTAAATGTAAAATCTTGAGCTGTTGAAAACATTCATGGTTTAGTATTTTTCTTGCAAATCGAAGATACGATCGTAGGCTTTACCATGCAAGGTGAGCATAGACGGGGGTTTTGGATTAGTCTAAGTTCTATTTTCACAACCTCCTGCACCAAGAGCCGTGAAGGAGAATAGGCCATTGTATTTACGTTGGTAGGTACTAAATGCTTCCGTATTAAAGAGACGCCAAATATTGTCTCCGACAGGTCGAAGACGTGGGATTACAACGGCGCCGGACTCGCAACGGTTGAACGGGCTTTCTTCCCACCAAATCCGTGCGCCGTGATGCTTGCAAGTGAAGTTGTTTAGGTCATTCAAATCAGGATACCGAAAATAACCTGTTTGGGGGACGTATAAATCAGGAGCGTTGAAGGCCTAAATGCCGAGAAGTCGCCGTGGCGGTGGATTTCGCAAAGTGGGGACATTGCTTCGAAGAGCGTAGGAATTGTGAGAGTTGGAGGTAAGAGCAGTCCTGCGAGTGACATTCTAGAAATGACGCTGAAGGGCATGACGACGGCGACCGATTTGATCGGGTGTCAGGTGTACGTCTGCTAGCTAAGATGGCAGCGCGCAGACCTCGAAGGAGACGGGCTCTGAGCCTAATTTCTGTGCCATTGGTAGACTCCGACGACATGTATTTATATAGGGAGCTAAAGGGTCGACGAGGCTATTTCACCCGGTAGTAACGACTTGCACGTGGTAGGCTTACCTTCGAAACTCGTCACCGAAGTCCGGAGGGATTGTTGCGCACGCCAATATGTTTTCTTCTTGTTGTTTGTGTAGAAGTTCCTAGGATTTCACTCTTTTCCTTTCATCGAGGATTCATTCTTCGAATCTGTGCAGGCACGTTGAGGTTCAGCGCAACGGTGCAAGTATTAAGTACTGCTGAAAAGAGGCATGTTCGGATTCAGCGCAACATTGTGATTATTACAGACAAAAACAAGCAACGCGTGCGAATAAGTACATTAGTAGATACAATACTAGGAAACTAAAAAAAAAATCGCCCAAAAGATGAAAGACTAATAACTTGAACAAAAGCGAAAAACAGACGACCCAATAATGGCACCAACAAATATAAATCAATTACCTAAAACCATAGTATGTGGTTTAAACCTTCAAATGGAGGTCCCGTTTAGCCTAATGGTAATACAAGCAGGAGGACACGCCAGAAGGAAATCACCACAAAAACGCA
>CALKLP010000071.1 GCA_937991965.1 uncultured Verrucomicrobiales bacterium
ATTTGCCATGCCATTTTTCCAGATCACTAGACACCCTTGTCATCACTGTACCACTTCCCTGTTCGTGACAATGGTCAATCTGCCTCACCCACCATTCATGTCCTCCAAATCAAATCCCAATTTCCTCGTTATCCTGTCAGATTAATCTCCCACTATTTATTCTTCACCAGGCGATTCACAGGCTCACTAAATTCAGTCTCACTAGACGTCAAACAAGTACCTGGCACCTGTACCCAGGTGCTCATCAACTCAATGTGCATGGAGTTGGCCCTCCGCGGCAAGGCGCTCTCCGTAGTGCGTGATCCTATCTCTTATTTCCTGGTTTGACAAGTCACGCCATTATCCTCCTCATACTCGCAGGATGCCAACTTCAACATGCAACTCACATCCGGGCCTAATTCATGTCTGTGCAATATTATATATCCTCCTCGGTGCAAACCCATCTATATTCAACCATTAACATTGGTCGTAATCAATCTTCACCTCAAATCTTTATCCAACAGCATTTCCACCATCTCGTCCAATTTAAGTCTTCATATTATACAATCCACACCAATGACATTCGCAGAATAACTTCCGTCCGAGCGGAACGCCCGTGTCCGTGTGATTAGTCTAGTGTGTACTCTCACGCCTCGATAAACATTTGACCACTGCTCAAAACTACTCGCTCCATTTTCCAGAAAGGGGCGGTCGAGTTATGCCAAAATAGGTCTTCTCTTGGTAGTTTTCTTTCCGTCCCCACCTGCCCAGACTTGTGAACTAGCGTTGCATGATTCCTCCAGCGTTATTCTATATGACTATCATTCGCTCTCCTCGGAACAAAAACGGAAAGTAAAAGCGAAATCGACGGAAATCATCCTTCACGCTTAGTTAAATATCGACCCGCCCAAGCTGGGAATCAATTCGAAATTCCACGTGAGATCCAGGTCGACCGTCATCATAAGTTTCATTAATTTTAGTTCCACATGCCAAGCCCGATGGACGAATTACAGCCCTTCCTCGTCAGTCCCCTTGGTCCATTCGATCCCGAGGCGACATGACGCCATTCCACTGGGCTGACTGGTCCCCCCGGTGACTTTTAATCAAAAGGGCGATCACTGAATTGCTTCCACAACGCATTCGACTCTCCCGTTAATCTGCCGTCTTTCCGAATAGGAACCACTCAGGGGCACCACTCACTGCTATAACGCCATAGCCTTCGATTACGTCATGACGCCACATATGATCTATTTCAACTGAAAATGGCAACTCGATCCAATCACTAAAAGTTTCTCCAGTTGAATTGAGTCTTTGAGCGAGTATAGTTTCAAGTCTACGTTCAAATCACCAAGTGCCAAACGTTCGCCATCATACCGCACAATGCATTGAAAGATTCTGTGTCACCTGACAGTCACGCGTCAATACGTTTCAAAGTATAATATCATTAACTTCTCTGACGTCACCAAATCTTTTGTCGCTCTCGTAGAAACGACTAACCGACCTGCCATGCAAGCCCTCCAACGGGATTCCGCCTCATAAGAGCATCGCTACACTTATAAGCCGAGATACTAACCTTCAAACTCTTCATTCATCCCACACCACACAACCTAATAACTGCCCTATCCAGACCCAGGGCCCGCTGCTCACATTTCAACCAACTTGAAACAAATTCATCTCAACTTTCCCACACGTAGCTAACAGTGCACAAGGTCTTGGGTGCACTCTTCACTATCATAGTGATAACCCTCCCCGTAGTTGATCAAAGATAATTATATTCTCAAGCTCTTCTCGGTCGTGCCGGGCTAACAGGCGTGTGTCAATCGCATGACCTCTAATCCCGTTCTTTCAATGCGCTTAGCAACTCCTCCAGTAGTGCTCCGGCCACAACCTATATTTACCCTGAGTCCCTAATCGTACACTCATAACACTAAATTGCGACACAATCCATTCATTTCTGTCAGCTTCTGTTAACATTCCGACCCACTTGCCGCATTAACTTCCAGCCCAGCAATCCTCCTAATTACCTAATATTCCACACTCATAACTTATCCAGCCTCAACAATACTTGACCTCTAAAGTCCCCACCTGTATTAAGCGCCCACAATAGCAACCCTCGACCTAAAAATCATCAAACTTTCATTCAAACAATCAGTAGAACCAAAATCCTCACTAATACATTTCTCTAGCTTCCATTTCTGACCCTCGAACTACCTAGTCCAAAGACACAACCCATCGAGCTACCCCATAGCCATTAATCTTTTCTCCCCCACGCAGCCGCAAGTAGACTACCCTGTGTCAGCATGGCGGAGTGGGTTGTCTCACCAATCAATACATACGATTTCGTCCATATCGTGACGTCACATTTTTTAGTCTCAATAATCGTGACCTCAATCAAAGCCCCACCGCATTAACATTCGTCCAGCTTCCTTATGATATGACCGTACTACACCACACTGTCAACAAGCTTCCCCAGTGTGCGACCTCCAAAGACCACAACGCATGATAAACAATTCTACAGTTTCCTTCATACTTTTACAACCTTCGTCGAACTACATAAGACGAAAATAATCATATGTGATCTCGTAATCACGCTACTAAAAACTTAACCTTTCCCATCTTCCACTTCACCTCCGAATTTCACTTCACTATCCTGTCACACCTCCACAATCATTGACCCCCGATCCAACCGAATTTTGAGCTATAAATTCTAGAATAGTTTTGCCACGTTTTACGAGTCTTGTGACCATCTGTACCGAGACGTTCTGGTTAAGCTTCCACAATCGGCGATCCCCGAAAGACCTGACCATTTATTCCTGAAGAGTCTCCCAGCCATTGACGCTCTGAACTTGAATCCACTATTCATTCCGAGAATATAATATGACCCCATTCTACCTGTCTTCGTCCATTCAATAACAAATCAAACCGAGAGCTTTTTCATTAGTTATTCATCCACTCTAGGTCAGGGTCAGGTATGGGAACCCGTGCCACTGTGGCACTTTCCCGCGTTCGCCCTGTTCCACCACTCCAAAGCCTTCTGGTGGCCTGCGCGGCCGTACGGCCCCTCGACCACCCTTCCCATCAATTCTCTCTCCCTGACACAGCTACGACGCCTGCGGTTGCCCCGGCAGGCGTCTCCACCCATAGGTTTTGCGGATCCTCACGATTCTTCCAACCCAATCCGAACAGTGACCTTATATCCCTAGCATGCCGATTCCCTCGCATCACACCCCGCTGATTCCAATAAAGTTATCCGTACATAACACCACATGTCGGATAATCCATCAAAAGCTG
>CALKLP010000072.1 GCA_937991965.1 uncultured Verrucomicrobiales bacterium
TCAACATTTGCACGTCTTCTATGTGCCCTGTGAAGTCCTCACTAGATTCTAATTTTCTTTTGCCTGATTATTCGTCATTTAGATTTTCCGGAGAAATGAATGTAGACCACCTTACTTAGCCCAATTGTTTTCAGCGAAAAAAGAAGGAAAAAGTAAGAAAAAAAACACTGAACGTGAGACCTCGGCATGGGCATGTAGGACACATGTGCAAAAGTTCAGGGTCCATCTCTCAAAAACATCGTGGAAATTTGCGCTTTTGTGCGTAATAGCGAATAATATGTCATATATATTCCTTCAAATTACTTGGTTTTAGTGTAGGATACATTTTTTTCGCTAGATCATGCTTAGCGTTGAACACAGGCAGATCAGATCTTCGATTTTTTGCATGAAAATTTCTACAAACATACATGCCTTGGAGTGTACCTTCCAACGGGATCGTGCAAAATGCGGCGCAATTGTTTTTTCGCCTCCGCTTGGAAAAAGCCTGAATTTTGTTGAAAATGTTGAAGGCCTGTCATCAGTCCATACTACGAGTGTCGCTCCTAGAGACAGCCCGAGGCCGTTAAACCAACCATCTGGCAATTTCACCCTCTTACACTGGTCACGGGAGTTAGTACGATACCAAATATCCACTCTTGGACTAGATATTGCGATCGGCATTCGTAGGGGAGATACCTTAGGGGGTTCTAGGTGAACCAGCCTGCACGGTACGCAAGGAACTTTACGCGCTGATGATGTTTGTTTGGTATCCTGGTGTAATAGAGGTTCGACGAAACCTTCGATCTCACAGCTGGAGAGTATTCATATTTTTTACAAAAGATTGTGTTGATCAAAAGTAGTTTCAACTGAACTAAAGGGTTCTTGAAAGATGGGGCCAGTAGCCAGAAACGGTTTGGTTCGGAAGGTATGACGCTTTCCTAAAAGCGTCTCTATCTTGCTGGAAATAGTACAGCTGCAGCAGCAGCGGAAAATACGTTGTTCGTTGTGCTTGTAAACGGACACAACAGAGGCAATGCCTGGATGATTTTGGGGATCTGATAGTAGATAGGCTATAATATAATGGTGTGAAAATCGTTGCGGGGTATCCCCAGTTGAGAAGCTTTTTCAACATGTTCGTGTGGCCGCACTTAACTTCTCGACGAATCTTCTTGATGATATACTTCTCTACGCGGTTGATGCTAACGTAGATGCCCGAGTAGCATGATTAGACTAACATGCTAATGATGCTTTCACTACTTTATGTCAACCTCGTCAAACACCTCTGTCCCTCCAATGGCAAAGCCATCCACGCTTCAAAGGCGAAGAAACATGATAAATCGCGGACTAGTCCGATCCGATATTTTCCAGGGTGTTGTATGCAAAAAGGGTCCTCCCGGGAAAGTAGCAAAATGGGTTCGCTGATCTTGATCGTGCGGTTTCGATGGGGACTGCATAGATAGGCATGCATGCGTCGGCACAAACAAGTAGCGGTCTCGACGGATGAGGATTCCGGGTCGCACCGTAGGTTTTGGAAATTGATTTCGTATTTTGTCCCTGAACCGCTCCTACTCATGGTTGTCGGGGTGACGCTCAGATACACTGCGGTACTGGAATCGTTTTTTCTTCGACAGTAGTGCCGGGGTGATGTTGATTGACTCTATATTATTCGACTCGTTTTACCTTGAGGAAATTATATTGATGTGGTGTCATCACTCCGTGTATCTGTTACAAAGCAGGGAAGCGATTAGTTGTGCTTGTACGAGGATACAGCAGCGTAACAACGGGTAGATAATATTTGCGGAGTTCCAATAACCCCAATAGTAGTAGATTAGATTTACAGTGGTGGGAAATTCAATGGGGAATGACTCCAATTGGGCGGCTTTTCTATCACGTTTGTCTAGCTGCACTTGATTTCTCGGCGGCTCTAACTGAGAATGCATTTTCTACATGTTCGGTGTCTACATGGATGCTCGTGGAGCTTGGTTAACTAATTAATGATGCTTCGAGGTCACCATCAGATATCTGCTGCACCCCGTCTCTGTCCGAACAACGGGAAAGCCGTCCACGCTTCAAAGGCCAAGATGCAGATGATGTTTACAAGAAAAGTGCTAAGAGTACCTGGTATATTATAGAGATATTTTCAAGAAGCCCGCCATAATAGCCGCTTGACAGCAACATACATATGACGAAGACGGACCTGTCGATGACTCGACCATGTTCTGTTTGGCTGGCGCCAATTTAGGCGTCCATAGATATGTCGACGAAATGCTTAGAGAAGATCGAAGAATACGATAGATTTAATTTTTGGCTTTGGAAGACATGCGGATTCCCTAGGCTTTACTATGTGCCACCAAACAGACGGCTCGAGTAATACTCCAGGCGTCTAGTCCTTTAACACTGGGCGCAGCCGTGCACGGGGCGACGGAAAAACATGGTGAAAACAAGGTGATGTATACGTAGGAATTAGAGTATTTGCAATACACAATATGGCAATGTTCCACACATACATGCGGCAGACACGAAACAGACACAAAGTCCCCCGAATTGCGGACAAAAACCGATGGCTTGACCAATAATCGTTTTTATTACCGGTACCAATGGCGTTCTTATTGGTGAAAGTACTAGAGCATTCCCCTGAAACTAACGCCACCAGCAATAATGAGTGAGGCTACTGTGGGTAAATCTACTGTATGTAGTAGGTGGTTTCGAGCAGTGCACCCTACGATACAAAGGGTACAGTTCCTGGTTTTTCGCAGTGCGAACTCTAACCTTTTCTCCGTATTCGATATACCAAGTAACTTGAGATTGTACGCATCACCCAATAAACAATTACAATGTCTTGATATAGTACCACGTATTTGTAGCAGTTTAATTGACCTGAACCTTTTTCGAATTGTTCCGCGGCTGAACGTCCCGGTCCTTCATACAGTCGTCGGGTCAAAAAGATCGCCCCCTGTCGAATCATGTCCCTCGCTGTGTTTCTGT
>CALKLP010000073.1 GCA_937991965.1 uncultured Verrucomicrobiales bacterium
CTGAACTTTTGGGTGTAGGAGGAAGTCTTCGTATTTCGTCCTTCGTCTGTTCTAAACTTGGTGTAATCTTTTTTGAGCATCTTCTTGTAACGAGTTTCAACCTCCTTGAGACTCCCAAGCCCCCTGAAGTATTTGAGGGGTGCATAGATTTGACCTTCTGTTCTACGCAGTTGCCCAACTTTTCGAGCAATTTGAGCATCAGTGAGAGGCATCTTACTTTGTCTTGAGATATTTTATAGCCGTAGCGATATTTGGGTAAATACATTTCCCAAACCTGACACGCCCTGTCCTAGGATTGTAATATCCCACGTGTCCATTATATACAGCTTTGTGAAGTTCACCCATATAAAAAATACAATATTATTTTAATAAATCAGGATGGGTCTCTCGATTATTATGGGAAATATGTTTTCAGGTAAAACTTCGGAACTCATCAGACGACTTAAGCGTTTGAAAGTAATAGGTAAGAATATTCTCGTCATCAACTCCGCTAAAGATACACGTTCCCCCGAACAAGTTTTGAAGACCCATGACAATGTCAAGTTTAACTGTTACAAGGTTCATGACCTCTTTGATATCATGGAGACTGTGGATTTTTTTGACGCTGATATCATAGCTGTAGATGAGGCTCAATTTTTTCCTAGACTCAAAAAGTTTGTAGAGCGCTGTCTCCTTGCTGAAAAGAGTGTAATTTTGGCGGGGCTTGATGCCGATTCATTTCAGAGGAAGTTTGGTGAACTCATTGATTGTATTCCCCTCGCGTGTGAAGTGACGAAGCTCTCGGCCCTGTGTATGCACTGTAATGATGGGACTCCGGGACCCTTCACCAAAAGGACAGTCGACGACGAACGTCTCGAACTCATCGGTGGGAGTGATATGTATGAAGCTGTTTGCCGAAATCATCTATGAACATCCAGTATAAGTAAAACCCGTCTATTGGGTCCAGTCTTCATAAGTTCGTGATATCTTCCGTGGTCAAAGAGAAAGTCTTCTCCCTCTCTCTGAATAAAATTACCACTCTCGGTATACAGGGTGCAATCACCACCGCCCTCTATAGTGAGTTGATACCTAAGAAGTTCATTCGATTCGGCCCGATGAGGTGCTAAGACCATGGGACCCTCTATGACAGCGAATGAGGCACCCTCTGTGTGCACACATGGTATTTGATTTATGAGACTCTTCAGTAGGGGGAAGTCCTCAGCTTTGTAAAAATAGTATCCCTCATTTTTTTCAAACCACGGATTTGTCTCATGATACCACGTCTTTTTCAGTTTTGGGGATACCCGTTCAAACTCTTCACGTATCTTTCTGTAGTGTAGACTTATGAGTAATAGTCCTGGGTAGTTTTTCACTTCATGTGGACGAAAACCGTTGATGACATCTCTAAAGGTATTTTGTATACCGAGAAGGGGTCGCCACGGATTCGTAAAGTACAGGCGGTCTACAGGTAACTTTGCAAAATCATAAAGGACCATGAACATAGGCACAAAGGCAAACCTCCACATTATTTTCTCAGCATAAAATAAAAATGCCTGGTTATCCCAAGTCTATGTATGCCGAACCCACCCCCACTGAGGAGGTTGCGACCGTCGAGTCTCGCTTCTCCATGCCCAAGCTTCCCCAGCTCACCATCGTTCAGATCATCCTTGTCGCCGTCATTGCGGCGTATGCCTGGACCTCCCGCAAGATGAACGGTATGGTCGTTGCGACCCTTGCCCTCACTATTGGTATGCTTCACATGTACGACCACCTTTACCGGGTCAAGCGTGGTCCCGAGCGTCTTTTCTTCCTTCCCCAAGCCAAGAAGGAGGAGTACGGCTGCATGGGTTGCAAGTAAATTTTGTTTGTAATTAATAAGTATGCGCGTCAAGATAACTCGTAGCCCTAACCCTCTCAAGAAGTTCAGGGCGACTCTAGAAGACGGCAGGACTGTTGACTTTGGTGCCAGTGGATACTCAGACTACACCAAACACAAGAATCCTTCACGTATGCGTTCCTATGTGCTCCGACATGGAGGTAGGATACCTAAAAGCACGATAGCTGAGCGAGATCCCAAAAAGATACAAGATAAGATGCTGAGTATAAACGGGAGTGATAAAGAGAATTGGAAAATGAGTGGTATCGACGGGGCTGGTTTCTGGTCCCGTTGGTACCTCTGGAGTTTTCCTACGTTCCAGGGTGTAGAGAAGTTTATGTCAAAGAGATTTGGTCTAATCTTTCTCTGATTCCTCTGTGCATAACTTAAATAGGTCATCAACCTGACGCCTTTCACCCTCAAGGGTCTCCTTAGATCCGATATATTCTCCAAACACATCCCCTTTCATTTTTGTTCCATTGAGTGTAGTTACATCAAGCTGATAATCATCTCTAACCTTCCTGGCAGCCGTCATATCGAATTCTTTCAACTTTTTGCAGAAATCCGAGTCCCGTACTTCTGCATCTTGTTTAGCCCTAATTTCCATATATTCGGCGCGTTCATCTTCGTTTAATTCACTCTCCTTAGCGGGAAACTTACTGAGTTCCTTTTTGTTTTTCTCATGAATTTCTACTGCGAGAGCGTAAAGTTCTTTGACTTTTTCAGCGTCTGTAACTTTCAAAAAGTGAGGTTTGGTTCCTGAAATAAATCCACCGAACCAACTTCCTGCAGCGGATAAAGAAGAGCAGCAGCAGAGTCCTACGATAATAGCAATAGCACTCATATTATATTATGCACATAATATAATATGAACTCAGTAACCGTAGCTGTAATTGCCTTATGTTCATTTAGTGTCGCCGGAGGTGGTTTCTTTCTATACAGACAGGAGCAAGAAAATGCTAGAATAGAGGAAATTAAGGAGAGGGGTAAATCTGCATCTCACGCAACTTTTTACACTGAGTGTGACTATAAGGGAGAAGAAATACCACTTGATGAGAATGACAAATTCACTTCGTCATCAGGTGTCAAATCTTTCATAATACCAAATGGTTTTAAAGTTGATACATACCCAGATCTAAACTTCACAGGTTCAAAAATTACTGTAGGTGGTCCTTCCGACAATAAATGTATAGATATCAAGTCTGTAAAAGTTACGAAAGCGAACGCCTGAGAGTGTCCAACTGTTTGAAAAATCGAATCATAGTTTCCAGGCGTTCGTAGAGATCTTCACCGAGATAGTTCTCTACGAATTCTTCCAATGAATCATAGAAGACGAGGTCATCCCCCAAGTCCGTGAGCTTTCGCATCATGTCTAGATATTCATAGAGTCTAACTCGAACAATGTCGATGTTTTCACCTTCCCACTCCCGTAACAACTTTTTCATATAGTCCAGTTTGAGCTGCTTCGTCAAAATGAACTCTAGACATTCTTGAGATATTCCCATGAGACGTTTGGTCGTTCCCTCGTTTATATGCTTCCGAATCGATGCTATACCCCCAGTAGTGAGGCCACCCTGTAAATTTAAAAGTTTTAGGCCACTCGTGAAATCGTTCATCAATTCACACGCCCTCTTAACTTTGTATTGGGTAATAGGTCCACTGTTCCACTCATCGGGAAGTCGTTTAAGTTCTTCAAGTCTTAGGAACTTTTTATAGTACGGTCCAGTTCCTGGAATGAAACTGAGT
>CALKLP010000074.1 GCA_937991965.1 uncultured Verrucomicrobiales bacterium
CCTCGATCATTGACGATTCGCCGACGAGCGCAGTGAGAGAGTGCGTAATTCAGATGCGACTGCCGCCCACGCGCGATTAGTAGCGCTTTCCCCATGCTCCTTACCGCCTTTTCGGTGCTTAGCGCGCGGGACTGAGTGGCAACTATGAAGAAATCGAGAAAACGCTCTTCCTCCTCCGTGGAGGATCTCTTTCGTCACATTTCTAGTGTTCAAGGCCCACAGACGTCTGAGGCGCACGCTCCTCCCAAGCACCACAACACTGGGAAGGAGAGAATCGATGAAAAACGAGGAAGAAATGGATTACTGCAAGAAACCGCGGGAAAACGAGCTTGGTACTCTAAAAAAAAACGTCGATCTTCGGCGGTGCAGCAAAGAAACGCTCGTGCATGTTCGTACATGCATCATTTTGCATTTTACTCGCAGCCTTGAACTGTATAGCTGAGGTATGGAGTGGTATCCTCAGACCACGTAATAACGCTTCCTAAGTTCGAGGGAAGCTTGTCGCGATAGATATCAGAATCTCCCCACCCCAGACGCCGATAGATTGCTCGTCCACACAACAACCACAATCCCTCCTGTCTTGGTGGTACCAGGACCGATCGGGCCGCGTTATCTAAAATGCAATGCCGTTTCAGAAATTCAGACATATGATGTTGCTTCGGACATGGTGTCTTAATATGGCTTTGCAGCTGCGTCTTGTTCATTCTGAAGATAAACGATGTGAAAATTCCGTGTGGACCGGGGACCGCTCGATATCACCCCCCCCAGGGATGACCGGATTTTCCCGATATGTCTCGGTAAAGAAATATGACATATTTGAAAACGCTGGTACTTGGCTCGTTCTTCGTTTTTCTCGGGTATGTTCTTTGTTTTCACCACTACTGACTGACCCTCTGGGCACCAAACTACCCCTAAATTGGTGTAGTAGTAACTGTTATTATTATGGGATACATGAGTTTTTCGGGGTACTGCGAGTGAATTCTCGGAGTTTCAAATATACCCTACAGCCTTTGAACTTCGGGGTCACAAAGATGCGATTTGAAAAAAGTACCAATGGACGTGTTTTTTTGTGTATTTAGGGGAGAATGTGGTCGGACGCATCCATTCTTGAGGAGAAATCGCTGTTGTTGTTCTTTAGAACACAGCAAAATACGTGGGTAATTCATGACATGTTGAGGTTTATTATGCGAAATGTTGAGTATCGGGTCGCATCCAAACAACGTCAAGGTACTCTACGTGGTGAGTGCAGGTTCCGGTTCGGCAATATACATGGTTGGTTACCGTCGTCGTATTTCGCCGCAGGTTGTATCGTTTGTCGTATCTTTCGTTGTACCCTTTCTCAACTAACTCTTCATGAGTACCATACCATGGATGCCATGACCTCCAACCGAAGCGTGCGACGTCCTCGGATCCGAACCAATTCAGAGCGTGATCGGAGACGACAAAATGATAGGACGAATTATGCTCGCAACAGAAGCACATTCAAAACGAAGTCTCGCGTGTGGAACGAGGAACACAAACTGGACGTTGGCTGCAAGAGACACACTCAACGATAACAAGATCTTCAATCTTTCAACGCGCGACGCGTTGAACGAAAAACAAATCGCAGGAAGGCGTTTCTGTCTGATTTGTTGCGACATCGCAATAAGCACCATCCATTTCATCAATTAAAGGGCCGCAGCCTGGAGGATTGCACAGTTATCACATGTATGTATGTTCCGTTCGTTGTTTTTCTTTTTTTGTGTGCTTATTTTTTTGTTATCCCCGTAACCTTCTGGCAACCAGGTCACGGGTTCGAATCTCGGCGAGAGTGGGTTTTTTTCTCACTTTCGTACCTGGTAGTGGAAAGCGATTTATGGCTGAAAAGCTTCGTGAGTAGACAAAATTCAACTTTGGTGTTGACGAGGGATAGGGGCAGCCGAACCCTTCTCGCGATAAAAAATGAAGGCAAGCACCGCAGGAGGACGGTGGGGCACAAAATAAACATAAAAAGAAGAAAAACGCCCCCCTCCTGTGTGACCCCGGTTGGTTGTAGTTGGACAGAAAAATTCACTGAAACAAGTGTAGTCCTCTAGATACACTGCAAAGTGTAGCACATGTCTCACCTTGAACAGAGGGACTGCCGCCAATAAATGGGACGAAAAACACACACACACTACTTGCGTTCTGTCGGATTTCTCTGGTTTCTTTATTTTTTATCCTGTACTTTCGTTCTGTCACGTTTAATCTTCTTATTCTTGCATACCTGGTAATATTTTATCTTGTACTTGCGTTGTCGGACTGAAGGATTTCACGTTTCTTTATTTTTTCGTCATGTACTTTCATTCGTTCTGTCGGATTTCACTGATTTCTTACAAGTATGCGTCGGATGTAGTGGTCAAATAACACGCCCTAAAATGGGAGACACCCATCATATGGATCAATCATCTTTCTTTATTATAGTTCTTCAATACATGCATATGTCGACACACAACGACTATCAATTCCGCCTCATTGTCATGTTTTCACGTTAACTCTTCTTGTGA
>CALKLP010000075.1 GCA_937991965.1 uncultured Verrucomicrobiales bacterium
GATCAGTCGCCTGGTTGGCCCCGGATGCTTGATTGAGTATGAACATCATGAGAAACGCACTCAAAACGTTTCGTCACCAGACTAAAGAGTCAGTCGGCGTGCTTTCGGATTTATCCGATCGAAATCTGATGAAGCTTGGAATCGGATTCACTTACGTAATGAACGGTATGTCAGATGTAGCAAGCAGCCCATTGTTATTATTGTTAGTCTATGTCGAACTCTTGGCATTACCTTACATGCTGTACACGTGGACTATGTTTGTTTGTGTGTTGTGACATTTTTTACTCTGAACCGAACAATTCGAAGAGCTGCCGCTGCCCTACCCGAAGCATGGGTGCCGGCGGATGCCGCCACCATCTTCCTCTATGTGTAAATTTTCGTACCTGTAACGCGTTGGTACACCTGCAAATATCAATGTAGTGAAATCATGAATCAGAGTGCGTGCGATATTGGGTGTAGCGGTTGGCGTGTGTACGAGCTTATGGCCGATGTTGTCGACATGCCATATTTCCAAAAATGCACAAAACGATGTTAGTGAAAATGTTTTGCATTCGATTTGTAGTGCCAAATCATCCCTCTAAAATACCCAAGGGGTGCACACAAGACAAGACAACACAAGACAACACAAGCGGACAATAAAAAGCACACAAGACAAGACAAGCCGACATGACAAAATAAGCTCTGCTACTACAGCCTTTACCTGCTTTTACATGTTTATGCAAGTTAACAAACAAATAACTTGATAAGTCTAAATGTATTATCATCAGACATGAATTACAGTTAAGCTACAAGCGACAAGTGAATTTGAAATGTTTTCACTCGTAAAATAAATAAATTGAGTCTGTTCATCATTCATCATGCAGGGTGTCCAACATTATTGCGTGTTTCCAACGACGGATGGAGCATACAAGTAAAGAAAAAGCATGCCAGTGTTCCTGCCGCCCACAGTTAATTAGACAAACGGCCAGCGAGTTGCAAAGACTAATTTTGCTAGTAGTGACAACACCTCTCGTGCTAGTCTTCCGTTCGTGCTTGTCATAGTTAACGAGACAGACGACCACCGACTGACAAAGACTAGTTTTCATATTGGAGAGACAACACCTCTCGTGTTAATCTTCCGTTCGTGCTTGTCAAAGTGGCGGGTTTTCCTGCCGTCCATCCAGCAGTAACGAAGATGCCGTGCTAAATTTTACAACTCAGCTATCCGACGGGAATTATATAATCGGCTGGTACCCTTGCTTGGTACGGACTGCGACTTTTCGCAACTGCCAAACCGTGCATGACACCGGTAGTTGTCTTTGCACACCCCGTGCGATGAGAACATGGGACACTGTACTTACCGATTGAGTATACGTAAAAAGAGATAATACATTTCACGTTTTCTGCAGTTGCTCGATTTTGTTGATGTAGTCGCGGTCTGCTGTGTACTGCTCAACGTCGCTTAGCAACTGAGGCTCAAATTTATCTTGATGTTGGAGAGGAAGGTAGCTTCCATTCAGTCATTCGGTCAACGGACTGCGGTTGTAAGAGCCTTCTCCGCTGACTATTGTTCATCCAGTGTCGTTTTAGACCCGTTGTATCAATGACTCTCCGTTCAGGAAAGAAATAGAGCTTGCGGTTGGCTTGCGGGTGTACATGAAGGCCGTAGAAGTTGCCAGGGGGGTCTTGGTCGTCCTGTATTGATTCCGCAGACAATATCTCGGGGTTTGACCGCGGCTGTCCTTTCGCTGTCGTGAGGGTTCGAATTTCTTCCTTCTCGCGTCCCGTATGGATGGTAAGCTTGGCTCCTAGGCGTAGCTGGAACGTACCTGGTGCGACCTGGGTGAAGCGGACATTGCCGATCCGTTTACCCTTGGCGATGTTGATTCAGCTGATGTTTCGGTCCCGGATGTCGATGATCCAGCGACTCCTATGATCACATGTAACGCTATTGATCCAGTTGATGCCCCAACGATCCAATACGACAATGATCCAGCCACCCCGGACCAAGTTGCTCCAATGTGCGATGGTGATCCAGATGATCTTGCTTCGGAGATCCCTGTCGATCACGTTTTGGTGGTTCCAGCTCTGGAAATCCCAGACGACGTTCCCTCGATGGTTCCGGTTCCAGTGATTCCAGGCGACGTTCATCCATGGAGTGGATCATGAAATATTTTAGTATGTCGTTGGGGTTTGTAGATACTCGGTTTTCCTCGTCAGACATCAGGAGTGATTCTATCGATTTAGGTGAAATCCACACACGTGGTTGGCGTGCTTGTGCCCTTGATGCTCCTCTTGTATGCGTGTTGTCGAAGGCGTCCGCGACGCGTGGGTTGGGTCTCGTACCAGTGGTCTTCTAAAGCATGATGCGAAACATTTGGTGTGATCATAGCGGTAGGTAGTAAAATGTGCCCCCCGGGTGTAATCGTCTAGTTGGTTTACGTCCTGGCAAGGATACTCCAGCTTCCTGCGGCAGGCATCCAGCCCTTGATGAGGTATCTCCAATAGACTTGTATGGTGATGACGACTCTTCTGCCTCTGGTGAAAATGCTCCAGATCCCGTCGATGACGCTCTACTTGTTGTCGACTACTTCTTCTCTTCCAGACGGTTGTTCTCGTAGTAATGTAACACGACCTGGAATTGCGCAACAAAGCACTATCCCAGAGACAGCGGCTTCCTTGGGCATGCTGTTCGGGATATGCGCACGCTGACGATCAGTCTCCGTAACAGTAGCCTCCTCAGGCGTATTGTTCTTGTTTATTACCGTGCTCTCGATTTTAGCCTCAACATTAGACTATGTCCATACCGCCCGGATAGCACATTTTCTTGGGGCGTTTCCATGGCGGTGTATTCCAAGGCGATTCCGGAGATGACGCAGAATTCTTGAATCTCCTTAATGGCGAGCTAGATTCGCTTGATGTCAGCGCTTGCGCTTGAATATGCTGCCGGAACTGACGTAGAATTGGTTGCGTCCCCGTCCAGGTGCGAACATGGCCGAAATGCGAACAGCAACACGCTTGCCAGTCTGATCGATTAATTATCTCCGGATGGCGCCAATTGCTGTTGCCAGGACCTTCTCGTTTCCGTCATCACTCGTTTCCGGCGATCACGATGGTATTCGGATCCTTATGCTCATGGTATGCCCTCGTGCTGTTTGGGGATGTTGGAATCCGCTAGTTGTCTGTGAAGTGGTTTGACGCGCTGCATGATCGTTAACCTGTCGTTGTTGAGATAAAAAAACTATTTTGCCGCCGCCAGCCTGTAGCCCTTGAAACGCAAATCCCTGATCGACATCCTCATTAGAGGTGAGGGGCGGATTCTCGTCGTCGTTTCCGTTGTCGTGGGCGGTGTGCGTGGTGCTCCCTGCTATTAGCAGTCGTCCTCGCAATGAGAGGTGGTCTTGTTAGTAGAACACATCTTCTGCTCACAGCTGTGCCGTTGGATCCTGCCGTGTCCGTGGAGGAATCGTTGTTCGCCTACTTGTCGTGGGACGCAGTGGATTCGCTGTCTTTGTCGTCCGTTCTTCACCAACAATATCTGGCCTAGGGCCCTTGCTTTCCACAAAACCTGCAGGTCGGTGTTTCGGCGCTATCAAGAGTACGCCACCACCAGCGACCTTGGCATCACTGTTGTGCGGAAGATCATCCTGGTAAAGATGGCTCATCGTGCCTTGCATCCGATCGATATCGAATGTGGGGTCTTGGTACACTATCATGTTGATGTCCTTGTATTCCGCCGTGAGACTCTGAACACAAATGTCGTTTCACCTGCGGTCGGAGATAGGTTCGCCCATCTTCTCGAGCTCAGCACACGCGAGCGTCTTCTCCATGAAGCGGGGGTCAAGCTCTTCTCCTTTGCTCATGTTAGAGTTGAGCTTATTCATTTGCGCCCAGTTCACTTCGTCGGTGACGTTGTTGTACTTGACTACAAGCTCTTGCATTGTTTTCTCTCCGTTACCAGTCATCCCGCTCTAATCCCTAGTCTATACTTTCGAGAGCACGATTATGGGGGATTCTGGTTTCTCTGTGAACAGAACAGAATCGCGTATGAAATATCTTTTGCCGTTTCATATGTCGAGATTTTTTGTGCTCCTTGTTATTGCCATCTGCGCTGCTGGCGCTCCAGGAAGAGCTGGTGACAACCCCGTACCGATCGCTGCTTCGGTGAGTCGAGCGTGCCCCTATAGATGGGGCTAGCGATATCACGCCTGGTAACGCCAAGACCGACAGCCAAATTCTTGTGCCAGTCCCGAAACTCGCCTGGCTTGCGGCCGTCGAACGTTATGAGCTCTTTAGTGCCACACACTGGCGATTAAATTGCCGCTGTTGCATTGCAGTTTTTTGTATGATATATGTAACGGCAGTGGACTAATGCGGGATACAGCTGTAGACTATAGAGTTAGTACCTCTTCAAGCCGCTGCGCTGCATGTCTTGAATCTTGGCACGTCGTCGACGTTTTGCTGTTTATAATTTTCTAAAATATTTACTTTTGAAAATTGGTCCGCATTGTATCCGAACCACCAACCGAATTGTTTTTCACAGAAGTCCGCGGCTAGTGTGCGTTTGACTCGCACCGCTTCCTGTGAACAGAGAGAGATTCAGAGCTGTGCAAAAGTTGATATTTTACAACCTCCACCGCAGGCTGTCACCGCGGTTGTCACTCCAGCTAGCTAGTGGGTACCATTTGCCACTATCGCCTACGTCACCGGAGCACTGGACGTGTGTGGTATGGTTATGAAGTTGCAACGTAGAGGCCGATACTCCAAGGATTTGGAGTGTTTTTTTTCATGGTCCTTGATGCACAAACATGGTCTCTCTTACTATACGCTTGAGGCCAGAGCTCTGTTTAGCAGCCAGCAGCTAGTGCTACCGCCGAGATTTTGCCACAAACATGGCCGCTGCTCGTATTCAACGAGACTCCACAGCAGTATGGACTACGCTAAGCAGTGCTCCAAACCTCAGCCTGTGTTGTCAGGAAGTGTTGCTTTCACGGGTGCACGGCAATAGTACAAGTACTTGATTTTAGGTCACTTTTCATGGTTGTATCCCACACATCATTTCCATTTTACAACTGATGTGGCGCAGGAGAAGTTTGAAGCGATAAGAACCCTGACCAAGCCATCCACCCGGAAGCCATCTGCCATACATATATATGATAGAGCAGTACAGTGGAAAAACTACAGTAATAAATGTATAAGAGAGATATTATGATGTTGGATCTACTGTAGCTCAAAATTCCCCACCTAAAGGAAAAATACCAACACCCACCATTAGTCTTTAGTGGAGAAAAACAGTATATAGACTATTTTTATATATATGGTATTTTTTCAGATACAAAATAATAGGACCCCTCCCCTTTAAGAAAAACTCACCCACATAGAAGCAACAGCGCGTAGCTTGCAAAGATGAGCATTATTGACACGAAATTCGTCGAACTCACAGCTGACGTCCTTGAAATTTGTTCAAAAAATTGTCTCCCACGTAGTGCCGTTACCTCTCCTCACAGTTACAGCAATGAAAGCGCGACATAGTAGGGTTCTTATATTGTAAAAATCAAAACACACTCCAGCTGTGAGATCGAATATTTTGTCGAAACTCATCTTATATACACGCACACTCACGTGTGGCCAACGAAGAACTAGTCATCGTTCAATGATCGAAGTCCTCTCTTCGTACTAAGAAGTCCGA
>CALKLP010000076.1 GCA_937991965.1 uncultured Verrucomicrobiales bacterium
ATCCTTGGCAGGAGCTGGCATCCATCAATTGGGTTATTCCAAGATTACGGCCTCAGGATGTGCGGATACTGCATATGTAACGGTGGAAGTTTTTGCTTTGCCAGCACCTAGTTTTGTCCTTCCGGTAAATGTATGTTTATCGTCTGATTCAATTGAACTTATCGGAAGCCCAGCAGGTGGTACCTTCTCTGGTGCAGGTGTGGTAGGTAACTATCTTTACCTCAACCAAGCAGGAGCTGGCACCCATTCAATAACCTATACTTATACAGACGGAAACACTTGTTCGAATAGTGTATCAAATACAATAGCAATAACAACTGCGCCAGCTCCGGTATTCACCGATCCATCGGATGTATGTGAGACAGCAGGAACGATTAATTTAGTAGGAACTCCAGCAGGAGGAACGTTCTCTGGGCCCGGTGTAACCGCAACAAATTTTGACCCCGCTACAGCAGGAGTAGGCATCCATGAGTTGATCTATGAATTGATAGATGGCTCAGGATGTGCCGGCTGGGATACAATAGAAATAGAAGTGTATGGGCCTCCGATTTTCGGATTTACTTTACCTCCTACCACTTGCGTAAATGGCGGCTTAATTGATTTGAATCCAACACCAGCTGGAGGGGTTTTATCAGGAACGGGAGTAGTCGGAACGGACTTTGATCCTTCGCTTGCAGGAGTGGGCATCCATACGATTACTTACACATATACAGACGGAAACGGATGTAGTGATAATAGCTCATTAAATATTGAAGTTGTAGCTCCAGCAAGTATTGTATTTTTCACGCCAAGTGATGTTTGTATCAATACTGGATTGACGACCTTATCGGCTGCCCCTCTAGGAGGAACGTTCTTCGGAACAGGGGTAAATGGTTTGACTTTTGATCCTGTTTCAGCAGGACTAGGTGCACACTGGATTACGTATACCTTAGTAGATGCAAATGGATGTAATACGGAAGATTCGATACAGATCACAGTGAATGATTTACCCTCACTCACCTTTTTAGGAACGACATGTGCTGCGGATCAACAATCTTATGATGCAGAGATTACCACCGACGCGACGAATGTCACGGTTAGTGCCAATTTCGGAACGGTGGTCAATAATGGCGGTGGTTCTTATAGCATACAAACGATTGGTATTGCAAATGCGGTAGTGATCTATTCAACAAATAATACAAGTGGCTGTCAAGATTCATTGGTGATCAATCCACCGAATTGTAATTGTGTGTCTGTACTAGCACCAGTAAGTGGAGGAGATGCCTCGATTTGTATCGATGAAAATATCCCTACTTTATCTGCGACAGTAGGCACAGGGCAAACGGTAGATTGGTATGATGCAGCGATAGGAGGAAACTTAATCCTTGGCGCTTCGCTTACCTATACACCAACGGCAGCAGGGACTTATTATGCAGAAACGAAGGAAAGTGCAACGGGTTGTGTTTCTTCAGTAAGAACAGCAATCAGTTTAACAATCCATGCTTTACCGATTGTAAGTGTAACGAACCCTGGCGATTTTTGTGAAAACGAAGGGGCAATTACACTAGTAGGAACTCCAGTTGGAGGAACCTTCTCAGGAACAGGCGTTACAGGAACGACCTTCGATCCGCAAACAGCAGGAGTAGGGGTTCATGAAATCATATACTCTTATACAGATGGGAATACTTGTACGGCAAGCGATACAATCAATATTACGATCAATGGTTTAACGACTCCTTCCTTGACTGCACCAACAAGTGTTTGTTTAGATGGTGGAGCACAAACTTTGACAGGAAGTCCAGTAAGCGGTACGTTCTCAGGAACAGGAGTTACGGGTAATACCTTCGACCCACAAATAGCAGGAGTAGGAACGCATACGATTCAGTATTTGTATACCAATGCAGCAGGGTGTAGCGACTCAACGACTCAAGATATCGAGGTGTTTGCCTTACCAGTAATTGCGCTCAATTTTGCGTCAAGCATCTGTGCAAACGAAGGGGTAATTACCCTCGCAGGCACACCAGTTGGTGGAACCTTCTCAGGAACAGGAGTGACAGCTAGTACTTTTGACCCAATCACAGCTGGTGTAGGAACGCATACGATTACTTATGAATACACAGATGCGAACGGTTGTACAAATACAAGTGATCAAACGATCGAAGTATATCCAGCTCCTGTGGTATCCATTACGATGATCGCAGATCAATGTGAAGATGGAACCCCCGTATTATTAGCAGGTGCACCAGCAGGAGGGAGCTTCTCTGGTCTCGGTGTCAGTTCAGGGGTGTTTGATCCTAGTGCAGCAGGAGTGGGCATTCATACAATTCAATATAATTATACGAATGCAAATGGATGTACAGACTCTACGACTCAGGATGTAGAAGTTTTTGCGCTTCCAGTACTTACTTTCAATCCATTGAATGAGATTTGTGAGAATGAAAATGCCTTCACACTGATGGCCACTCCATCAGGAGGGACGTATTTTGGCGCAGGAATCTCTGGTATTACGGGATCTGATTTTGATCCATTCCTAGCAGGGGTAGGTGTACACACAATTACTTATGAATATACAGATGCGAATAGCTGTACGAATACAATCACAGCAGATATAGAAGTGTATGCACCGCCTGTTTTGGCCTTTACTGATCCAACCGATCTTTGTGTAAACGAAGCGGCGATCAATTTAACAGCGACACCAGTAGGAGGAACATTCTCTGGAACAGGAATCGTGGGAATGACTTTTGATCCAGCGACAGCAGGAGTAGGAGCACATGATTTGACTTATACCTATACAGATGTGAATGGTTGTGAATCTTCCACCCTTCAAACGGTAGAAGTCTTTGCTTTACCAAATGTATTGCTAGGAGATCCAACAAATGCTTGTGTAAATGCAGCTCCTCAAACGATGGTTCTATCTCCAGCAGGAGGAATTTTGAGTGGATCAGGAATTATAGGAACGGACTTTGATCCAGCCTTAGCAGGCGTAGGGGTACATGAATTGGTTTATGCCTTTACGAACAATAATGGCTGTACGCAATCGGATACAGTGGAAGTGGAAGTGTTTGATC
>CALKLP010000077.1 GCA_937991965.1 uncultured Verrucomicrobiales bacterium
GCAATACTTAATCTTTTTTATTTTACCACGCTCTCTTCCCCCGCTTCTTCAGCGAATTCGATTACCTCTCCCTTAAAGTTTTTCATAATGACATCGAATAACTTCTGTGCGGGTTGACCTGCTTTCTTGTCAAACTGACCGTAAACCATGCCGTCTACCTTCGTTTTCTTAGCGACTCCATTTTCTTTGTAAAACAAGGTTGCTAAACCTTTAGTGTCCCATTTCCTCTTATCGATTTTATAAAGATCGGAGAAAGGAATTTTCATGCCTCCTGGAGCGTAATACGCCTCATTATCAACCGCCATGTAGCGACTCTTCATTCGCAAGGCATAGAGTGCCGCTAGTGCAGCTACCACCAAACACCCAATCCCAAAGTAGAGTTGCTCATCCACCCGCTTACGCTCTTTGAAAGCATCAGGCGCTTTCTCACCGAGCTTCTTTTCACCTGTATACTCCTTCCAGAGATAGGGCTCGTTTATTTCGACTTTCGATTCAATGTCTTCCTTTGCTGCCGCGTAGTACCGATCGTAATCACCCAACATCGCTGGCCACATTTCGTTCTGATATTTCAAGGGCGTGATCGAACGATCCTCAGGAAAAGCAAGGTCGCGACAAGACGCGAGGAGCTCCCAATCTAACTGGCCTTTCTCTTCCTTCTGATAGCGTTTGAAAATTTCTTCAGCCTCTTGGAAGGTTCGATACATTGTCAGGCGGTAATTCGCTTCCAGTTTATTTTTTTCAATTCCCTCAGGTAATGGTAGATCCCATCGAACCGCCTTCTCATAGGCTACACGATCTTCCTTAGACTCTGTCGACTTCGCTTCCAAGCTTTTCACATAAGCAACATTTTCAGCTAAAAACGACTCCCACATTGCTGGTTCACTTGAGTCGCCTTTGGCCTCATAAGCCGTCTGATAGGTCTTGTAGTTTTGAAGCTCCGAAGGCCACACACTTCTTCTCAGCGAATACTCTACGATATCACGTTGCTTAAAGTATTGCATCTCTTGTTCCGCGACAAAGCTAGTCCACTGCTCCTTAGTTCCGTCTCGCTTCACATGTTCTAGAAAATAATCACGCGCCTTCTCAAAAGTCTCATACTGCACTAAATGGAAGTTTTTCTTAGGGTACCCGACCTTCCAGTCATAGAAGAAATAGAGTGCGATTCCAACCAAAAGCCCAATCACACACAACGCGCGAAGCCAAAACCACTTTGCCACACGACAAATTTCTTTATACTCACTATTCATAATATTCAAAAAAAATACACTTAACTCTTAAAAAATAAAGTAAAGCCAGATTTACGATAAGCTCAAATTATTCGTTTAAACATGCGCAAATCATAAAGCTTTAGAGATGATTCCCGATCAAGAGAAATACCCCACCCCACCTTCAAACAGAGCCTGATATTTCTCACCCACAATATTCTTCGCGAGATGTTCGCCCTTTCGTTCCGTGTGGCCCATTTTTCCGAGCACCTTTCCGTCTGGAGAGCAGATCCCTTCGATCGCATACACGGAACCGTTCGGATTTGCAGAGATGTCCATGCTCGCTTCACCTGAGTTATCGACGTATTGCGTTACCACCTGCCCATTAGCGATGAGAGAATCGAGCGCATCCTGACTGGCCATGAAACGACCTTCTCCATGCGAGAACGCGATGTTGTGCACATCGCCAACAGCACACTTAGCGAGCCATGGAGACTTCACCGATGAGATTCTAGTCTCAGCATAACGCGCCACGTGTCTACCTAGCGTATTATACGTGAGGGTCGGATCTTGCGAGGTGGACTGCTTGATCTTGCCATGGGGTAAAAGCCCTGTTTTTATCAGTGCTTGGAAACCATTGCAGATCCCAAGTGCCAATCCATCACGTTCGTAGAGTAAACGGTGAATGGCGGCCTTAACGCGCTCATTTCGGAGAACTGCGGCGATAAATTTCCCGGACCCATCAGGCTCGTCACCAGCACTGAATCCACCCGGAATCATAAGAATTTGTGAGTTATCAATTTGCGTTGCGAAGCTAGCTAAAGACTCCTCAACCGCGGCAGCCGCGAGGTTTCTGAAGACCAATGTTTCGGCCACTGCACCAGCTTTCTCAAAAGCCTTGGCAGTATCATATTCGCAGTTACTTCCGGGGAATACTGGAATGATCACTCGAGGCTTAGCGACTGGTTGCGTGGATTTCGTGACTACAGGCACGACGTCCGAAGAGATCGTTGCTACCGCTTTTGAGATTTTTCCGAGAGATTGTGGTTCATTTGGATACACTCCTTCTAGTTTTCCAAGATAGGCGCTCTCTAGCTCAGCGAGCTTGACGCTATCGCCTGCGACTTTGATCAGCACATTATCTGTCGTTTGGCCAATCACTTTCGCTCCCAGTGAGGCAGGAAGTTCTTCAGCAGATTCGATCAGGAAGGAAGCGTATTTTTCGGTAAAGAGATCGCTCTCTGTCAGATCAGCGCCCACGTGGTTTCCAAGACACATTTTGACGAGACCATCCGCAATCCCCCCTTCTCCAAGCGTGTGGGCCGCGAGAATCTTGCCCGACGCGATCAAGTCATGAAGGGTGGTAGAAATTTCCATGAGCGTAGCAAAGTCAGGAAGACCATCGGCATCACGTGGTGTTGCTATAAGAGAAATCGTGGAATCTGACTGCTTAAATTCTGGTGAAATCGCGTGCTCGGCGAGACCAGGAGCGAGCGCGAAGGAAACAAGCGTCGGAGGCACATCGATGTCCTTAAAGGTTCCCGACATACTATCTTTTCCGCCAATCGCACCAAGGCGGAGTGAACGTTGCACATGAAGCGCGCCGAGAAGGGCCGCGACCGGTTTTCCCCAACGAGTTTCGTCCTTCCCGAGTTTCTCGAAGTATTCCTGCAGCGTCAGACGCACGTCAGAGAGCTTCGCTCCAGCAGAGACGATTCGACAGACGGATTGCGTGAGAGCATAGGCCGCCCCGTGGAATGGACTCCAGCTCGCTAAACGAGAGTTATAGCCCCATGACATGTATGTCGCGTGGTTCGTCTCACCGTTGAGAACTGGGATTTTCGCGACCATTGCATCGGTCGGCGTGAGTTGCGTTTGCCCACCAAGAGGGTGAAGCACAGATCCGGCACCGATCGTGCCGTCAAAGCGCTCCATGAGCCCTTTTTGCGAAGTGAAATTCAGGTTACTCGCGAGCGAAAGGAATTTTTCAGAAAGCGTCGCCGCATCAGAAAACTCGAGTGCTTCAGAAACTTTCCCGAGTGGTGATTCAGTAGCCACTGGTGGTTCAATCGTGGCTTGCGCCGTTTGTTGCACCCCATTGGTATCGAGAAATTCACGGTCAAGATCGACAATCACCTTCCCGCGCCACGTCATGACCAGACGTCCTGTATTAGTAACATCAGCCACCTTGTAACACTCTAGGTTTTCCTTATCTGCTTCCGCGATGAAGTAATCGACGTCCGCGGGATCGATGATCACTGCCATGCGCTCTTGGGACTCCGAGATCGCGATTTCAGTACCATCGAGTCCGTCGTATTTCTTGCGAACTTGATCGAGATCGATCTGCAGGCTTGGCGCCAATTCTCCAATCGCCACGGAAACTCCACCGGCACCGAAGTCATTACAAATCTTAATCTTCGGCGCGAGAACCGGATTACGGAAGAGACGCTGCAATGCGCGTTCGACAGGAGGATTCCCCTTCTGCACTTCCGCCGAGTTATCGAGCGCTGTCTCAGTATGCTCTTTAGAGGAACCCGTAGCTCCCCCAATTCCATCACGGCCTGTGCGTCCGCCCATCAGTAAAATCACATCACCCGTAGCAGGAGCACCACGGAAGACATTCGCCTTAGGAGCTGCGGCCACAACCGCGCCAATCTCCATGCGCTTCGCCACGAAGTTCGGGTGATACACCTCTGCTACCGAACCAGTCGCAAGGCCAATCTGATTTCCGTAACTTGAATATCCCTCTGCCGCCTCGACACAAATCTTCTTCTGCGGGAGCTTCCCAGGCATCGTCTGATCATAAGGAACGGTTGGATCCGCCGCCCCTGTGACACGCATCGCTTGGTAAACATAAGAACGCCCCGAAAGCGGATCGCGAATCGCACCACCAAGACAAGTAGCCGCTCCACCAAATGGCTCAATCTCCGTGGGGTGGTTGTGCGTCTCGTTCTTAAACATCACAAGGTATTCGACAGGCTTGCCATCAACCTCGATTTCTACTTCGATCGACGCCGCATTAATTTCCTCCGAAACCTCTAGATTATCAAGCTCTCCAGTCTTGCGGAGCTCTTTCATCGCGATACAAGCCATGTCCATCATTGTCTCTGGACGAGGCGTATCAGCACCATAAACGACCTCGCGCGCTTCCTGATAACTGGCATAAGCATCAGCAAAAGATGGAGGGCATCCATCCGCGAACGATATGCGATCTAGCGCAGTTAAGAAGGTGGTGTGTCGACAGTGATCCGACCAATAAGTATCGAGCATTTTGAGCTCTGTGATCGTCGGGTCGCGTTCTTCCTTATCACGGAATTGCGTTTGAATATGAACGAGATCCACTAACGGCATCGCCAGTCCAAAGCCTTTTGCCATCGTGGCGAGTTCAGACTCCTCCGCGGCAATAAAGCCTTCTAATATTTCTACATCCGCAGGCACGGCTGCTTCCTTGGAGAGTGTTTGCGGGAGTTCGAGTGAGGCTTCGCGTGAATCTACCGGGTTAATGACATAGTTCTTAATCGCTGCCAGTTCTGCAGCAGCGATCGCGCCCTCGAGCACGTAAACCTTAGCATGTGCAACGATCGACGAATCATTCCCTGTGAGGATTTTAAGACACTGCGCCGCGGAGTCTGCACGTTGATCAAACTGCCCGGGGAGGAATTCCACCGCGAAGGCGCACTCCTCGTAGGACTTCTCTAGCTCTAGCGAAAACTTATCGACTTGAGGCTCTGCAAAAACGGTTTCGCACGCGTCTTGGAATTCCGTCTCACTTAACCCCTCTACATCGTAACGCTGTAATACTCGTAGATTGAGCACAGTTTGGGTGCCGAGGCTGGCACGAATTTCTTGCAGGAGCGAAGCCCCTTCCCTTGCGAAGGCTTCTTTTTTTTCGACATAAACGCGGTTAATCATAATGACTCGTTTTGGTCTGAGGGCACAGTTGTGATCTCAGAAAGCTACTGATTACCTATGCGACTCTTCTGCGATTTTATAGAACTTTTTTCAGATATTTCGCGCGAACTCATTTTAGATAATTTTTTGACACCAGATGACTATTATCTGAGATCAATATCACCACGTCCTAAAGCCTCTCACGTAAAGCTTTTACCTCTGATGAGTTCAACTCTTCTAGGCTCAAATCAGAAATCAATTCCTTCGCCTGCGTCAGATCTTTCGTGTCGATCGCCCCTTCAATAGCAGCGAGTGCAATCTGAAACCGATCTTCTTTTTCGTGATGTTCGCTAAAAATCACCGCTTTTGAATCCTCTGATAAATCTGCCGTAGGATCATCCACTACTTCTAGATATACGAGTTCGTCTCCATCTCGTTTTTGGCGATAATGGTTAATGATGAGAACACACAAGAACCCGAAGATAACAAACCCCGTTTCCATGAAAAACGGGGTCGTGGCGATGCCTTGAACCATCCCGCAAAGTCGCTCGACCTGAGGCGGCCCATATACGCGGCCAAGTGTGAGCAAGCCATGAAAGAGGATAAAGGCAAAGATACAGATTGCCGCGACAAGTATGGGTTTAGAAAAGAATTTACGCATGACGATGAAACTTGCCAAAGAGCAGAATTTGCTCCATTTCACGATAATGTCAAGATTGTCTATTTACCAGCTCTTTGTTCGTCATTTCGCGAATTTTAAGGAGGAACAAGTCTTTGATGGTTCACTAGAAGAGAATGGTTGTGGTAAGTTTGTTGATATTAATGATGAGGCCTTGGCACGTATCGCAGACATGGGCATCAATACGGTCTGGTTGACGGGTATGCTGGAGCATGCCACCTCTACCACTTTCCCTGGAATCGATTCTGATCCAACTTCAATTCTCAAGGGCAAGGCGGGGAGCCCCTATGCGATCCGAGACTATTTTGATGTCGCTCCGAGCTTAGCGACCACGCCCGAGACTCGACACCAAGAGTTTGCTGAACTCATCGAACGCACGCATAAGCATGGCCTAAAGGCTCTCATCGACTTCGTCCCGAACCACGTTGCACGCTCCTACAGTTCGGATCTCTACCCAGAGTTTGATTTCGGAGCGAATGATCAATCGGACCGCTTTTTCCAGCGGGACAATGACTTCTACTACATTAAAGACGCAGAAGATCTCACCCTCCCTAATGGTGAAACTTTCCCTGCGGAGCATGGTGCACCTCGCGTTTCTGGTAACAATATCACCTCTGCCAGTCCATGCGTAAATGATTGGTACGAAACCGCTAAGCTCAACTACGGCTATGACTTTCGCGACCGGGCAAGCCTGAATCAGCTCGATGGAATTCCAAACACCAGCACGGATGTCCCTGCCGTTTGGAAAAAGATGCAAGAGGTCCTCCTCTACTGGGCGAATAAAGGCATCGATGGCGTACGCTGTGACATGGCGCATATGGTTCCGACGCAATTTTGGGCATGGGTCATTTATCAAGTGCGACAGCATTTCCCTGACTTTACCTTCATTGCAGAAGCTTACCAAGACGACCCTATGGGATGCCTACCCAACTGGTCGCTCACCGACCTCACACAAGCAGGATTTGATGCCTACTATGACCAAGACCTCTACCACCAACTCAAGGCCGTCGTTGAAAACACGCAGAACGTAGAGTCCTTAAACGTTGTCTTTTTTGATGCTGATCGCCAGCAACACGGGATTCGTTACATTGAAAACCACGATGAAAAGCGCGTCGCCAATTCGATGAACTTCGGTAATCATGATCAAAACCTCGCGGCCTTTGCCTCCGCGATCCTCACTGGAAATGGCCCCGTGATGCTCTATAATGGACAAGAAGTCGGCGAACCCGCAGTGGGAGCCACCGGATTTTCAAGCGACGATGGACGAAGCAGTATCTTTGACTACACGAACCTCCCTGAACTGCAAAAGTGGACCAGCGGAGGAGCCTACGACGGAGCGAAACTCAGCGCAGAACAACGCCAATTACGCAGTAAATACATCGCCCTGATCAGAGCCTCCAGACGCCCAGAGTTCCAGACTGGCGAAACATATGGACTCAATTATCTCAACCCTCATTTAACAGAACAAAGGGTCTTCGCGTTTCTGAGATACACCCCTACTGCTGGGTATTTCCTCGTTGTCGCGTGCTTCGCGGAGAACAAACCGAACCGGATATCAATCATGCTTTCAGCTGACGTCTTAAACCACATAGGCCTAGCCATCACCCCACTCTGTGCCACTAGCATCATGAATGGAGATCAAATTTCGCAACACCCAACCGAGCATGGAAAAACCTGGCTTGATATACCGATGACTGAGTCGGTGAATATTGTTTCTTTACTCCACCCAGTGCACTGACTCACTCCGGAAGGTCTCATACTTTCCGTCTTTGCGATCCCACAGATAGACATCCCAGAGATAGGCACTGTATTTTAGAGCGCAGTTTTGGCGGATGAAGAGTTCTTCTCTCGCGCCTGGGTATTCCCAGCGAATATTTTTCTTCCGCGAGCGGAATTTTTCTCGGTTCAGGATGATCCATACGCGCTGCTCTTTCTTGAAAATCTGTTGCAGTTGCGCGAGACGGTTCACTACGAGAGCATTCCCGTTTCGATCCCGTAGGCTACCTCCAGTAGTCAGGTCTTGGTAGGTAAAGTCATAGAGAATCGGAACCACTAAATCGTAGTCCACCCTGCCCACTTCAATCTTAGCGGCATGCGGATGTGGCTCTGTAATCATGACCTTATCATCAGCACGGAGGTTTTCTCTGACGTAACCCAGTGCGCTGATCGGGTCTCCCAGCAACTTCTTATCATAGGAATCTAGTATGCGCCACGGAGAGAAGGAAACGAGCACACATGCCAATGCCACCCATGACATGAGCGAAACGGAGCGATGTTGGCGTGAAGTGCCTTGCAAATGCGTATTCACCCATACTCCAAAGAGGCGAATTCCGTGCACTCCCAGCAGAATCCAGAGCGGGATCAAGGAATACATGTAACGAAAACTCACCGAGGTAATGAGAAAATTGAAGAGCACGATCGAGGCGAGCAAGACAACATGGAGCGTCAGGAACAAGGAAGAACGACGACGGATCGAATACACGAGACTCATTAAGTAAAACACCGACAAGGCCAAATGGAGGCGAGAATACCCAATAAACATCGAGAAGAGATTCCCCAGTTCCCAGAAGGTAGGAGCAAGCGTGGCCTCTACATTGGGTGAAATCCCCGTTGAACGGGTCAGGCATTTTACTTGGAAGAGGGCGATATCAGCGAAGATCACCAACCCTGCGAAAATGATATAGAGAACCGCCTTAAACTCCCACTTGAACGGCACGCCACGTCCAAAGAGCAGGTAGAGTAAGATAAAGACGGGAACAAAGCTAATAGAAATCTCCTGTGAAATCACCGCCATCATAAAGGCCAGAATCGCCCCCGCGCGATGCCATTTCGTCGGCTTGTAGAGGAAGCCAATGATAAAGAGATGCAGCATGAGCAAGACAAAGAATTGCTGCTGCTGATAGAAGCGTGCAATGTGCCCACTAAAGATCAAAAACGGATGCAGAGCAAAGATGAGAAGCGAGGCATGCGCAACCCAAGTGTTCTTAAAATAACGCCAAGCCATCCACCAGAGCAACGCGCCCGTGAGCACCGCAAAGAGGATCGAATAGAGCCTCAACGTCCAAATATCCGTCCCGCACACCTTCGCGAACAGGGCACAACCATAGTGATACCCAGGGCTACGCGAATACCAAATCTCTGGAGCAATCAGTGGTTTACCCGTCTCTACAATCGATAACACCGCTTGAATAGAGGCGTATTCGTCATCATCAATAGGTTGATAATCAGCCTTCCACGCTCTCAGGAAAAAAGTCAAAGCTAGTAATACTACAATGATAACACGTGTTCCTCTTTCATTCAGTTTCGCCACTTTTAGGCTCGAGAAACTGACCTGAAGCAGCGCCAAACCAAAAGCGATAATTAATACCCCATAACGCCAATACGACTGATGAATGAGAAGCATTTCACTCCGTTCCGCGAAGGACAGTTGCAGCACCAGGCCAACGAGCAAAGTTAAGGAAATAATGAGACAAAAATTCTTAAGCTTCCCTGAGCGCGAGCCACAAACCCAGAACAATAGAATGACAATAGGTATAGCGAGATAACACAAAACAGGAATCTGAGGAGAGACACCTCCCAAGTATTTGATCGCAGGTGGTGAATCGAGAGATTGCCCCTTAAAGCCCCCTTTCCAACTTAATTGCCCAAGCGTATCATCCCCCGCCAGACCAGTCAGCGCAAACTTCAGATTCTGGCTCCCATCATAGGTGTCAGATCGTCCGGCTCGCTCATCAACCAAACGCACGCGGATAGTATTCTCTCCGGCCTTTAGTAGCTCGTGAATGTTATACCCATGCTGTTGAGCGGATCGTTGCTGACGGAGTAAGGCATGAGGCAAGGCGGTGTTCGGCTCCTCGTAGTAGCCATAAGGGTCTTGCGAACGGCCTTTTGGTTCGTCTGGATCAGGTCGATCGTCGAGCAATCCATCCAAAGTTTGATTCGGTCTTTCAGAGGTTCGGTTCAGGGTATTTTCATATTTCTTAAAATCATTATCGGTCGGGTCACCATGGCGCGGGTCTTGATAGCGATACCCTCCGAAAAACCCGCTCGTCTCATCAGGATCTAAGATTACGGGTAATGCCGCTAAAGGCCGTCGCCCCTCCCAGGAAATCTTCCATTCCGAGCCGTTGTAACCACGCTTTTGAGAACGGTTCACACTCAACCGCTTGCCATTGATCCAAATCCAATACGGAGAATATGAGGTCATCCTTAGCCAAGCCTGACCATCCATTTTTCTCAGTTCAAAAGAGCTTTCGAATTCTAAGGCCTCGTTTACTCCATTGGGGCGAATCCATGACGTTTGTTGCGGAGTAGAAAATAGACTAGGCGGCACTCCAGAGACAAAGTGACGACGGTTGATTCGCTCCGAAACAACCGCCGTTCTCCAATGCGAAACACGGGTCTCAGGGTTAAACCAATCCATGCGTCGCAGGCCTTTCGGCGTCGGTTCAGCACGCCATGCGTCATCAGTGTTTATCACAATGCTCGTGCCATCTTTCAGAGTTACCTGCCCAAAAGCGATCGCTGCAGGCTGCGGCTCTCTCCCCTCTAAGTCGAGCGCGATTGTATTTTCTCCACGAATCAGAAAGGGGCGCAGATCGAAGTGAATCAGAACGCGACTATTCGTATGTCCAGACCATTGATACTCACGCGGAAAGTTATACGTAATCGTTGGCTTGATCGTAGAAATCCGCTGTCCCGATTCCGTGAGGCCATTCTGAAAGTGCCGCGTTGGACGCCATAGAGTCTGTGCTCCTACTGGGTTTCCATTGACTAAAAGCTCGAATCCACCCTCGACCGCCACACTCAGGTAGGCATGCTGAATTTCCGAAACAAGCCGCAAGTCCTTCCGTAAGAGCGCCTTATACTGCAGCTCATCCCCACTCGTAATCCATTGCGCTTCGGCAGGTGCCTCATACGAGTAGAGCCTTACGTCACGCGAGGACTGCCCCGTTAGAAACCACCAACAAAGCACAACCGAGAGCGTGCCCCAAAACGCCAGTGAGGCCCGCTGACTTAAGCGATATGACGACTTCTCTGCTTTCATTTTTGCCCCTTAGATTGTTTTCGTGCCGCCCAAGCCTCTTCGGTATTTCCGGCCGCTAACTCCGCTTGTGATAGCAACCAATCCGAGGTTGCTAGAACTCCTCTCTTGTTCTTACTTTTATAACCATGATAGAGGGTATGAATCCGAGCATTGGCATGTTGGTTGGCAGAGAGGTTATGCGCTTGCAAGTTCGCCAACTGCATATGGAAGTGCCCCTGCACGCTGTTCGGCTCTCGGCTCAGCAGTCGCGCTAAACTCTCCAAACTCAAGGACAGTTTCCCCGAGTTTAAATCATTGATCGCAACCCGCAAAAAGTGTCGTGACAACTCCCTCTCCGCATGTCGCGGAAGTTCCTCCTCTGCCAACGAGTTCATGAGTGCTCCTGCACGGTCGTGGTAGCCGTTCTGATCAAACCAAAAGACCTGATAGAGCTGGGCTTCAGGGCTTGTTTCTCTCCCCTGTCGCCACTGCGTATAGCCGAGTTGCCGAATGAATCCACTATCGCTCATCAGCACCGGCATGCGGTTCGCAGACCGGATCAGATAACGCTCCCCTAGGGCATAATCACCATGAGCCGTCGCCTCTTCTGCTGAGCGTAACAGTTGCTTGGTGGAGGCATAATACACTCCAATGGCTGAGAAAAAAACCGCGCAAAAAACAACCGCCTGCTTCAACCCCATACGGAGAATCCAACGAGCTTCCGCAATATTCTTACGCCAATACGCTCCCAAGATACAAGTCGCAAACAAAAGGTGCCCCACAACGGAGAAGAACCAGCCCTTACCTGCAAACTGCGTCCATGACGGGCCATAGCCTCCCCACCAGATCCAATCATTCAAGCGATCAATCCCCAGCGAGCTGGTCGGAGGGCGAAAGACCGCCAAGCGCTCGGGTGGATCTTGCGCCAACACCCCCGTGCCGCTCTCCACACTCCGCTCCGAATGCGCCCGAAAAACATCTCCTCCCAACCACGTTAAGGTGTCATGCTGCTGCTGCATCCAAGCTGCATCTCCCGCCGTCTGGTCATCTAGAAGAATAAGCAAGGTTGGAAAAACTAGGGTAATCGACAAGGACGTTAAACTATAGTGAAGCAGGAGCTGCCCTAAACGATAGTTCCGGCTAATAAACACAGGTAACATCAGGAAAAAAATAACCGAAAACCCCAGAATAAAGAGCTTAAAGGGAACAGTCAGCACGCTATCGGTCGTAAAATACTGATCAGACTCCGTCGTTATCTGCGGGAGAGCATACCAGGGTTTTAAAAACGAGAGGATCACCGCACCGATCGCGACTACTGCGCATCCTAGATTCACTAACTTCGGGAGCAGGTCAGGATCTCGCCAGAAAGACTTAACGCTGAACGGTAATTTCATCATCGATTTTCAAGGTCCAGTGGCCATCGATCATCACCGAGTCCTCTTCCGTGAGCCCCTCCAGAATTTCTGCGACTCGATCATTCACATGCCCAACCCGAACCTCTCGCACCTCCCAGCTCTCATCGTCATTCACGACATTGACCACACCAGCTCCGGCAGAGATCGATTGCACCGCCGCCTTTGGGACGGTGATTGCTTCGCGCTTAATATCGATGCGCGAGAACCCCGTCATTCCAGTCACCACCTGTGATGTCACGTCACCTTGAAACAGTAAGCGCGCCTTAAAGGTCGCGGCCCACTCCGGAGAACCGGTGCCTCGCGGACGTAGCGGACGCGAAATCTCTGGTCCCCCGCTGTTAAAGCTGACGATCGGCTTAATACTATCAATCTCGGCCACGAAACTTTGTCCCGAAACGGCTTCTAAGGTTACTTTCGCTTCCAGACCCTTCTTCACATAACTGTAATCCGACTGGTCAAAGTAGGCATCAAACCACAATCCACTGGAGATTAAAAAACCTGGTTTTCCCGAATCCTGATTATACTCCCCAGGATTAATCAAGACCTGATCAATCACCCCATCTACAGGTGCGAAAACGGAGAAGGATTTCAGTTCCTCCTCCCGATGAGCCAAGGCCTGCCGTGCATCACTCACTGAATTCTCGGCAATCTTCTTAGACTCCTCCACTCCTTGCTCCGCGATCTTGGTCGAGAGCTCAGCCTGCGTCAGTCGTTCCGAAATTTTAGTATGCTCCATGCGCGCCTCAAGCAGCTTCACCTTAGAAATCACGCCCTTCTCAAAGGCCTCCTCAAACTTCGTGAGCTTCTCGCTCGCAAACTGCTGTTGCTGGAGAATGGAAGCTAAGCTAATCCGCTCCGACTCGGGACGCTCCTGCGCCAACACATAAGCCGACCCTAGACGCACTCGCTCTAACTCCGCCTGCGCCGTCGATAAGGCCAGCTTAGCCGAGTCCCTTTTGATAATCGCCTTCGTGTTCGCCAAGGTCGCGAGTAAATCCCCCTTCTTCACCAGATCGCCTTCCTTCACCAAGACCTCCATCACCGGAGCCATCGGAATAATCGGCACTAAAACTGGCTGACTAGAGCACACTCCTTCACCAATCACATTGATCGAGATTTCCTCTTTGACAGGTCTTGTAATCTTGACCGGCAAGGGCTTCCCTGCCTTCCGCAGCATATTCAGATGCCCTAGTTTAGAGGTATATAACTTGCTCGACGAACTCGTATACGCTGGCTTTAACACAAAGAGCGTCAACACTGCTATCCCAACGCAGGTGAGCAAAATGAAAAACAAGATAAACTTATTCTCCCAGAGAAGTTTTATGAGCGCTTTCATTGTTTACAATTAGTGTAGCCTTTCCTGATTGTTGGGGAAGGAAAAAGACATTAATACAGTTTAGCCCCCTTCTGAAGAAAAACTGTTGTTAGTATTGAGAAAAAAACTTCAAGGGTTCGTTTTTCATCGAAAAATCACCATCATAAGAATACAAGCAATAAAAAATGCATTTTATTTGCATTTTTTCTAGTTAAGAGTCAGTGTTCTAATGTTACATGTATTATTATGATCATTGATTTTAGTTTTAAAAATTTCAAATCCTTTAAAGAAGAAGGACTTTTAAGCTTTGTCGCGGTCAATTCTTACAAGGAGCATCCAGAATATGTGGAAGAAATAGATCTACCCGGCCTAGGCAAAGTGCAGTTACTAAAAGCGCTCGGGATTTACGGCTCAAATGCATCGGGCAAATCAAATGTAATAAGCGCTTATAGATACTTCTTCGAATTTGTTACCTCATCACATCAAAATAAACCTCAAGAAGTTATTGATAGGCCATATTTCAAACTAATTGATCAACCTAAGCTACATAATACAGAGTTTTGTCTACGCTTCATCTGTGAAGGCATCCGATATCATTTCACCCTTGAGCTAAATGACGAACGAGTAACATACGAATGCCTAGAAGCATTTCCAAATGGCAAAGCTCAAGTTTGGTATGAAAGAGAATGGCATAAAGAAAAGAATACATATTCTTGGAGTCCAAAGACTTCTAAATTTTATGAATTAGATTCTAGTAGAGTACAAAACACTCGACCTAACATGCTATACTTTTCTAAAGCTGTAGACGAAAACGATAATCAGCTTACGCATCTATACAGTTGGTTCAGGAAAAATTTCGGCGAAAACCGATCACATATTTGGCTTGGTAGCTTAGCTGAGTTT
>CALKLP010000078.1 GCA_937991965.1 uncultured Verrucomicrobiales bacterium
GGTTCCAAAGCCCAAACGTAGCTGGGGTATAACACCCCAAATTACACCCCCCAACGATGAGTATTAAAGCCGATGCTCTGTAACTCCTGCTGGACACACGTCGACCATAGCCGGTTAAGAAATACCTGCCGAAAGGTCTGCACAGATGTTTCGCTCGGAGATTGCGCCGGGCTGTTTGTCGAGGAAATGGGTTTTAAACTCGTTCTAGGGTTCCTGCTATAATGCACAATATACGCCACTTCAACTGTGTACCCCACCTGGTTGGCTTGGTAGAACACCGTTGATGGTGATGCTGCCGTTGCCAATAAATATAGCGCCTGCGAGCATCAACACAATTAGACTGCGACGTAAATTCGATATATGTATATATGCACCAACCAGTACCAGGGTACAGCACAACGTCGCTACTAACTAACGAGGTGCCAGAACACGGTGTAACCGAGTTATTAAATGGTTTGCATCTCCGAATTAAGACCGCCGAGGTCCGTCACAACTGTAGACTCATTTCCTTATTATATCTTATACTTGAACAACTTGGGATGTCGCACATTCAATTGTTTTGTACAATGGCTGAAGTTGGCTTTGGTCATGCGTGGGTGGGTGAAGGGTTTATTGTACACGTGCAAGACGATCAAAAATATTCACGTGTTATTTAGCAGAGGTTCGGTCGGTTTAAGCTGGCCTATACTCAATTCACGTGCCATTCATAGATGCGACAGGCAGCTCGACACGATAGTAGTCGACTCTACCTTAATTCTCTGAGTGTTTCGGCTCGAACAGCTAGCAAAATTTAGCCACAAAAGAGACAGACTCTAATACAACTGAGCCTTCCCGATTAAGGACCACACCACACATTGACTGAAACACATACAGTGTGCGTACAACGAAACGTCAACCCGGCGAATACTTCCGTGATCGAGCCATAGAACAAGGAACAAACGCAGGCTACGCTAACGGGAGCTCCCCTACTTCACCATCGAACGAATGGCTCCCCACTTCGAGGACGAAAGTACTGTGGAGGATGTTTTGGTCGCAGCGTTGCTTACCATTCCATTGCGGGATGGTTCCACAAGCTTCAAATAGGGAATGAAACGGCCGCGAAGAAAGCGTAAGCCCTTAAAGGTAAAGGGGGGATATATGCGCGAGTAACCCGAGCCACGGCGGGAAAAGGGCCCAATACCCCACAAGGCAACCCCCTATTGTAGCCCGCGTCCAAGGAATGACGTAGGCTGCGAACGATTGAGCGCCTTAACGCTTGCGCGAAACAACGATTCTGAATCGTAAGCTTTCTCAACCAAGCATCGTTTACGGTGTGACTAGACGACTGCTGTTTTCAGTACTATATTTGATGTATCTAGACGAAGGGGTCGTCCGTCGGCCAGCACTTTCGTGTGATTCAAAGGCAGTTGTTGGGTCGGGTATTTAACTGCTAACGTGAGGGGGCTCAGGAAGCCAGCGGTGCTTTTCCACCGTAGAACGTATTTTACTCTGAGATTTCCCACGGTAGGGTTGCAGCCGAAAGACCCTGGGCTCCTGACATGAGGAACTCAATAACTCACCCGAAAAATGTCTTCGAAAGACATTAGGTTGCGCAACACGACCAAGCTTCCATCAATTTGGTCCAAAAATGAAACGTACTCGTGAAATTAGTTCGTTGACCGGCAGTTCCTCACCTGATGAACTCAATCGTCCAGAGACGTTCAAACCCTACCGGGGGATGACTCTTCGGTGAATTGCAAGTAGAGTTCCACCTTACGAGGCGTTTTGTATGTTGACGAACTCCGTCCGTTGAGAATAACTTGAAATAATAACCGTGCCTTTTCCATGTCACTCCCCTCGACGACGTCTTCCACAAGAGGCATTTTTGGCAGATGCGGTGGTTTTCAAAACCATGGAGCTACTTGATATCGTCGGATCACCAGATAGTTTCTGCAATGTAACGTCGGTTGGCATGTACCAAGGCCATCGGAGTGCTGATCATACGGTATTTCCATTAGTGTTTCGAGGAGTCTCGTTGTTGGGTGACGGAAACGCCTCTGCAAAAGGCGATGCTCATGAACGAATAGGTGTGCGCGCGTCTCAGCATGCTTCTTGTGTTCAATGCGCTGCGTCAGCATCAACCACCACCTGATAGCAAACACCGGCCCCCCCGGTGGCGTATCAGGTTATCCTATAGCCTGGTAGATGTAAGTTTCGTGAGTTCCATTCCCCCAGCGTGCATACTCTCGTAAATATTCGTAGGGGGCATATTTTTTTATCACGAATTGACTTGCGGAAAGTGCGAGGGCGCGAGTTAGCAACACTCGACAAAACATCGACCAGAAATGGGATTGCTGAACCGTATGCGCGATATAAATTGAAGGCAAGAACCAGGGGGAAGAAGGGACGACGCCTGTTACCCCGGCCTGTCCAAGGGCTGGAAAATATATGTGCGTGAAAAAATAATAAAAAAGGTGTAAAAAAGTCTTGAGAGGGCACCACGAAACATGGAGGAAGAAACGAGCATTCAAGATAACGGGAAATCTTCGGACGATCACCA
>CALKLP010000079.1 GCA_937991965.1 uncultured Verrucomicrobiales bacterium
GCGGAATCATTCTCATGTTTATCCTCATGAAGTATCTGCCCAAAATGCCTATTCCGGGATTTATTCTCCAGCGCCAAATCGGGGCTGGACGTGTCGTGACACCAGAAGCAGCGTCTGAACCTGAACCTGAACTTGTCGGGCAAGAGGGAGTAGCCGTCATGGACTTACGCCCTGTTGGCAAAGTCGCAATTGGAGACAGGCGTTATGATGTGATATCCAGTGGAGAATTTATCAAAAAAGGGACAAAGGTGCGTGTGATCGCAAAAGAGCAAATGAGAACGATCGTCGAGGCGGTATAACCTCGACTACTCTGGGTCGGGGAGGGCGTTCTTGATCTTGATCGCCTCCAGCGCGACTACGCGGTCATCGAAGTAGGTTTTCTCTGTTCCAAAAATTTGGTAATTCTCGTGGCCTTTTCCGGCGATCAGGACGATGTCTCCAGGCTTAGCCAGGTCGATGGCGTGGTTGATGGCTTTTTCACGATCTACGATGGAGAGGGTGTTGCTGTCTTCTAGTCCTTTTTCAATTTGCTTGATGATGGAGATCGGGTCCTCGGTGCGTGGGTTGTCGGAGGTGACGATGCAGATGTTACTGTGACGGCTGGCGGCAGCGGCCATGAGCGGGCGCTTGGCACGGTCACGATCTCCTCCACATCCGAAGACGGTGATAAGGCGGTCTGGCTCTAGTTCTTTTAGGGATTGGCAAACGCTGTCGAGAGCATCTGGGGTGTGGGCGTAGTCCACAAAGACGTGGTATGGCGTTTGGCCAGTCATGCGCTGGAGCCTGCCAGGAACTTGGCGGGCCGTTTCGACAGCGGCGATCGCTTCTCGCATATTGAGAAGTTTGGGGGCGATGACCGAGGCAATCGCGCAAATGATATTCCGCACATTAAAGAGTCCGATCATGGGAGATTTGACCAAGTAAGATTTCCCCTTGTAGTCTAGGCGGAAGTCGGTGCCGCGACCGGTTTGGTGAATGTCAGTTGGGCGGAGATCCGCTTCTACTCCGAAGCCGAAGGTCATCTGGCGAAGTTTAGGGAATTCACTCTTAAGTTCGCGAGAGAGACGGGCACCGTAGTTGTCATCGATGTTGATGATGGCGCAGGGTTTGGTTACTGGATCTTGCTTGCCCAGTTGGGTGAAGAGTCCTTTTTTCGCCAAGTAGTAGCTTTCCATCGTGCCATGGTAGTCCAGATGGTCTTGCGTGAGGTTCGTGAAGACGGCGGTGTTGACAGAGAGATCTGCGGTGCGACCTTGCTCAATTCCGTGAGAAGAGATTTCGATCGCCACGCCGAGGCATCCATTCTCGACCATACGGGATAGACTGGCTTGCAGAGCGACGGGTTCAGGAGTAGTGTGGGTCGCTTCGATCGCCTTTTTTCCTTCGTCCACATGGACCGTGCCGATCATTCCGTTACGACCGAACTTGGAGCGCATGAGAGAGTCGATCAAGAAGGTGGTGGTGGTCTTTCCGTTCGTGCCTGTTACACCGAGAACAGCGAGCTTATCAGATGGGTTGCCATAAAAGGTGGCCGCAAGCTGAGAGGTTGCAAGACGGATTTCTGGGCTTTTGAGGACGACGACCTCGTCTGGAATGCCCGGCTTATATTCCTCCAGCATGATGGCGGAAGCTCCTGCCTTGATGGCGCTCTCGATGTAATCATGACCGTCAGAAGCTGTTCCCTTGGTCGCAATAAAGAGGGTGTTCGGCTCAACTTTGCGTGAATCAACAGTGATGCCGGCGATCTCAGTATCTAGGGCCTTGCTTAGTGAATGCAAGGAGACTAAAGGGCAGGCGGCGAGGAGGTCAGAAAGTAGCATGATCTGTATAAACCGCTATTTCGATGAGGAAGCAAGTGTAAACAAACGAGGTTTTAGGGTTTCTTGTCCATGGATTTTTCAGTAATTCCAGGGGGATGCTTTTAAAAGCGGCCATGTAGAATGAGATGTGAAGTTAAGTTGATGAAAAGGTAAAACTCCATCTGCTCCTTTAAATCTCCCCAAACAACGCCTCTTTATCTAGGTTGTCCGCGACTTCAAGAGGATCCCATTGTTGATCTGCATTGAGGCGGAAGGTTCCGAGCGAAGGGTATATCCAATCCTCAGGTGGAATCATTGAAAGGGTGTACTTGCCCCGGATGTTGTAGAGGTAATAGTTCTGCCCGATGACAGGCTCGAAGTTGATTTCAGCCTCATAGAGGAGTTTGTTCCAGTTAAACTGATCAATGGTGCGGATGTATTGCTCTCGCATTTCAACGAGCTTTTGCTCCAGCTCACGCTCAACCTTGCTAATCCCTCTAGATTTGAAGTTGGTGAGGTCATTCGGTACGATCTTGGGACTCAAGGTCGAGACCGGGTAGGGCATGAACGCGCCTTTGTTAGGCATTGAGAGAGTTTCCGAATCCATAAGTAGGATAATTTCGTAGCGAAACTCAGCTTCGCAACTTATTTCATCAAGCGGCAGGACTTTTTGGCGGAAAAAGGCGTGACCGCTTGTCGTTTCTGGCTACGTTTATCGCACGCATTTATGAAGTTATCGGTTTTAGGCAGTGGGAGTGCAGGGAATTGCATCGTGTTCGGCTCTGAGCAGCACGGCTTCTGGCTGGTTGATGCTGGCCTGAGTGCGAAGCAGATCTGCACCCGTCTGGAGCGTGTAGGCGTCAGTCTGGATGATATTAAGGGGATCTTCATTACACATGAGCATAAGGATCACATTGGCGGGCTAAAGGTGCTTCTTAAGAAAACAGACGTGCCTGTATATGTCAGTGAGTTGACGCAGGAATACTTGGTCTCGCAATTGAGCTTAGAGGCGAATTGGGCGATCTTTGAGCCCGGGCAAAAATTTGCAGTAGAGGACATGATGGTGGAGGCGATTCGCATTCCACATGATGCGACCGACCCTGTGGGGTATATTTTCCACCGTGAGCAGCAGAAGTTCGCAGCCATCACCGATTTAGGATACGCCTCTGATAGCTTGATCAATCGCCTAAAGGGGGTGGAGGTGCTGTATTTAGAGTCGAATTACGATGTGCAGTTATTAGAGTTAGACCAAAAGCGCCCTTGGTCGATTAAGCAGAGAATTTCCTCGCGTCATGGTCATTTGTCGAACGAGCAAGCGCAGGCCTTAGTGACGGAATTAGTGACACACGGCTTGCAGAAAGTCGCTTTCGGACACTTGAGTCGAGATTGCAATACGCCTGAGTGTATTACGGAAGTGATGCAGGGTGTTTCGCAGGAATTAGAGATGGAGATTTCGAGTCAGGTGGAACCAACTGCTTGGCTGGAAAGTTCTGTGCCTGTGGTTCGGGAGGTCGTTAAGTTAGAGCAATCAACCCTGTTTTAAGATGAAAGAATTAGACACACTGTGGAACGGAGCACCAGTTACTCAATCCATTAGGTATCACCTTATCGAAGATGATGGGAGGTTACGGTTACAATTTTCATTTCCACTCGGAGTTCGGATGCACCCTGCGGCGGTGGAGAATACGTTTACTCCTGAGCTTTGGATGTGGGATGTGGGAGAGCTGTTTTTGGCAGGAAAGGATGGGCGTTATCTGGAGCTAAACCTCGCGCCTAACGGAGCATGGTGGATGCAGGGGTTTGAGTCTGCGCGAGTGCTGGATAAATCCTTTGATGTGGAGGAGTTTGCGGTACAAGTGAATGGAGCTGAGCTATCGATTTCTCTTTATAAACTCGAACGGTATTTAGGAACAAAAGAGTCGTGGCGAGTGAATGTTACGGCTATTTTACAGAGTCCCGAGTGCGAATTTCTCAGTCTCATACAGTTGCCTGGTGAGGTTGCAGACTTTCATCAACCAGAGGTGTATGGAAAATATGCCGATATCGTGATTGAATAATTGGGTGCGCCTAGGTTATGCCCAGTGAGCATGATCAACCTTTACCCTCTCGCTAAACGGGCTCTTTTTTCTCTCGATCCTGAAACTGCCCATGACTTCAGTCTGCAATCGCTGCGGGTGGTCGAAAACCTTTCTCTCTTATCAGCAGTTACGGCTAAGGTTCCGCAAAAGCCTGTTTCCTGTATGGGGTTAGAATTCCCGAATGCGGTCGGATTAGCGGCAGGGATGGATAAGGCAGGGAACACGATCGATGCTTTTGGTCGTCTAGGGTTTGGTTTTGTTGAGGTCGGTACACTCACGCCGCGCCCGCAGTCAGGCAATCCCTCACCGCGCATGTTTCGCTTGCCTGAACATGAGGCCTTGATCAACCGGATGGGATTCAATAATCCCGGGATAGCTGCCGGAGTAGAGAATATCAAAAAGAGCATGAGCTTCGAGGGAATTGTCGGGCTGAATATCGGCAAGAACAAGGATACGCCAAACGAGGAAGCCACCTCCGATTACCTCAAATGCCTCAAGGCAGGGTATGCCTGTACCGATTACATCACCGTGAATTTATCCTCGCCTAACACCCCAGGGTTACGGGATTTACAGAATGAGGAGGAAACCAAAAAGCTA
>CALKLP010000080.1 GCA_937991965.1 uncultured Verrucomicrobiales bacterium
AACCACGTATTCCAGCGACACCGGAATCAGCGAATAGGTACGCGCGAGACTGAAAGAAAAATCGCGCAGCCCCCATTTTTAGCTTCGGTCTCAAACCTAGTGCATTTCAAGTTAGAGTGCACTAAGAACAGCACTTAGAAAATTATTTCGTGGCAAACATGTGACGATAATTACTATTTAATCGTCTAAAAGCGCGATATGAACAAATACTTACTAGTTAGTTTAATTGGGATCGGAAGTTTAAACGCAGCACTTACCCTATCAGCAGATATGACAACCCTAGATATTTCAGGGATTGCTAGCACAGGAGGAAGTGGAAAAGTTTTACTCACCGATGGTGGGAGTAATAGTTTCACGTTAGAGTTCGCTATATCAGATACATTTGCAACGAGCGGTGGAATTTCCGCCTCTATCCCATCAGGAGCAGCTAGCTTACAAATCATAACTCCGGGAAGCACAAACTTCGAAATCGAATATCTTAACGTTCCTGCGACATTCGCTGGATGCAACTTAAGCGAGACTAGTATAACATTTGGAAAGTCTAATACAGATTACAAAGACACTGTAAATGGTGCCAGTGGCACTGCAATTGGGACAACCATTACCCATAACTCTCCCATCAACGATCTATATATTGTTTCTGGAAGCACCTTAAAGTCATACACGACAACTATTTCAAATTTCTCAGCTACATACGAAGCCGTTCCTGAGCCATCTACCACCTTACTTCTTGGACTCGGTGGGCTTTACGCGCTGAATTTCAGAAAGAGAAAAGCGTAGAGAGATTAAACGTACAGAACTCTTGATTGAATACCGTCGGCTATCTTTGAGATACTAGAGACCAAGCTCCTCAAAAGCACCTTCTATCGTCTTCTTGGAAATCTTAGCATTATTCACCTTCGAGGTTCCTGGCGCGAAAACCTGCATACGCCAGTCTTCCAGTAGCTCGCCCAGTTGCTGAAGGTCGTGCTTTCTTGGAAGCTTACTCTCCTTCCACTCGTTATACCACGCTAGCCATAGAGGAGTAAACAGGTTCATGCGTTCTTCCTCGCGCACAAAGGGTTGTTGCGCGATTTTTTCGATCCGTTCCTCGATCCCGTAAAAGTGCTTGTAAAGTTGCGCCACCCGAGCAGCGGAGAATTGCTTCAGCATAAAGCGTTGGAGGAGAAAATCCTTCTGCTCCGTAATATCGAGCGCGACCTCGGAGTGATAACGATGGCGCACGTTCTCCTCGCACCAGCCAGTAATGATCTGCAGACTCTCGATCAGCTTAGCGAAGCTCTCGCTAAGATCTAACGCCGCGTTATACAGCTCTCCCCTCGCTCGTTCTGTCGCCACTTCGAACTCGGCTGAGGAACGCGGTAAGGGATCGCCAAGGGCATACTCGATACAGACGTTGATGAGATCGGAGAGGAATTTCCCTTGCTCGGGTGAAATCAGCCCTAGGCTCAGCTTCACCATCGGATCTAGCGGTAGATTTTTCTCGAGATACTCAACGCGCTCAGGGTAGTGCAAGCGGAACAAACGCACACAACCAGCCCGATGCGACGCCATCGCTTGCGCGGGTGTGAGGAAGGCCTGTAAGCCCACCGATTTCTTCTCATCCACCAGTGCGGGGTAACAGCCATGCGACTCCAGCGGGATCTCATCAATTTCACCAAAATCCCACATCGTCGCCCCCGTCATCTTCCACTGAGCATTGGCCTCTTCCTGCAGACGCGCTGCCATCAGCTCCGCCAACTCTGTTCGAATCGCCGTAATATCATCTCCAAAGGCGAGCTCCTTCTCCCCATCGTCAAAGACCCACACCTTCGGCTTCCACTCCTCGGGCATGCGATGCTCAAGCTGATCACGGGATTTCTCCCAATTCACGCCCAGCATATCTTCGAGTGTGAGCTGATCAAACCCCGTTTGCTTCGCGAGAAACTCCGCCAGCGCCAACTCCATCCGAATGTTAGGCTGCCACTCCAACCACTCCTCTGCGAAGTTCCAAGCCGTCTCCTTAATCGGCTGACACGCGGTGCGAAAATCTTTCTGCAGGCTCCGAATCATGACTTCTGCACGATCACTATAAATGCCTGACACCCCCCAACTCAATAAATGGTCAGGAAAGTTCTCCAACTGGTCAATATGGACCCCGATTGTAATCCCATCATCGCGCGCCCCGATGTCGGTGCGGTAATACACATTGTAAGTTTGCTCCTCATAGAAGAGGGTATCTGGAAAGAGCTCCACCCCATCAGGCTCCTGCCAAATCAGATCCGAAATCCGCGGAATGAGCGTCGCTTCATTGCCCGGTTCTCGACGCCACTGGTGAAATTCCTTCGCCGAATGAATATGCCCCGGAATGCGCTCAAAGAAAAAATCAATCGCGGCCTTCTCTTGCCAAAAATGCCCCACCTTCCGCAGCTTATGCTCCATCAGCAGGATCTCGGCTTTGAGAAGTTGAAACTGCTCTAGAAACTCCATCTTTCCGCGTAACGGAGCCTGCCAGCTTTCGCCCCCCTCCTCGACCACTTCGTAAAGCGGATGCGGAGGCACGCCCCCCACGATCGCCTCTGAGACAAAGATCAAATGCGACTCCTTGGGGTTTAGCTTCCCATAATAACAATCCCGATCTTGCGCGATCAAGAGCCCCCCCATGAGGACATTTTCTTTCCCGTAAACCGTGCCTTGCTGGGCATTCCAGTATGGCGAATGATGCTTGTAGCGACAAGCCCAGGGGACGAGTTCCTCCAACCATTTCGGATCAATCTTAGCCACCTTTCGCGCGAAAACCTTGCTGGTCTCCACGATCTCATGCGCCATCACCCACACCGGGTATTGCTTCCCGAATAAGCAGGACCCCGGAAAGACTGAGAAAAAGCGATTGTTCGTGCTCTGGTAATACCGCTTATCGCGCAGCCACAGCCCCACCTGCATCGGAATCCCTACCAGTAACGCCTTGTGAATATCATCATAACTCCCCCACTCCTCGCGCTTGGAACCGAGCGGAGCGACTTTCAACTTCAGCTGTTCCTTTTGTAATTGACGGAGCTCATCAATCACTTGGTCCCACTCCAGCACGCGGCGAAAGCTCAAGAAATTCTTTTGGCAATACTTACGAAGCTGGTTCTTCTGCCACCCTCCGCGTTGCTTCCCGGTGCTTGGCCTACGGCACTCCTGCAGCCGTGTCCAAATCTCCAGTAGCGAGAGAAAATCCGAGTCCGCATTCCTAAACTTTTGGTGCGCCATATCAGCCGCGCCTTGCTTATCATTGGGACGCTCGCGCACATCCATTACGCTCATTCCTGCGATAATGGTGGTCATGGCCGCTGCCACTCCACGCTCATGCCCTTCCAGCAACATCCGGCCTAAACGCGGATCTAGCGGAAGCCTCGCGAGCGCGAACCCGATCTCGGTCAAATCGCCACCGTCATCCAGCGCCCCGATCTCAGCGAGGGTGTTTTCCCCTTCCCTAATCGCCTTCGGCGCAGGCGGATCGATAAAGGCGAACTCCCGAATATTCGGCAGCTTCAGAAACTTCATCCGCAGGATCACCCCCGCCAGCGAGGAACGCTTGATCTCGGGATCCGTGTATTCGGGAAATGTCTCGTGCTCATCCTCAGAATACAGCTTCACACACAGCCCTTCACGCACCCGTCCGCAACGTCCCCGCCGTTGACGCGCAGAGGCCTTAGACACTCGCTCATCCTGTAAGCGCTGAATCCCACGCGCGGGCAAATACCGCGACATCCGCACCACCCCCGCATCGAGCACATACACGATCCCGGGAATGGTCAACGAAGTCTCCGCCACGTTGGTCGCCAAAATAATTCGGCGGTTGGACGAAAGAGTAAAGACGCGCTGCTGATCGTTCAGACTCAGCCGAGCGTAGAGAGGTAACACATCCACCCCATGCCATTGCTGATCCTCCAGTAAATCCGCACATTGACGAATCTCTCGCTCCCCGGGCAAGAAGATCAAAATATCGCCCTCACGATCGTGCTGGTGAATCCACTTCACCCCTCGCAAGACATGCTGGCGTAACTCCTCCCCTTCTTGCTCCGGCAAAAACTCATCGATTACCGGAAAGGTGCGTCCCTCGACTTCAATGATCGGGGCTTGATAGAAAAACTCCGAAAACCTCCCCGCATCCAGCGTCGCGGAGGAAATAATGATCTTTAAATCTGGACGCTTCGGGAGCAATTCTCGCAAATACCCAAGGATAAAATCAATGTTCAGCGAACGCTCATGCGCCTCATCAATAATGAGACAGGAATACTGCTTCAGCCGCGAATCCCCCTGCGTCTCCGCTAACAAGATCCCATCCGTCATGAACTTGATCGGCGTATCCTTCTGTAAAAAATCACGGAAACGGACTTGATACCCGACCCGATCACCAAGCTCTGTATTTAACTCCTCCGCCACCCGCTTTGCGACCGATGAAGCAGCAATCCGCCGAGGCTGCGTGCATCCAATTCGCCCCTTCGTGACCCCTGTCTCGCGCATCCATTGCAGTGCCATCTTAGGAAGCTGCGTTGTCTTTCCGGATCCCGTGTCTCCGACGACGACCACCACTTGGCTTTCCTTAAGGGTACGAATGATCTCGTCACGGCGTTGCGAGACGGGGAGATCAGGATAGGTGATGTCGATCGGAGTGGACACAGTAGGGGCAATAAATCACGAAATTCCTAAATGGCACTAAAATTTTCCATCTTCCCGCAATTTCAACCGTAGAAGCGACCACTGGTCGCTTAGCATCTCATTTTGCACTGTCCAGATGCAGCGGAAGGAAGTTTTTTTTGCACCGCGAATTTGGCGAATTAAACGAATAACTTCTAGAAGAGAGATAAGTTTCAAAATTAGCCCTTTAGTTCCCAGACGCATAGGACTCTTGACTAGAATAACAATCTTTGTTATTACCCTAGCATGAATGTTTCTCTTACTCCCCGTCTTGATGGCTTTGTTGAGCAGCAAGTTTCCTCTGGCAGATATCGCTCCGCAAGTGAAGTGATCAGAGAAGGCCTCAGACTGCTTGAAACAAGAGAAAACCAAACAACCCTAATTCAGGCAGCACTTGATGAAGGTTTATCGTCCGATTTAATTGATGGTAAAGAATCCATGCAAAAGCTTCGTCAAAAATTAAACGCAAAGCATGGAGTCTAAGTATGCCATTCGTCAAAAGGCAGAGGAGGATCTTGATTCTATTCTCTCTTACATTGCTGCGGACAACCCAAAAGCCGCACTAAACCTCTACAATACGTTCTTAAACAAGTTTGAAAATATAGCGACTTTTCCAGAAATGGGGCATCTAAGAAAAGAATTCACACCTCCTATGCGATCATTAGCGACAGGAAATTATGTCATCTTTTTTACCAGCAAAAACCCAGTAGAAATCATCCGCGTTCTTCATGGAGCAAGAGGTTTCACAGATGATATAGAGCAATTCGAATAGAGGAGATATCACGTCCTCAGATAAAGAGGTGAAAACGGATAACTATTTACCTACTTCACTGCCTGCCAACAGGCTTCCATCGTGTCTAAATTTGCCGTTTTCAAGTCTAACTCTTGTTCGCTCAGCGCCTGCTCCATGAGTGTGAAACGGGCTTTAAATTTCTCGTTTGCTTCGTGTAGTAGCAACTCAGGGTCTTTTTTAAGTTTTCGCGCGAGATTCACAGTCGCGAAGAGTAAATCGCCTAGTTCTTCTTCCAGAGCCTTATCTGAACCTTGCGTAATCTCTGCTTCCACCTCGGCGAGCTCCTCCTGAATCTTATCAATTACGCCCACGTGGTCTTCCCAATCAAAACCGACTTTAGCGGCCTTTTTCTGGATTTTCTGCGCGGCGAGCAAGGCCGGTAATCCTTCCCCCACCTTATGCATGTAGGGGAGACTCATGGCCTCACCTTTTTCCTGTCGCTTAATCTCTTCCCATCGGGTCAACACCCCTGAGGTATCGTCCACGCTCTCACCTGCGAAGACATGCGGATGACGACGGATGAGTTTTTCGCAAATTTTCTCCGCCACGGCATCGAGATCGTAGCGCCCCGCCTCCTCTGCCAACTCGGCATGGAAGACCACCTGCAGGAGTAAGTCCCCGAGCTCCTCTTGTAAGTGCGTGAAGTCGCCCTGCCGAATCGTATCGATCACCTCATAGGCTTCTTCAATCAGGTTCGGGATGAGACTCTCATGCGTCTGCTCCATATCCCAAGGACAGCCCCCGGGCGCGCGTAATCGATGCACAATCACGCGCAACCGCTCAAGTTGCCGCCCTTTTTCGGTAAGCTCGATGATTTCCTGATCTGTCATGCCCTGCTTGTAGCCCGAGAAGGAAAAGTGAAAAGCGAAAATATCATGCTACCTGCTCATTTGATATTCGTTTTTGATCTCTCACCTCTTCTTCCAGACCGTAACCTGAGACACCGTCCACTGAAACTTACGGGCAGTTTCGCGAATGAGGAAAGGTTCGTTAGCTTCCTTAATCAGCTCAAACTTGGCTGACATTTCTTGCTTGAGCCACTCTAAGGTGCGCCCTTGAGGGAAATTTTCTGGCGGGGTGAATTCTTCTAACCACGTACAGGGGGTTGCTAGAACAACTATGCCTCCGGGATTAACAAGACTCGGAAGGCGATCTAGGAAGCGCTTCGGCTCGGGTAAGCGACAGATTAAGTTTGCGGCAAGCACCCGGTCAAATGTGCCCAGATCCTCCGACAGGTTCATGGCATCGCCTTGTTGAAAGGTGATGCACGCTGGGTTCCCCTGCTCAGGACGGTGAATGGTGATTTCATCGCGGAGATTTCCTTCGATCAACCGTGAGATCTTCTCAGAACCACTCTGCTTGAGCGATTCCGCAGCACTGACAAACGCCTGCGAGAAATCAATCCCGACAACCTCCTCCGCCACCTCAGACAAGACGTAAGAAGAACGACCAACTGCCGCACCGACATCTAGTGCGCGTCCTACTTTAGCATCCGCGACGTAACGTGCTACTCTCTCCGGAAACCCTGTTGCATCCGCTGGCCCACCAGCCCAGCCTAAGACATCTTCCGATTGCCCGTAGTGAAACAGCAGATACTCTTCTACTAACCGTCTCGTTTCATAAATATTCTCGCTCATAATTAACCCTTAACATTGATTCAAATGAAAGGGAGAATTATTTTCGACAGAGGCTTGCATTTTCGCGTGGCTCTACTAATTTTTGCGCATGAGCGATACCGCACACTATAAGTTTCTCGACAGCCATGAGTGGATTGATTTAACCGCTACTCCAAGCCCCTTTGGAATCTCAGACTTCGCGCAGAACGAGCTGACTGACATTGTTTACGTAGAACTCCCAGAAGTCGGCCAAGAGGTCACTGCTGGCGATGTTATCGCGGTGGTTGAATCGGTAAAATCAGCCTCAGACATCTACGCCCCAGTGAGCGGCACGGTGAGCGAAATTAACGAGGCGCTGGAAGGAGAACCCGGCTTAATCAATACCAGTGCTTTTACCGCAGGTTGGATCGCCAAGATCGAAGTCGCAGAAGAAAACGACAGCCTGCTCTCCGCAGAGGATTACGCACAACACATTAGCTAAACGACCATGTTCGCGAAACGCCACCTAGGGTATTCCGAGGAAGTCGCACAGGGCTTACTCCAAGAAATTGGTCTCTCATCTTGGGAGGAATTAGAGCAGCAATGTGTTCCTGAATCGATCCGTTCTTCACTCGCTGGAGAGCTAAAGGATCTTCCCGTCGCCCTTACCGAGCGCCAAGCACACCAACGCCTGCAGTCTTACTTCCAGGACGACCCCAAGCCCGTGAGTTTCATTGGGCAAGGGTATTATGCCTGCGATATGCCGGGCGTGATTCAGCGAAACATTTTAGAAAACCCGGGTTGGTATACGGCCTACACTCCTTACCAAGCCGAAATCGCACAGGGCCGTCTCGAAGTTCTCATGAGCTTCCAGACCATGATCACCAATCTCACGGGATTAGATGTTGCGAACGCCTCCTTGCTCGACGAAGCGACTGCCGCGGCCGAAGCCGTCAATATGGCGTATTCTAGCTCACGCAAAAAAACTGCCGACACTCTCCTCCTCGATGAAAACTGTCACCCGCAGGTCATCTCGGTCGTCAAAACCAGACTCGAGGCCATCGGGCTTAAAGTAGAATCATGGGACTGCACCGCAGGACTTCCTGCTGAGGGAGATCACCTCTTCGCCTTCTTAGGAGCCTACCCGAACACCTATGGTGCGACCATGGATTGGTCTGACCTCTGCGCTTCCGCGAAAGAGCAAAAGATCGTCCCCACTCTCTGTGCAGATATTCTCGCCCTGACCATCATGAAATCGCCCGGCGAAATGGGTGCAGAGATCGTGGTTGGTTCGACCCAGCGCTTTGGCCTTCCTCTCGGATGCGGCGGACCACACGCGGCCTTTTTCGCTGCTACGAAGACATATCAAAGAAAGCTCCCCGGCCGAGTGGTGGGAGTCTCTTCCGATAGCGAAGGACGCCCAGCCTATCGACTCGCACTCCAAACCCGCGAGCAACACATCCGCCGCGAAAAGGCCACTTCTAACATCTGTACCGCACAGGTTCTCCCTGCCGTTTTGGCTACCTTTTACGCCCTCTACCATGGTGCCGATGGACTGCGCGAAATCGCAAAATCCGTGCAAGGAGCCGCCACGAACTGTGCAGAACTCCTGCAGGCTGCCGGTCACACCATTCTCGATGACTCCTACTTCGGAGGATTCCGCGTAGCGATATCTGCGCCGGACACTGACACGCTCGAAGTCCGTGAGATCGATGCTAACACCATTGCTCTCGCTTTTGGAGAAGGACACACCCTACACGATCTCGCAAACTTACACGACACCTTAGGAATTCCAGCCCCCACTCGCACCAGCAGTGAGGCACCAACAGGACTCGCACGCACTAATGAGATCCTGACCGAATCGATCTTCTCGAAATACCACACCGAGACGGAAATGATGCGTTACATGGCACGTCTGGAGCAACGCGACTTTGCGCTTAATCACGCTATGATTCCGCTCGGTTCCTGTACCATGAAGCTCAATGCCGCTGCCGAAATGGCTCCGATGTCATGGCCAGATCTCATGGACGTCCATCCCTTTAGTAAGAAGCAAACGCAAGGGTATCAAACCATGATGAGCGAGCTCGGCGAATGGTTGGCACAACTGACTGATCTCAGCGCGGTGTCCTTCCAGCCTAACTCAGGAGCACAGGGAGAATTCGCAGGTCTCATGGCGATCCGAAAATACCTCGACGCCAATGGAGGCAAGGAGCGCACCGCCTGCCTCATTCCTACATCTGCGCACGGAACGAACCCAGCAAGCGCCGTGATGGCGGGCTTCAAGGTCGTGGCTGTGAAATGTGATGACGAAGGAAATATCAGCCTAGAAGACCTGAAGGCAAAGGTAGAAGAACATCGCGAACACCTCGGAGCACTCATGGTCACCTACCCCTCAACACACGGCGTGTTTGAGGAAGGAATCAAGGAAATCTGCCAACTCGTGCATGATGCGGGTGGCCAGGTCTATCTCGATGGCGCAAACCTGAATGCGCAGCTTTGTGTCACCTCCCCTGGCGTAATCGGAGCCGATGTATGCCACATTAACCTGCATAAGACCTTCTGCATTCCCCACGGTGGAGGCGGCCCTGGTTCAGGTCCGATTCCAGTTGCAAAACACTTAGCGCCCTACCTTCCGGCCAATCCTGAGCTCGAAGACAGCGTCGCGATCTCGGCTGCTCCCTTCGGAAACGGTAGCATCAACGCTATTTCATGGATGTATATCGCGATGATGGCTGGTGACGGGCTCCTGTGCTCCACCCGCTACGCCATTCTCTCCGCAAACTACCTCGCGCACCGTCTGGAGGAACACTTCCCGGTCGTCTACAAAGGCGCCAAAGGCCGTGTCGCACACGAGTGCATCATCGATGTGCGTGACATCAATGCCGCTACTGGTGTTTCCGCCGAGGACATCGCCAAGCGTCTCATCGACTACGGCTTCCACGCCCCGACCCTGTCTTGGCCGATTGCGAACACCCTCATGATCGAGCCGACGGAATCAGAGAGCAAGGAAGAGCTTGACCGCTTTGCGGATAGTTTGATCGCCATCCGTCAAGAAATTGCCGCTATTGAAGCTGGAGAAATCGCGTATGAAGATAGCCCGCTTAAGCTCGCACCACACCCATCACAGGACCTGCTCGGCGCTGATTGGAATCGCGCTTACTCCAGAGAATACGCTGCCTTCCCGCTTCCGGAACTGAAGTTCAACAAACGCTGGCCCTTCGTCAGTCGGATAGACAACGTCGCTGGTGATCGGAACCCGATTTGCTCTTGTGACCCAGCCTTGCTTCACGAGTCCTAACAACAGCTTGCTATGAGTAATACCGTCATCCTAGGAGCCAGTAATAAAACGGACCGCTATGCGAACAAGGCGCACCAAGCGCTGAAAGCAGCGGGGCATACCACCATCCCAGTGAACCCAGTGGAAAAACTCATCTTGGGCGACTCTGTCGTTCATCAGATTAAAGATGTTTGGCAACCGATAGACACTCTCACCGTATATATCTCGCCCCAGCATTTTGCCCCGTTGACTGATGATATCATTCGCCTAAGCCCACGGCGCATCATCTTTAACCCAGGAACAGAATGCCCAGAGCTCTATTACCAGTTTCCTGATCATATCGAACTGATCGAGGCGTGCACGCTCGTTATGCTCAGAACTCAACAATATTAGATTCTTTATCTTTTTCGTGAATTCTCTGGGATGCTTTTTGTCTAAAGTTGCATGACGAAACGTGATTTTCTCAAACACCTCCCGCTTGCTGCTGGGAGCATTGCCCTCAGTGCTTGCGCTGGATCTGCACTCATGCCCCAGTATTTGATTTCCAATGACATGATTCTCCGTGAGCTGTTACCTTACTTTCCTTTCAATCATAGTGTCAGTGGAATGGGCTCGGTGAGCCTGACACAACCCTCCCTCAGCTTCGCGCCAGATATCAACAAAGTGCGCCTTGGCATGGGGCTCAATCTCGGACTCGGGCAAAGCCTCATGCAAATGACCGGCCTAAACCTCGGGAACACGATCCAACAAGGCACCTGCCAAGTCGCTTGTGGCCTGCGCTACGATCGCCAAACCCGAGGAATCTACCTCAAGGAACCGGTGGTGGAATCACTTCAACTCTCGGGCATTGCCTCAAACTACACGAATCAAGCTAGGGGCCTGATCAACAACTTCGCCCCCCAAGTGCTAGACCGCTACGCTATTCACACCCTAGAACCCTCGCTCGCCACCCGTTTTCTTGGCAGTATGAGCGTGAAGGGTAATGGGATTTCTTTAGGCTTCGGTCTATAAATTTACACTTCTACACCCTAAGCTTGTCTATTGAAAGGTGTGTTATAATTAGCTCGGAAAGTAGGAGATGAGTTCGAACCCTAGGCAAGTTTTGTGTTCACTGCACAGAGACTGCTTGTCAGCAAGAACCTCTCCTACCTTCCTCGCTTTATTTCGAATAGTTGCAAGAAGCCTTTAGCATATAGAGAGCTCGTAGACAAGCCGGATTTTAGAAGTGAGGTTTTCCAATCAACCCTAAATTAGGTCCATGAAAGAGAATAACTACGAGGTAGAAGTAGGAGTCGATGTCTCCAAGAAGACACTCAGAATCGACATCCAAGGTAAGCAAAAAGACATTGAAAACTCTAAGTCTAAAATCACCTCCTGGCTCAGGAGTTTAAAGAAGAAACACCCCTCATTCCGGGTGACCTGCGAGTCCACTGGAGGATACGAAAACACCCTAATCGCAGCATGCCTGAAGCTCTCCATCTCCATTAGCCAAGTAAACCCAGTACAGGTAAAGAATTTCATTAGGTCTTTCGGTAGCAAGGCCAAGACTGATCCTATAGATGCTCGCTATATCACGAGATTCGCAACGGAGAGGAATCCCTCTACTCTAGATAAAAGCTGGCTTCAAACGCATAAGCGCGCGGAACTTCTTCTTAGGATCGATTTTTTAACGGATGAAAATGTAAGACGTAAAGGCACACTGGATAAATATGATAGCACTTCCATCACAGCGGATATTAAGCGTGAGATTGTGTCTACCGAAAAGAAGATCAAGCGATATAAGAGCAAGCTCCAAGACCTCATCAACGAGGATGAAAAGCTAAAGAAAATCCAGACCGTTTTGGAGGAAGTTTCGGGCGTAGGATTTGTGACTAGCTCTGTCCTAATCAATACCTTACCAGAATTAGGTCTAGTCAGCCGTGGGCAGATCGCGGGTATAGTGGGAGTCGCTCCTCTGCATCAAGATAGTGGGACCATGAAGGGCAAAAGGCAGATTCACGGAGGAAGGTGTAGACCTCGCCGAGCTCTATTTATGGCGTGCATTTCAGCGATCAGACATAATCCCGTGATAAGGGCCTTTTATCAATCGCTGAAAAAGGAAGGTAAACCCCATAAAGTAGCAATGATTGCGGCCGCTCGGAAGCTCCTCATTCATCTGAACTCAATCGTCAAAAATGAAATTCATGGAATATAGTTGCT
>CALKLP010000081.1 GCA_937991965.1 uncultured Verrucomicrobiales bacterium
AAAAAACTTCTTCATGGTGAAATGGGGACAATATCTCTTCACATGTTTTGACTCCCGGGAGGAGCAACTAGCGTGGTGGGGGAGCACATACAAGAAAAAACAGAAAACCGGTGCGACATTTGAAGCATACGAAGTGATGTACGGAGATTTCCCATGCTCATTTTTCGCCGACATTGAGGTATATTGCCCCCTGAAAGCAGGCTACATCGACAGCTTGAAAGCGAGAATTGTATCGGACGTCACCAGTAGGTGCGAAGAGCTGGGCGAACACTCCTTGGTATGGACAGAGGACCACCGAGAATCCAAGGGGCTATTCAAGATATCATTTCATGTCACCGGCGGAGCAAGGTTGTTTAGAGGGATTGTCAAGGACGGCCCCATGGCTCGACTTGCGGCAGATGTGAATACCCTTTCCGAAAATCTTTTTGAGGAATACCCGGAAATTTCGTCAGCCCCAGGAGAACAAAGGGAGATGTCAGTGCTAGACATGAGGGTGTATTCAAAAAACAGAGCCATGAGGGGCGCCCATGCTAGCAAGGAGCGTGGCGGCAAAGGGTTTACCCCATGCGAGAACTCGAAGGGACTCGAGCTGGAGGATTTTTTTATTTGCAAAGACATACCTACTCAGGACTACTGTGACTACACTTTCGTGGAGAACACAGTCAAAGAGACCAAACACCAGCGAGCTATGGCAGTAGATAAAGTACAAACCCGCAAGGTCGCCCCCACAGGACCACAGCGAGAGCTCGAAAGTCAGATACAGAGCTACCTCAACGCGACTCAGAAAACCGACTCCATCACAGTAGTATTCAACGGATTGTATGGGACACAGGAGCTTCCAAGTTACAGGGTGGATGGACCCGGAAGATTCTGCCACGTCTGCGATAAGGTACACGAAAGCAACGGAGCTTTTGTAAAGGAACTCAAGAATAAGGCCTTGCTATATACGTGCATGTCTTCCATGCGAAGTGTGATTTTGCCGATTTTCGGCAGAGTCTTGGAGAAAGCGAAAGTCTTGCACACTATAGACCCGGAGGATGGAAGGGTGCCGGATATCCGCAACATAAAGGACAAGTGTATTAACATCATCGCCGGCATGAACACCGGAAAGACGTACCGAGCGAACCAGCTGGTCGAAACCCTCGGTGAAAATCTCAAAACCAAACCGAGATTTGAAGATCTCGGGAAGGGAGCAGCACCCCACCGAAAAATGAGAGTCCTGATTGTCACATGCAGGGTATCGATGGCCTCTGGCCTAGATTTTAGGTTCAGGGGCTTTGACCAATACACTGATACCATAGACTCGGACAGGCTCATCATCGAGTACGAGTCCCTACACCGTACGAACCGCCTTTATGACATCATCATTATCGACGAGATAAGGTCTGTACTGGCATCTGCGACAACATACGCGACCAACAGAAGCCGCCTGGCTCGCAACATGGAGCGCCTAAAGATGAACATGGCGCACGCCCAAAAAGTGGTCCTCTCAGACGCCGACAGTGACCTCGACGGGGCCGTTGAGTACTTCATCAACAATAATTTCGATAGCTACACGGAGATCAGGCTAGCGAAGCCCGTCATGCGAAGAAATTACCGAATGATGCGCAAAAACAAGGCGGAGAAAACGATGCTGGACGACATCAAACAGGGGAGGCGTGTTGTTGCCTCATTTGGCTCCAAAACCTGTCTGGAAGCTGTAGAAAAGCTAATACTGCACGAGGTGGGTGATGACGTGAAAATAAGGACATACACCGGACAGTCTCCACACAAAAAGGAATTGAAAAACATCGAGAAGTTCTGGCCCGAGTACCAGGTGGTCATGTACACGTCGTGTGTCACCGTCGCATTGGACTATAACCACGAGGTGCATAGGGTATTTGCATTCCCGACCACGACTACAATGTCACCGAAAGAAATGCTCCAATCCCTTGGGCGATCGAGAAATGTGCTGACGAACGAGGTCGTTGTTTCAGTCGACAACACATTCACGCTCGAAGGACCACTGCACCCAAACTTTGACATGGATCATTTATATGAAGAGCAGCTCAGCATGATCATGGAAAAGAGGAAAACGCTGGAGATGATGGAGGAAACCGTGGATGAAAACGGAATCATTCAGTGGGTCCCAAACCACATCACCAAACTATGGGCCTACAATCTGGCCGAACAGAGGCTGAAGTTTGGGCACTGGTACGCCCACTTCATGTGGATTCTCGACAAAAAACAACTCCAATGTACCGACGAGACGCACAACGGAAACTGCAAAGAGCACTATGACGACATTCTCAAGGAGTTTACCAAAGCGAGCAAAGAAGACGATATTGAGATGCTGGACGAAATAGATGTGTCGTGTCACGATCATGGATGGTACCTCAATGCGCTCGAAAACAAAAGGGCCGGGGTCAGCTGCAACTATGAGCTCATGCAACTAAGAAAATACCAAGTACAGAGGTTTTTCACCAGTAGCATAAGCGGAGAAGATATCGTATTTTACGAGAAACACCGCCGTCAAATATGGAACCAGTTGGCATTGACGAAACTTACAACTGAGGACATGGAACAGTTCTGGAGACACGATCTGAAGATAGACAAAGACTTCGCCAAGAACGACTACAAGGTACTGATACTTCTCGAGAAAGTGCTGAAATGCATGGGATTTGCCGGGTTCACCGACAGATCCTCGCGGGTGGACGTGAGAGGGCTCCCTGGAAATAGGGAAGTGATGGAAATACTCGATCAAATCACAGCTATCACCATGAAAGCAAGGAACAGGGCGACCACGCCAGTACAAAAAGTGGGGTCGTACTTGGACTCACTGACGGGGATGACACTTGTAAATAAACAGAGAAGGGCTAAAGGGAAACGGTTCCGAGAATACTCGATCGAAGATCAAGCTGGCATACACAACATACTCGAGCGTGACCACGTCATGATGAACGACGACTGGATTGAAAACAAGAGAGAGGACTTTCGTCCCAGCAAGGTAGCGAAGAGGGAATGAGGGCATAAAAACAACGACGTAAAACGTTGGTACAATATGCCTGTCACTCCCGTTCAAACAAAAAATGCCATTCGGCGTGGCTCAATATCGGCATCAATAGATAAAAAATATTGCCAATATTGAGCCACACCTTTTCAGGGGGTAACGCCCCGGCACGCGTGAGTGGTACACATCCTTTTCGTGGTCGTAAAAGCACCGTTTCGTTTTTTTTCTCCGTCGCATTCGGCGTGACAGAAAGTCTTGGGTGCCCAATATTGGCATTTCATATTCGGGTAATGTTGCCAGGGGGCTATTTTGCTACCCGCAGCAGGACAGTGTGTCGTTGCCGTTGCACATCGGGCACTTGTTTGCTGTCAGTTTCTCTGCGCAAGTTTTGCAGATCCACTTGCAGCAAATTCTGCACGACACAACCTGCGTCGCGGGCACACCAGCCGTCTCGCAGAGCGTACACACCCAGTCCTCGGTTTCGGCACAGTAATTAAAGAAAGCTCTCCACTCTGCCTTTGACTTGACATAATTCCACGCGTGTACCACGCCGTTGCAAAATATGAGCCCGGCGTCGTCTGTCCTGTCTTCCACCTCGTCTGCATCATACCCCGGGCTCTCGCCGTTCAGCCGCCGGTTGTAGATTGTGGTGCACATTTTCATTTTGTTTATGTCGTCTTGATCCAGGACAATAGTAACTGTTTTCGGGTAATCTTCGCTGCGATTGAAGGCTCTTATGCTTTCTTTCATCGGGGTTGCGAATTTCCCGCGTTCTTTGAGGCTTAGGTATTCAATCGTAAGGCCCATTTCTTCACAAACTTCCACGACGTTCTCCATCCTTCTCTGACATGTAATTTAAAAGCAATATTTTCTTTGTGTGTTTGTATAACACAAATGGCAAAGCGCCGGAATCTCTCGACGGGCATTATGAGCAACACGTCTTCTTCAACAAGCGAATTTCCTTCACGGTGTAAAAGGGAACACCTCGTGAACCTGTCGGACACAGTTCTATGCCAACGTATCACCCAGATGCGCACATCTCGTGCTTACGAGGGCCAGAGTGCAGAACAGCAACTCGTTTTGTTGGAATCAAACCCCTGTTTCCAGGAGCTCCGGCGGCGTCAAAGGTACCAGAAGCGACAGCGACGTGTTGGTTACCAGGGACAGCGACCACGATGCGCCAAAAAGGCCACACTGGAACACCAGTGCACGTACTGGTGGTGTAGGGACATTTTTGATCATTCTGCGGATTTCGCTATGCATATGCAAATGCACGAAGATGAGAGCGAGGCTTCTGACCCTGAGCAAGTTGGAAACGGCGTACATCCTTCTTCGTTCAGTAAGTCAAAGAGTAGACCTAATGAAATCCCACCCGTTAAATGTCATTATGACACGGCCAATACAAAAACGTTCGACGCCCTGATTAGAGACCTCAGGTATGGTACCGGTCCCAAAGAGAAAAGCTGCACGGTAGAATGTAGCTCAAGCGATGAGCATTCAGTAAGTGATGCGCCCGTATACCGTTGCCACGCGTACCGATGTGGGGAAAGCTTTACCGATCGTGCGGAGTTTAGTAATCACAGAAAGGTACATGACGATGAGACTTCCGATGAGCCCACAAGAAAATCCGACGACGAGTGGTACAGCCCTATCCCCGAAACACTGTCTTTGACACAAAGGGTGCGTGACGTTCGGCGACGACACGATGCTCGTATCGCGGGGATTGTCCCGGGAAACGGATTTGAGTGCCCGCATGGATGGTGTGGCACGTTGTTTTCGTCCACAGATGCTCTCCGAAATCACGTATCCACAGAGCACACGCGAGAAGGCTATATCAGCCATCTGAAATACGAATCGTGTGTTTTACGGGCATTGAGAGAATGGGGGTTGACCGTCGCAACTAGTGTGGAAATGTACGTGTCTATGCACGGCTGGGTATCTGATACAACTAGACAATTTGCACGGGTTGACATGGTTGTTATGGACGTAACTTCTTGTATCTTACTACTGGAGGTAGATGAGAACGCTCATCGACGTTCCCGGTATCCGTTGGTGTGTGAATTAAGTCGACAGGCGGACGTCAACGCATATTTGAGGTTGAAAGGGTACATGCAGCCGATATATTGGTTGAGATTCAACCCGAACAGTCGATACTTTGTCGGCGACGAAAAAAGATCAACACCTCTGGAAGTAAGGTTAAATGCTCTCAGGGCTTGTATATTTTCAATGATGGAGCCAAGCTTCGTTCCACGTGGAAACGTCAATGTAGTGTATATGTTCTACTCGCGTGTGTCCGAATCGGGCCCACCGGTGATCCTGGAAAGCGAGGACTACCCAGAGGTTGCCAAAAGTTTTGTTTCGTGGAGAGAGTAATCCCGTTTCTATGCTTCACTGAAACTCGCCTAGAAATAATACTGCTTATCAACTTCTAACAAGTGTTTACATACATAAGAATTGGCAGTTGTCGGCTGATCTGCACTTTTTCGGCGAAATTGAGAGCCATGGTTCATATCTAAAGTAAACAAAATATTTTTGATGCATCAGGCACCCGTTGCTTTCTAATAAAGTGTGTGTTTTGGTCGATGTTCAAATACTTGTTTCACATGTTGTTCCACAACAAAATGTTTACTCGTGTCAACAGTCATGGATGCTATTCGCACGGGGTCGGCCAACAACGGTATACAGTTCAACACGTTTCGTTTTTCCGCTCTACCAACGTCGGTGAAAGCCAGTAAATTGGAGGAGATCTTGGAAAAGACCACTCGTAGCACCGATGTTGTATATGTATTCAAGGGAAGTCGGGAGCTGAACGATATCACGTTTTACATACGAAAGCAAATCGAGAAAGTAAGAGCAGGCCGATCACGCGACATGTCATTTGCCAACATGTACCTGTTTGTGTTTTTCGATGGCTTTCTGCTACCTATCGGACAGGACAATGACTCTACCTTCTGGACCAGTTTTTTTCGTAGAACACGTGAATCAAGGTGTTGTGTCTGTCTGCGGGAAAATCTACGTTTCTTCGAGAAGGGCGTGTGTCTTAAGGCCTGTTCGGCAGTGGTATGCGAAGCCTGTGTGGAGACCTTTCAATGCCCCGTATGTAGACATCCCAATGCTCTCACGTGCTTCGGATGGGACCCTGATGTTGGCGGCACAGACGACCAGCCCCGCCATTACTTTCGATTGACGACGTAGGTCGATCCAGGGAATGTTTTGTTTCTATGCAAACAAAACATGCAGTGTTATTTCTATGCTTCACTGAAACTCGCCTAGAAATAATACTGCTTATCAACTTCTAACAACTG
>CALKLP010000082.1 GCA_937991965.1 uncultured Verrucomicrobiales bacterium
ATTCGAAAAATTTACGGATGCCTATAAGGAGTGGGAAGATACTTCTTCGCCGTACGATGGGGTTCACGTGTCGACGGATCCGTACCCTAACTCGAACTATGGTACTGATCACGTTCACATGGCCATTTCGGTCACGGACACTGGTTGTGGATTGAGACGTGATGACATAGCGGAGATATTCAACGCTTATCACCAGGTATCATCAGGCGAGAACAAGGTATACCAGGGGTCGGGATTAGGTCTTAATATATGTATGATAAACGCGAATAGTTTAAATGCCAGACTCTCGGTATTGTCTACTTACGAGGAAGGGACGTGCATGAGCTGTATTATACCTCTGGAGAAGACAGGTTATCGTGACAAAGTGGGTGTCACGAACGTTGACGACGGGCTACGTGTCCTAAATCATGGAGTCACAAACACTCCTGTTTTCTTAGTAGTGGACGACTCATACGTCAACGTGAAACTAGCCATTAAGCACATAAAAATGGGTATTCCCGGGGCGACAGTTCAGTCTTCGTCTAACGGACTGGAAGGATACAATATGTTCAAGGGCCTCATAGAAGACAACGTTGTTATCAACGGGATATTTATGGACTATCACATGCCCATCATGTCTGGCATCGATTCCATAATGAAGATTCGGGAATACGAGACACGTATGGAGATACAATCCACACCCATTATTGCCTTCACTGCGGATCTAACCGAAACATCAAGAAGCAATCTCCTGGGAGCAGGGGCCGACCGAATCATCGAGAAACCAATGGGTAGAAACGTTATCGCCAATACCTGTATAGATATATTGAACTTGTCGCGTGATTATTAACCTACATATGTAAAAAAATATATCTCGCATAATTAATGAACACAATACTAAAACAAGATGAACGGTTACACGTCGGAAGACGACATCTTGGAAGCACAGAGGCGATCACTCCTAGAAACGAGTAACTCCAACAAGAGAAGAAGGGTAGGAGACAGCAGCGACAACGACTTGAATCGTGCGCTCCAGCTCTCCCTCCGGGGTGGTAACGATGGTAGCGATTCAAGTCGTTCTTCTCGACGATTTGACCCCAACGATCCCTCTTCCACGTGGAACGATTCTATGTGTGATGTCGTGACGACCCGTACGGATGTCGGTGTGCTCGAGAGTTCTGGTGAGACCGTGAAGGTAGATTTTACCAGGAAGTACAGTGACACAAGAGAATTCTCTCTCCACAACGTTCCCGGCGATGGGAGTTGTTTTTTCCACGCTGCTATAGAAGCTATGAGGAAATCTTCTCATCTGTGGAGAAGAATGGTAGACCCTTCCCCACTACCGGGTGGTCCCAGGACTTTTTGTGACTTGGTGGTGAAGTGGTGGGCAAAGTATGTCACCACTATACCCGATGTCGTGTCGGAGGACAACGTCCACGAGCACCTGGACTTCAAGTTCCTGAGGTACATTACCGCTGAATCTATTACGGACGATAGTTTCAAAACGTATAGAGATTTTACGGGGCCGGATGAGCCCGAGCTGAGGCATTTTAGCAGCAAGAATGCTATGAAGGAAGCGGTGATGACAGAACGTGGATACTTTGCGGATGATTTTACCATAAAAACCTTGAACGAAGCTCTTAGCCCATTCATTAAGATCGCGGTGGTGAAAGAGACCTTCAGTAGCGGATTAGCCCCTATTCGTTCTGTTATACACGACAACAATCGTGCCTTGTCGTACATGTGGGTTTTACTCAGGGGACAGCACTACTACCTCATGCGAAAGACTGGTCCCCACAAGCCTCGGGACAACTCTTTCCTTGAGATGATACCCTCCAGGGATAATGTGACACTCAAGTACCTGAGGCAGGATTGGTGTTGATTTTTGGAGTGTGGGTTAAAAAAAATGTTGAATGTATGTACTATGCAGTCATAAATAATCGTGTTTATGTCGTACAATGTCATCGAGAGAGGTTCGACGAACATGAAGATCCAGGTGGCCGGTGCCAGCGGTTCCACGTACAACGTGAAGGTGAACAACGTGACCAAGAGCAACCTCGCTCACAACGCCATCGTGGTGTTCACCGGCCTGGTACCCGACAGGAACTATACCGTCTACGTGTACAAGAAGGCCCAGACGTACTACCGAGTGGTTATCAGGAGCAAGGATTCGTCTACCCCCCTTTCTCTGGCGGAGGTCCAGGTATGGGATTATAACGACAAGATCATCTCCCGCGACTTGACTCTCAGGGAGAGTGTAACTCAGACGAATACAGCAGCTGGTGGGGTTGCTTCCAGGGCTGTAGATGGCAAAACCAGTGGTTGGTATAGTCACGGTTCCGTTACACACACTGCTGGTGACAAGTGGACCTACTGGATCCTGTCCTTTAATCAGCTGGTTTCGATAAAGAGGGTGAGGATCTGGAATCGTACGGATTGTTGCGGAGATCGTCTTCTAGGGGCCAGGTTGATGTTACAGAGGGCCAATGGACAGACTGTATACACCAATACTCTTGCCAATCAGACCATTCAGGAATTTACCTTCCCTCCCTGATGACATTATTTTGCTCTTGTTTGTGTGTTTGTTTCGTGAGAAATTTAATGTAAATTGTTAACTAACCAATGTAATGTCTTTGAACATATTCATCGAGTATGTCATATTCTTTTCGTACACGGTTATTTCAGGAATCGTTTTTTATGTATACTCGCGCCACATGGATAGGGTTGATACCTACACGAACCGGCTCCTCGTGACGACGTTTGGTCTCTTCCTGATGCTTTGCGCCCTGACCCATCTGTACAGCACATGGAGCAGTGACAAGAATATTTATCTATCAGCCTCCTGTGCTATCGTGTCTTTTACGGCTGCCGTCTGCTCATTGTGCAGCTTCAAGAGCCTCGACGCCTACCTTTCCCTCAGGATATCCACCGGTGACATCATCCGAGAACAGTTGGTTAAGAATCTGAGCGACGGGTACGATCTACAAGGCGTATTCTGCGGTACGCAGATGATCCAGGGGTACACCAGAAGTAACGAGATAACGAGTCCCGTGCCATTTACGGGTCATCTAGAACCCAAGTCTATCATCATGATTGGTTCTGATTATTATCGAATCACAAACATAATGGAGTCGAGCATCAACGTGACATCAGATACCCGGAGGTTCTCTATCTATTCAACTCTGGGTAACGACGTAGAGACCCCGTCTACCACGAGGTTTACGGTGTTTGGATACGACGCTACGGCAGAGGTCCACATGGCCAACGAGCAGGAAAGAATGAACAACATGAGGATGGCGATGTGTATGTCGACCGCTCACGACGTCAGGACCCCCCTTTCCTCTCTGGGTATAGTGATATCATGTCTCCAGTCCATGGGTAACCGCGACGAGAACCTGGTAGAATACGACAGGCTACTGGACGAGGCTTACGTCAACGTGGAGGTTATAAACCTGATCATTACTCAGTTCATGGATATCGGTAAGATGGATACTACCGATGACATAAAACCTACCATTTGCGCCATGGACATGGATACTATTCGAGACAGGGTTGACAAGATAGGGAACCGTCTCAAGGGGGAAAAAGTGGAATTCAGCGTTGTGATGCCAATCGATACGCCAGCGTCCATCTTCTCGGATACGGAGTGGGTCTGGCAGATCATTCTCAACCTGGTGACAAACGCAACCAAGTACACGTACAGCGGCTACATAGTGGTCTCGCTGTCCCACGATGGACAAAATTTGAATATCGAGGTGAAGGATACGGGTATAGGTATAGCCGACAAAGATAAACCGGACATCTTTGGAAAGTTTGTGACGCACAAGCGTTTCGGTCACGACTCCAACGGCATCGGCCTGTACTCGGTTAAGACGAAGGTGGACTCTCTCCATGGTTTCATTGATGTTAGAGACAATCCTGACGGGGGAACCGCTTTTAGAGTCACGATACCTTCGAACATAAACAAGGACATAGAGATGGATCCTATCGGTTCCGTGACTTCGAAGAAGAGATGTCTAGTGATCGATGACACCCCTTCGATACGCAAGATGATGTCCCGTTTGCTCAAGACACACGACGTGGAAACGGCGTGTAACGGTGCTGTGGGATTAGACATGATGAAATCCAATGAGTACGACATCGTCTTGCTCGATATGTTCATGCCCGTGATGGACGGCCTCGAGTGCATCAAGCGGTTAAGGGACTGGGAGTCTGTGAACAGGGATTCCAGGCAGGTCATCTATTCCATGTCTGCGAACCAACACGTATTGGATGACGATTTCGATGGTTCTATACCGAAGCCCATCGACGGGAAGCGCTTGACATCGATAATAGAGAGATTATAACACGTGTTTTACAAGTCATACCTCGCTTACCGCATACCTCCTGATAAACTCCAATTCCTCCGGAGAAGAGTATTTGACGATCGTCTCGATGACTTTATTTTTGCTCACAGGTTTCGTGATGAAGTCCTCCCCGCCCGCTTCTTCACATTTTTGTATCGCGCTGGATTGTGCGTTTGCCGACACGAATACAACGGGCGTATCCTTGTTTATCGTTTTTGCTTTTATGTGCTTACACGCTTCGACGCCGTCCATCACGGGCATCACCATGTCCATGAGCACGATGGAGAATTTTTCCGTCTCACACGACTGGGTAGCCTGAAGCCCGTTCTCGCAAGTCTTTGGAATCACCCCTACGCAAGAAATAATCTTGGACAACAGCTTTCGGTTGATAGCAACGTCGTCCACCACGAGGATGTTCGGAGAGACCGATGTTTCCATGGGTTCCATGGTAGAGAACCTTTCCATCGCGTCCGATCTCGAAGAACCCATCGTACCCGTGAGTTTCAGTTGATCTATGCTCCCGTTTGTGTAAATCTTTACACTGGGAGAACTTCTGGTGGTTGGTTTCGTTCCCGGGGTATTTTCCGGGAGAGTTGCCTTAACGGAAAAGGTTACCGTAGTACCCACTCCGATGTTGCTTGTGCAAGAGATCTCTCCCCCCATGAGCTCGCACAGTTTCTTACATATGCTCAGACCGAGGCCCGTTCCTCCCATGTCGACCCTGGAGTGGACCTGCTTGAAGGGCATGAATGCGTCGGCTATTTTATCTGGATCCATGCCGATACCCGTGTCTTCCACGACAAATTGTACGTAATATCCCTTAGACCCGCGGTCCATGTAAGATAGTGTTACTCTTATCGAACCGCTCTCGGTGAACTTCATGGAATTCGTGAATATATTAGAGAGTATCTGTTGGATACGCACCCCGTCCCCCACGATAACATCCGGGATCCCCTGTTTCACATCCAACACTGCTTCCAGCTTCCTCCGTGACACACCGTTCTGTATCCTGTAAGTCGCCCATATGTTTTCTACCGCTTCCTGTGTTATCGACGTGATATTTATCTCTCTTTCTTTAATCTCTACGAGACCCGCCTCTATCTTGGACATATCCAGGATGTCGCTGATGATCCCCATGAGAGTGGACCCACACGAGAATATGGTCTTGGCGTAGTACGTGGACGCACTGTCCAAAGACTGTTCGAGGAGGAGTTCGGTCATGCCCAGAATACCGTTCATGGGCGTCCTGATCTCGTGAGACATGTCGGCGATGAACCTGGACTTGAACCTCGAGTCCCTCTGGGCTCTCATTCTCAATAAGTTGAGTATAGAGATGATGACTGCCGTACACGTTACAAGGAATATGCCAGACACTATCGTGTAAACGAATACGAAGGTGTGGCCGGCATCCCTGAACTCGGAAAAGGCGATCGTGATACCGTCCCTGACTTGAGAAATGGATACCTCGTTCCCTATAGAATCGTTTTCGCCATTTGAATCGAACACGATCGTTCCGTTGATATGCACCTCTATGTGACACCACGCAAACAAAGACAGGATGTTGTCTGAGAACATGCTAAAGAAGTCTTGGTAGTTGATCACCAGACCTAGTATCTTGGTTACCTTTCCCTCGCGAAATATGGGGTAGAACGAGATCCTCCCCAGGTCACCGGTGTCTTGCAGCACGACTCCGTCCGTGGATACCGCATCCTCTGTAAGCACGACTTCTTCCACAATAGTAGCTCTCCATTCTTCGGAGTTTACCACAAGGCCAATGAGGTCCATTAGCCTAGGTGAAGTGTACTCGAGGACGAATAGGTCGTCCTGGATTTCTAAATCCGTAATGTATTTTAAGTCTACAGTAGAGTTGTAGATGTCGCTAAGATAAGTCTCCTCGGATCCAGCTTCGGATGTATTTATTATCTCAATGAGAGATACGCGAGATATACCCGTGGTTTCCAGGAACTTGGACGTTACCAGGTCGTACTCTTCGGGCCCCTCCACGTCCAAAAGATGTAAAACATCCACCACGTACGAGCTGGCTACAATGGATTCGAACGATGCCAACATATTCTCAGACGTCACTTCGACCTCCTTGGAGTACACATTCTCTTCGTTCTTTTGTACGGATCCATCCAGTGTGTCTGCGATGAAATAGGACGTGAAGATACCACCAAGGAATACAGCCAGACCTACCAGGTATGGTATCCTTCCTATATTCATCTCTACCCATTGTAGTATGCATACAAATAAAAACACGTGGTTGCAACGATGAAAATATTATGTTGGCATTGGTTAAAAATGAACCCTTTTTACCTGTCCCTACTCGTTCTCGTGTCGTGTTTACATGAGTGTGGTTCTTTCTTGGCCCCCAGGGTCACTAGGATACCCACGAAGAACGTTTTCCTGGACGGTCCATTCGCTCCCGTACCGTCTGAAAAATCTGTAGCATGCGAGATCGAGGGGTACATACCCTCCTCGGTGCAAGGGTCGGTATTTACTCGAATTGGTCCTAACCCGATGTTCGAGCCGGAAGGAGGGTACCACCTGTTCGACGGCGACGGTTTTGCCCACTGGGTGGAGTTCTACAGGGATGATGATGGTGCACTGAAAGCAATGTATCACAACGGGTACATTAGAACGCTAAAGCTGGAAGCCGAAGAGAGAGCCGGGAGATCGTTGTTCATGAAGGTGGGTGATTTCGCCAAGCCGTTCGCTCTCCTGAAGGTCGTGTACTCGGGGTTTCTTCAGAGTATTGGTGTGATTCCGTCTATCCCCAAGAGTCACCTTTCGGTGGCCAATACCAATATTATCCGTCATACGTCCAACACGATGGCTTTGTGTGAGAGTGGGCTTCCCTACTCTATAGATTTATCCGGCTCCTGCCTCGAGACGATCGGAGTGGATTCGTTCGGGGGGTTTCTCGAAGATTCCTTCACGGCTCATCCGAAGATAAACCCTTTGGACAACAGGATGTACGGGTTTGGTTCGGACGGATCAAAGAATATCACAATGTATGTCTTCGGACCCGACGGTTCTCCTGAAACCAAGTTCCCCGTGGAGTTCAGGGAGCCCGTGCTCATGCACGATTTTGCAATCACGTCGAGACATATGCTGCTTCTAGACATGCCCCTCATCTACAACATGAAGCTTCTGTGCAGAGGGAGGATACCCGTGGAGTTTGACCCCGGTTTTTCGTCCAGGATAGGTGTATTGGATAAAGACGACACAACGGGTTCTTCGATCCGATGGTTCGAGGTTCCCGGGGAACCCTTCATGGTTTCTCATGTGGTAAATGCCTACTGTGAATCGGGAAAGATTACTCTGGTGAGCTGCGACATGGAGACGATCTCCCTGAACGACGTCTGCTCCAGCATATCCGTCCTGCACCGTATGGTTATCGATCTTGACACCGGTTCTGTATCAAGAGAACCCCTGCTTCCCCATGTAGATAAATCTCTCGATTTTCCTGTCATAAACAAGTCGAGAACGGGTCTTAAGA
>CALKLP010000083.1 GCA_937991965.1 uncultured Verrucomicrobiales bacterium
GGTGCAGGTGCAGGTGCAGGAGGAACTTCCTCATTAAAAGCTATCGCCACCGAACCATCGGGTTTTTCTATAACTACATGTCGCATAACTTAATTTTCAATGCACTCTATTGTTTAAGTTCCCTGTGGAGAGTAAAAATTGTAAATCCTAAAATGATGTAGAGAAGATACAAAAGATTTCTTGGAACAAATGTAAACTCTTCGAGAACCTTCAAATCTTCCGGTTCCAGTTTATTCTTATAAAGATTCAATTGTTGAATTAAGAGGTGTAATAATCGTATGGACATTAAAAGCACAGCCGAACTGATAATGATGAAAGCTATGTTATAGAGAGCATTACCCTTACCACGATAAAATCGAGAATATGCAAGAAGTGCGAGTGAGATGGAAATATACGCACCCACATTCTGAAGAGAACGCTGAGAAAGTGATATGAGATTTCCAAGTTCTGGTTTCATTTAATATTTACGGACATTTAATTTTCCGGTTGATGGTCTTTCCGGGTTCGGCTGTCTGTTTGAGATGGAACGTATGATACGAAAAATCATATTTTGGAAATGCGTCTTTTATTTTATTTGAAATTATACTAGCCTGAACTATGAGTGGTATACCCGAGCACACCGATTTTTGTTCGAATTGGAGAAACTCATCTTCCATTTGGACGAACCTCTTAAGGGCATTACTTCCCAGTTTGTCGGCGTGCATCTTAAGGTACATGTCCTTGGACGCACCATCACTGATGTAGAAAAATTTTGAGCCCTCAACTTCGTCAGACTTTTTCTGTTTATCAAACATGAGGAAGAAAACGATGAGAGCTACTATGAGGTATATCATTTATATATTACGGTGAAATTAGTTTTGAGAGGTCAGCAACTTTGTGGATAATGTTGAAAAACTTGTAGACATCGTCGACTGTGTCTGGCTTCATGATCTCAAGTTCAATTTGGTAACTTGCCTCCTCTTCGGAGTCCATATCAGCATTGTCACCTGAAGAGATGGTCATGTCGATACTGAGGTTCTTACGCACGAATGAGTGCCTCGTCTTGGTCCTCTTTCTGTCCATCTCATACTCCCCAGTAGTGGGAATCTCACGAGCAACACAGAAGCGAACATCGAGGGGATCACACCTAAAGTCCTCCTTCGCGACACTAATCTTCTGAATCATAGACTGTTCGCCAGTATCATCATCGGTGGTGATGCGAATGTTATTATTGTCGTTGTAGTAGACATCGACGGTCGAAGACTTGGTGGACTCCCAACCCTCATACTTCTTGAGACCTGTGAGCACTCGTTTCCATACATCCTTGCCTACATTGGTGTCAAAGAGGGAGCCGTTATGCTTTCCGAGGCGAATCTCAACTTCTATGTCACCCTCATTTTTGTGGGCTTCAAAAATGGGGAGAACACGATCGACGATAGCTTGGACGTTCATTTTTTCTTAACATTTACATTTTGCGTCATTCTCTTAAGTGTTTTTTGTTCATATTTTTTATGAAGGGACTAGGAAATCACGGAAATACTTGCTATTTCAACACAGCCCTTCAATGCCTGCTGAACATTCCAGCACTGTCGAATTATTTCATTAGACACCCATACACGGGTGATTGTGATTTCACTAAAGCTTATGGCGATCTCGTCAGAACATATTGGACCAGGGGAAAGGGTGACATTGCCGTCACTAAATTGCTCAAACTTTTTCGTGAAACTTTTCCAAGATTCAAATCTGAAGAGCAGAACGACGTTCAAGAGGCGATTCTATGCATCATAGATATTCTCGAAAGGTCGAGACCGGAGATTAAACACTGGTTTTACGGTAAGAAGACACAAGAGACTGTGTGGCCGGGTGGGAAGTCATCGAGTCAAGAGGACTTTAGCGTTCACTTGATAACCTCCGAGGGTAAGGATATGGGTAAGATGTTGGAGAAGAGCACGGATTGGAACACACTCACAGACTTTGAAGATACTGATGGTAAGACCCACCACGTAGCAACTACACGTATGGTATTTTCGAAACTTCCCCAAGTTCTCATGATTTCATTTGATAGGAAGAGTCACATTGAGATTATAGAAAATATACTCATAGACAAATATGAATACAATCTCATTGCGACCGCTGTGCACGTTGGAATACAAGATGATGGACACTATGTAAGTTTTGTCAAGCGTAAGAATAAGTGGTTTTTATTAAATGATGAAAGTGTTGAGGAACACGAACTACCCGACGAAGCCGGATTCTATTTTATGGTCTACAATTTAAAAACTCCTCCATCTTAATATTTTCCTTGATGTTCACTATAGTCCTGTAAAATGTTCGTCGATTGTTGGGATGGGTCTTATCCCTTCTTCTCTTTAGAGGTTTCCACCACAATGGTTCTTCCCATGTCACATATTGACATTCGACGATAGCTCCATCCTCATACCAAGATTCATCCGCCTTGCTTTGAGGAATTTCAGATTCAAAAAACAACTTTCCCTTCTCTTGCACATAGAGTCTCCACGCCATTGGACCATCTGTGGCTCCCGGAACTTCTCTAGATTTCTCTCGCTTCATCAAAAAGTCAACGGTATTCTTCTCTTGAGGCTTCCATTTGAACATAGTTTCATGGGTTCCAATGCGAATCGGTTCGTTCACTGGTGTAAACACGAGACCATCAATTTTTTGATCAACTGTGGGTAAATACTCATTCATAAACTTTTTAAAGTCCCTCATCTCATGAAACGTTTTGCACTTTAGGCGCCACTTGTCACTCTTCATATAGATGATAGACTTCATGAGACCCCTAGCAGCCTCGAGTCTTCTCATGAGGTTGAGATCCCACACAGACTCACCATTTACCAAGACTGCATCATAAACCATGAGAGTGTCGTCATACAACTCACCATCAAGAATAGTTCCCTCATAGGCAGCCTTCTTAAGGTTAATGGGAATCTCAAACATATTGAATGCCCTATTCACCAAGACGCATTTCCGTTTACCTTCAAAGGTGAGAGCGACCATCATGTGTCTCTCACCATCTGTTTTTTCGCATACGACATATTCCGCACCCTTCAAGATGGGGAAATGTTTGTACTCGATGGATATGGGTTGTGGACCGGGAAAATAGTCTTTACTACCCCATTTCGAATGAATGAAATCCACAACATATTTGTAAAGTGGGGTAGACATGTATTATGATCACGTGATAACTTTAATTTACTTTCACACCCGCTGCGTTTAGGATGTTACTTACACATTCATGTGTATATGTTATCGTCAACTTAGATGCTGTATATGCATATATTCGAACATCTTGTTCTAAGAATTTTTCAAACATTTTTGCATACACCTTGACACCACCTCCAGACTTTTTGAGACTCTTCATGACATTCTTAGTGTTCATCACCCAAGCTTTCGCTTCTGTGGATTTTACCCTATAGATGTCGTTAGAAATCTTCATACCAACTTCAGTGTCGAAGTGAAGTCCCATTTGTTCGATTGGTTCGGTGGAATCACTTCTCACCTTGGACTTGAATAGGTCCCAATCCACACCCTCCTTTACACCTGGGAATACGAGGCACCCCACGTGTTCGTGAGGTTCGAAACACTTGGTGATGGTCTCATCATCCATGCTCACACCAAAGTCAATGAAAATAATGCGGTCATAGGTCTTCATAAAATTTTGAATCATCTCCGCCTTTTGGAAGGGGTCATCGTTGACATAAGCGATTTGATTATCGACTTGTTTCTGGATACACTTAATATTAATTCTGAGAACCGTGTGAAGTGTCTTCACGGCACATGATTTCGACCGAGTGACTAAAAGGGTGACAATCTTCATACCCACATATGCACTCTAAGCCTTAAGCCTTTCATTTAGACATCCAGAGAAGGGTAAATTACCAACATGACCGAGGGTTGTATTTACATCTGCGTAAATCTTTCCACCAGCCTGTTGCCAACGACGACAGAAGGCGTAGTCCTCACTGAGATACCTACGATTTCCTGGATCAATCATACAGTCGAAGCAGGCGTGATAGTCATCAAAGTCCCTATTTTGGTGATCATTTTTGCACCACAATTCTGGGAACTTATCCTCGAGGGTTTTGAACACAGAGCGCTTGATGACCATAAAACCCGTGGGTCCATCTAGAATCTCAATGAAACCATCTTGGACAGGTCTGTGTTGAGCCCCAAAGTTAATCACGAGACTCGAGGAGAGCATGGACATATCACGGTCATCACCATTCTTAACGGCTTTTGCAGCTTGGTCCCACATCACAACCTTCTTTGGGTAGCATGCAACTGAAAGATCGTGCCCAGACTTTACTAGGCGCACCACAGCTGCGGGGTCAAAGTGAATATCAGCATCTATAAACATAAAATAATCACAATCCGTCTTCTGCATGAAGCGACCGACAGACACGTTACGGGCACGGTGGACGAGGGACTCATTTTCGGTAGTATCAAGATACAATTGTATCCCTTCTTTTATTAAAAGAACTTGAAGTTTAATTATACTACTCATATATTTCTCCAAGCACAAGCCTCCGTAACATGGAGTGGCTAAGAATAACTTCGTCATATACTAAATCTATGGTTTACTCTCTAAATGCTTTTTGATTATAGCATCAATCTTATTCAGTGTCGGGACGGAGACTGAACATTTTTCACACATCTCAGCTTTCGTAACCTTGTGACCAATCACAATGTAGATAATCGCTGAAGCCACACTGTTCGGTGTTTTGCTCATGAGGTCTACACAATCATCTGTAGCACCACACATCTTATTACATTTGAGTCTCTCTTCACGAGTTATATCGAATGCGTTGAGAAGTCTCTGCATCACATCGAACGCCTTGGTCACATAATTTTTCTTCGTCTCTCCTAAAATATTGTCCTTAAAAATTTGGGTTGTCCGGGAAATGTCCTTGGATTGAATTCCAAACATATTCGCAATTTCCCTAGTCGTCCTAGGAATCTTTGCAAGTCTGCACGCGTAGAGAACACAGTTTGCTTTGATACCTAAACGCACAGCACCTCTGGTGAGCTTTTCGTCATTGAATTTTCTGTATAACATCTTAGCGTCTTTCAAGACTGTATCGGGTAAGGTGTGACACGCCTCGTCGATATCACGATAGGCATGAAAGAGGGAACGATCTTTATGATTCATAGACATGTGAAAATTAATTTTCGCCATGCGCTTATTCTCATAGGTCGAACCGTATTTTGTAGCTATAATTGTTCCTTTACCCCAGTTTTGGGAAAAGAGTTCGGGATTTGCATTGGGGTTACCACATCGAGAAGGATCATTAACCTTGCCGTCATCCGTGACACCACTAGTCCATTCAGCAGTGTCATCCACAAAATAAGAATCAACAAGTCCACATTCTGAACAGGTAGGAAGTCCTTCTGGACTTATAACTTTGACTCCCGAACATTCCCTGCATATGTTAATATTCACTGGCTTTTCTTCGATTTGTTTTGGTAATAGAGCGTCTATTTCAGACCATATAGTTGCCAGCATTGTTTTGAATGTGGCAATCTTTTTAAAAATTTGTGTAAACGCATTATACACTTAGGTGTTTAATTCTAGTTTCAATGGCATCTACAGTTTCCTTAAAACTTTTACCACCCGAAGTAGTTGGCTCCCATTCATTCCATTCTTTGTCGATGGACTTATGATCAGGTGGAAGGGGGATGGCCTGGCCTTCAATCTCAGTGTCAGAAACGACAAAATCGGCCATTTCAGAATCCGTCTCCTCCTCGTCATAAAGGTCACTGTCACTATCCTCAATATCAATTTCAGTGTAAAAGGCAAAGCGATTCGTCCCCAAAGCTTTCATCTCAAGATCAGTGAAAGTTGTCCCACTTGGGTAATGTTCTATCACACTTTCATATGGTGCAGGAGAAAGCTCGTCATCTGCGTTTAATTCATACACACACGCTCCCTTGTAGAAAAGTTCAGTGGGATTGAGATATCTCAGGCCGAGGGTCGACCCGGTATTCATTCCAACAACTCCATACATTTCATCCTCAATTCCTTCTTCATTTACTAAAACTTTTACTATATCATCTTGGTTTATTTCGGTTTGCACGATCATGCTTAGAGTTTTCCGGCAAAAAATTATCAGCGATAATATCACAGATGAAAGTTACTATTTATTCAAAGGAAGGTTGTCAGTATTGCGACCACGCTAAGACCTTGTGCGAATCCGAGGGTCTCGACCACGAGAAAGTCATGGTCGACAAGGAGGAACTCAGGAAATTGTGTGGTGGCTCAGTGACAACTTACCCTCAAATATTTATTGACGGACGTCGCATCGGAACATACTTTGAATTTCAAGACTACATAGAAGATGAATACGAACCAATTCTCGCTCCCACCCTCAACAGATTCACCGTCTTTCCCCTGAAGTATCCCCACCTCTGGGAACTCTATAAGAAGGCTCAAATGAGCAATTGGACGGCTGAGGAGGTGGATTTATCAAAGGACCTCGAGGATTGGAAAACCCTCAATGATAACGAACAGAAATTCATAAAGTATATCCTGGCATTTTTTGCGGGATCCGATGGCATAGTCTTCGAGAATATCAACAACAACTTCGCCGATGAGGTGCAAATCTCAGAGGCTCGCTCATTCTATGCATACCAGTGTCACAATGAAATGGTTCATGGTGAAACCTACTCAAAACTCATAGATAAGTATATTAAGGACTCTACTGAGAAAAAGCAACTCTTTGAAGCTATTCAAACTGTTCCCTGTATCGAGAAAAAGGCTCAGTGGGCGATGAAGTGGTTTGATACAAAGTCCCGTTCCTTCGCTGAACGTCTCTTCGCCTTCGCCTGTGTAGAAGGTATATTCTTCAGTGGTTCATTCTGTGCCATTTTTTGGCTTAAGAAGCGGGGTCTTATGCCCGGCCTGTGCTTCTCCAATGAACTGATCTCTCGTGATGAGGGTCTCCACCAGGAATTCGCCGTCGAACTATTCAAACTCTTGAGAAATAAACCGTCAACAGAAACCATTCATTCTATCGTAAAAGAGGCTGTTGAGATTGAAAAAGGGTTCATTCTTGACGCACTCCCATGTAATCTCATAGGTATGAACAGTGAAAAGATGTCTGAATATATCGAATATGTCTCAGATCGCCTTCTTAAGCAGATTGGTCAACCCCCAATTTGGGGGTCTAAGAACCCCTTTGACTTTATGGAAAATATTAGCCTCGACGGTAAGACAAACTTCTTCGAAAAGAGAGTTGGTGACTACGGAAAAATGGATGATGATTCGGGTGAGATTGGCTTTGATGAAGACTTTTAAAGATTTCTTCAGTAATAGTAATATACAGAATGTTAGACATTTTACAATCAGTCGTCGGAAACTATGGACCACTGATTGTAGAACACGAAGGAAAAATACATACGGAAGCGTGTTGCGTTATCGAAGAACGACATATTGTAAAAATGATTGAAAAAATCAAACACATCCCATATTCACGGATTAGTCAGACGACGGATAGATCATTCGTCTTACTTGAATAAGGTGCCATCGGAATCGACGGGCATGGGCTCGAGAATACGACCACTGTCCACCATCTCAATTTGAGGTTCGCCAAATTCAGGGCGAGGATCGGGAGCCTCCTCCATAGGAACTGGGGGTGCGACGATAACCTTTGTCCCCTTCTTGGCACCACCACATCCACACCCCTTCTTCTTAGAAGGGCAACCACCGTCCTTCTTTATGTTCATCATACCCCAAACGATGAGAATGAACACGAGGGTGTGCACAAGAAGACCCAGAGTCGAAGGGCAACCCGTGGGGGTTGAGATCCAAGAACCTAGGATTGTCCTGACTATACGAAACGTCTCAGGATTCGCGACAATGAAAAATGTGAGACCAGAAATGATGGAGATGATGAGCTTCTCCTCCTGCTTCCTGCCGTTACACCCGCATCCGCAGTCTTTAAAAAGACCCATGATTACTTTTGATATATGTCAACAAAAAAACTTACTTAAAGTCGGGCCGCCTAAGATATATATAACCCACTACAAACATGTCGCTTTCTATCCAGCAATCCTCTGATTTCTCTCCTGCCTCTGTGCAGTTTTCGAAGTTTCGCAAAAACAAGAATGGCGGTAAAGCCGTCTACCTAAACGCAGGTGACAACAAAAAGCTCTACATTCAGTTCCCTTTCATGCGCTCTCCCTATGGCCTGAGTGCGTTTACTGATGAGAGCACTGGACGCACTTCCTACTCTCTCGACCTATCCTTCGACCCCGACAATGAGGAGGCGATGACTCTCCACAACAAGCTCAAGGAACTCGACGATATCATTGTGAATACCGTCGCCACCAATTCCAAAGAGTGGCTCGGTAAGGATTTCAACGTTGAGGTTCTGAAGCAGGCTCTCTACAAGCCTATGGTTCGCCCCGGTAAGGAGCAATACCCGGCTACTATCAAGCTTAAGATTCTCACCAAGCCCGACGGAACCTTTGTTCCTGAGTGTTACAACATGCAAAAGCAGCCCGTTCCTCTCGATAGCATCGAGAAGGGTAATAAGGCTATGGCTATTGTCGACCTCAACCAGATTTGGTTCATTGATAACAAGTTTGGAGTCACGATCCGTCTTCAGCAGTCTCTCTTCGAGCAGTCTGCCAAGCTTCCTTCCTTCGCCTTCCAGGGTCTCAACCTTCCCGAGGAGGAGATCGAGGAAGATGACGTTCAGGATGATGAGATTGAGGAAGTTGATGTCTAAGTCCCAAAAATCAAAAAAAAATCCAATTCCTTTGGAATTGTCTTCCGAGTCCCTTCTTGGTAAGTTGAAAT
>CALKLP010000084.1 GCA_937991965.1 uncultured Verrucomicrobiales bacterium
GGTTAAACTCCAAAATCACGAAGATTTACAGACATGGCAGTAAACCGATGGTCCAAGATTGGTTGTTTTTTGGAAGTGATCATTTTCCAGCATGGTGAGATCGAGATCGACCGCCGGACCATTTGATTTGATTTGATTTGATTTGATATATATTCGTATCCAGGCATCCCATCACTCCGGTAGCGAAGTGGTTTCCATGGGATGCCTGCATCACGCTCCATTCATTCTCACAATAAATAAATAAATATTACATTCAAAATTCAAGTGCAAACAATGTAAAAGTGCAATTTTATACAAACGACCGGTAATCTTAAAAGCAATCCATAATTACAATCACATCTTCAGCCTATAAAACTTGAAATCATTTTTGACTAGATGGCGGATGGACGTCTTGAATATCGGCAACTTTTCGATTGTTTTTGTGTCCGTTGGGAGAGCATTCCATAGATGAACACCGTGAGAGGCGAAACGCCTTCTTCCCCACTCGGTCTTACCACCGATACGATTAGGGGCAAAATTACCCGCGGTCGCACCTCTAGATTCACGCCCACTGCTTGAGTATACCTCCGACAGTGGGGTAAATGCAGCCGACATATAATCAGGAACCATGCCCCTCGCTACCTTGAACATCATTACCGCGCGCTGGCACTCCCAGCGCGTTCTAATCGGTACCCATTCAAGACTGCGAAGGACAAGTTCCGAAGATGTCAGCCGAGGAAGACCGAGGATAATCCGCCCTGCACGCGCTTGCATAGAAACTAAACGTTCGGTGACCCCGGCAGAGGTATTGGACCAGATCAAACTGGCGTATTCAAAGTGGGGCAGGACCAGAGTGTTATACAGCATAACACGCAGATCCTGCGGAAGGTACTTCCTCACTCTGCCGAGTACACCTAAACGGGAACTGATCTTTTTGGCAAGCCCGCTAATATGAGCCTCGAAAGTGAGTCGACTGTCCAGCACCACGCCAAGGTATTTGAAGTCGTCGACTTGCTCAATATCCCTGCCGCCATGCTGGAGAGTCAACCCCGAAGAGGATTTCAACATAGCAGGCGTGCCAAAAAGCATAGACTTGGTTTTCCCGACATTGAGTGTGAGCTTGTTATCGTCCAGCCATCTCGCGACTGACTTCATGTCGTCAGATAACGCCCGCTCAATGTCACCTACGCAAGTCCCACTGCAGAAAAGTGCTGTATCATCAGCGTAAAGTATAATGTCAGATTTGCTGACAGCATTAGTGACATCGTCGATGTAGTGCGAAAACAGCAATGGGCCAAGTATGGAGCCCTGAGGGACTCCGTATTCGATCCCTTGAGCCTCAGACACCACATCGCCGATGCCGACTACTTGAGATCTGTGAGCCAGGTACGACCTGAACCACTCCAGCTCAGTCCCCCTCACACCCGAGTGCTCCAGCTTCGAGAGGAGAATGCCATGGTCAACCGTATCAAAAGCCTTTTTGAGGTCCAAAAAGACCACCCCCGTAAATCGCTTGTTCTTTCCTTGATCGTCCATACCAGACAGAATTTGATCTACAAAGTAGGACGCAGCAGTCGTGGTCGAAAATCCAGGTCGAAATTTCGCGAATTAACGCAAGGCTCTCGCCATTGAAGAAGCAGTGAAAGACTTGCGTCCATGTCTGTCTTGTCAGAAATTCACATTTAGTAACCGCCTATAAGTGTTTGAAGTACATACCATGGCCACAGGTAGTGCCATGGCCTCTATCTGAATTTGGTGAGCCCGCCGGGCGCAGGATTTTAATTAGGGGTCCGTGGGGGACCGTCCCGTTGCCCGCTTGGCACAAAGTAACGGACATAAGTAACAGTATATCATAGCTAGGTATCTGCTACCCCTGGGCGGCAACAAAATCGGAGGAATACCCCCGGACCCTCCCGTCGTTTGAATCTCCATATTGATTCAAACCTGATTGAAAATACTGTCAAAGTTCAAATACGTGTTTTAGGGACATTATTTGGAAATTTTAGGGAGACACCCACCTCGCCAAACGCTCCGACTGCTCTGCAACGGTGATGGCTGCGGTAGACAGGAAATTATCATAGTAGGTCGATGCTAGACCAACAAGCCTGCCCCTCTTGGCCAAATTAAGGCCAGAGGGGCAGGGGAAATACCCCCTGTTTTATGGAGTACATCAGTTTAAAATCTCCTCGGATCGCAACCAAATTTGGCACAGATGTTCAGACCGCATTTTGCCGGAGCGTCTTTTTTTCAAATGTTGTCCGGCTTTCACAAGTGTCACAGCAGGCTGATAAAGGCCTCCGATTTTACAAAACAGATGGTTCACCATGGATTAGATGTTGAATAATTTCGTTATTCTTTCATTTACCTCTAAAAGCTTCCTTTAAAGTGTCAAGCATAGTCACGAGTTGAAGATATCACTTTCCATTGCAACCAAATACTCGAATTGGCTCTTAAATTCTTCTTTTAGTGTAAAATTTTGAGATTTATCACCATTTCCTGGTTCGACTTTCGATTTTGTGGTTCCACAGAAAGCTGCCAAATTTTCATGGCTGGATTGCAAAATGCGTTTTTTTCAAAAATGACGTGTTTCGCTAGTTTTTGCAACACATCCATGCTCCATTTGTAGGAATAAAATGATAGTAGTATTTGGTCGAATCACCCTCAATTTCTCTTTTGATACTCGCATTTTCGTACAAGATTGAAAATTTCCGCTATAGTGGAACATTCGGTGTTGCCCAACTTCGGCAAGTTCCGTCGTCTTCTCGGACGTTTCCGTGAGTGTGACGTCACGATTTTGGATGATTTCCTTAGGAATTTCGCACAAATAACGAAGAAAGTGGATTTTTTCGTAGAAAACGGTCGACATCGACTGGGGACAGGGATTGGGATGTGTAGTTATGTATTATGAACCTATGTAATGATTAACACAGGGAAATACTGATTTTTGGAAGAGTACCAAATTTTCGCATTGCGTGTGAGCGGCTGAGCGACGGAGACGGAACAGAGAGGCGATCGTTGAGTGTCTAGTCCGGACCATGTTTCGATTCTAGAACAAACCTCGTGATCAGGGCGCGGCTAGGCTCGCTCTCGTATCACCATGGATACGCTACGAGCGAAAGAAACTAGCTCTAGAAGCGAAACAC
>CALKLP010000085.1 GCA_937991965.1 uncultured Verrucomicrobiales bacterium
TGAATCCACTCAAGGTTGTAATCACAAACTTTGAGCAAGGGCATCCAGAAGGTATACTATCTTGCGAGGCCAAGAATAATCCTGAAGACGAGCAGGCTGGAACGCGGATGGTGCCACTCACCAAGGGAATCTACATCGAGAAAGATGACTTCATGATCGATGCTCCAAAGAAATATTTCAGACTGAAGCCTGAGGGTGCTGTACGACTGCGTGGCGGATACATCATTCTCTGCACAGGTTACGACCTTGATGCTGAAGGTAATGTTAGTGAAGTCCAGGTAGAATACCTTCCAGATACGATCGGTAAGTCGGCTCCTGAGGGCGTTAAGTGTAAGACCGCCATCCACTGGGTGAGCGCGGAGCACGCGGTTGATGCGGAAGTGAGGCTCTATGATCGATTGTTCACCGATGAGGCTCCAGAGGAGGTGGAGGGAGGCTTCCGGAAGTGCTTGAATGAGCATTCCCTGACGGTAATTCAGCATGCGAAGCTGGAGCCGTCATTCGCAGAGGTGCCGAGCGAATTCACGTGCCAGTTAGAGAGAACTGGCTACTTTACGACCGATCGTTATGATCACGTTCAGGGAGAAAAAATTGTATTGAACAGAACGATTACACTGAAAGATTCTTGGAAAAAATAGAAAAATCTAAAAAAGTGCGTTGATTGACGTTAAAATTAGCTCATACTAAAAAACTCATGGGAAATTCATCATTATTCCGTAAAAAACTAGAGGAGGCAGGAGCTAATGAAGCAGCGATAAGTTGCTTCTTAAGAGGCTTCGAGCTGCTAGAAAAGGGCACAGATTTTTCACTCCCTGAATCTGGGATCGATCCAGCGGCTGATATCCCGATGATGGATGATGTTTTGGTAGGGGATACCGCTCTGCATGCAAAATATATTGGAGAGTCAGTAGTGATTAAGCTTAACGGTGGATTAGGTACAGGGATGGGGCTAAAAACGGCGAAAAGCTTATTGGAAGTAAAGAAAGAGCAAACGTTTCTTGATTTGATGGCGCAGCAAATTAGCCATTTGCGTAAAAGCACAGGACAGCAAGTGAAGTTCCTTCTGATGAATAGCTTTAGCACGAGTGAGGCGACCAATGCATATCTCCAAAAGTACCCTGCATATGCAGATTCGAAAGAGGTGGAAATGATGCAGAACTTTAGTCCTAAAGTACTAAGAGATAGTCTAGAGCCTGCATCATGGCCTGCCAACGATCAATTGGAGTGGTGTCCACCAGGACATGGCGACATATACACCGCGCTTTATGGATCAGGCTGGTTGGATACGCTTCTCGATCAAGGCATCAAGTATGCTTTCATTTCAAATAGTGACAATCTCGGCGCTTTTTTAAACCCGGCATTATTAGCCTACTTTGCAGAGTCTAAGCTCCCTTTCTTGATGGAAGTTACGCGACGGACTGCAGCGGACAGCAAGGGAGGTCATCTCGCGGTGCGGAAGTCTGATGGACAACTGCTGCTGAGAGAAGTAGCCCAATGCCAGGATGCAGACCTTGATGAATTCCAGAATATTTCTAAACACCAATTCTTTAATACAAACAACCTTTGGCTCCGGCTAGATGTGCTTAAGGAGGTGATGGAAGAGGAAGGTGGTTACTTACCTTTGCCAGTGATCACGAATAAGAAGACAATAGATCCCAGAGATTCAGAATCTCCAGCGGTATATCAACTGGAGATCGCAATGGGAGCTGCGATCGAGTGCTTCAAAGGCGCGGGTGCTGTCTGTGTTCCACGTCGACGTTTCACACCGGTGAAAAAGACTTCGGATTTAATGAGCCTTCGTTCAGACGCTTATGAAATTCACGCTAGCGGACGTGTGATGCTCATCCCTGAACGTAATAATATTCCTCCTAACGTTAAGCTGAGTAATAACTTTAAATTTGTCGATCAGCTAGAGGAGCTTGGGATTCCCTCGCTTAAAGACGCCAAAAGTCTCACAGTTGAAGGGAATATTCGCTTCGAGCGAGGAGTAGTTATTAAAGGGGATGTCACGATCCTAAACTCAGCGAATCAGGTCTTGGTTGTTCCCGCTAGAGTTTATGAGAATGAGACCGTCACGCCAGAAACTGTATTACGTGATAACACCTCAAAGGTTTTAGCTTAGTGAGGGTATAAAAAAAGCGCTCTTGCCTGGTAGGCGGAGCACTTCTTGTAATTAGAAAGAAAACTAAGTGATTAGTCTTTTTTCGCGGCCTTCTTAGCTGGTGCTTTTTTAGCGGCAGCTTTCTTCGCAGGAGCCTTTTTAGCGGCTTTTTTAGCGGCAGCTTTTTTGGCAGGAGCCTTTTTCGCTGGTTTAGCGGCTTTTTCAGCGGGTTTCGCCGACTTTTTGTTGAGGACGGCTGACTGTTTTTCTAGCTCTGCTTTGCGCTTGAGGTAGTTCTTACGACGACGTCGCTTGATGGTTTTGTTATGCTGTTTTCCCATAGTGTTTGATTATCGTGCAAGAGTGTTGGAAAGGTTTCAAGCTTTTGTTTGTCCATTTCCAGTTATTCTATACTGATATGAGGTTAATTCCTTAAGCCCCATTGGTCCTCTGGCGTGAATTTTGTCGGTAGAAACCCCGATTTCAGCTCCAAAGCCAAACTCTTCTCCATCGCTGAAGCGCGTGGAAACGTTATGATACACACAAGCTGAATCTACAGATTCTAGGAACGTATTAGCCTCATTTTTACTTTCAGTTACGATAGCGTCAGAGTGTTTAGAGCCATAATGATTAATATGGCCGACCGCTTCTCGGAGCGAGGCGACAACCTTGATGGATATCTTGTAATCAAGGTACTCCGTGCTCCAATCTGCTTCTGTCGCTTTGGAGGTTGGCACGTTCTTGATGACAATTTGACTGCGAGAATCACAGATTAGCTCAGTGTTGCTCTTCTGGAGTTCGCTGGCAACCATCGGCAAGAAATCCTTTGCGATGTTTTCATGAACCAGTAGGGTCTCTATGGCGTTACAGACACTGGGTTTTTGCGTCTTGGCATCGACTACGAGTCTGACTGCCATTCTCAAACTTGCCATTCGGTCGACGTACATATGGCAGATTCCATCATAATGCTTAATGACGGGCATGCGAGCGAGCGAGACAACAGCCTCGATTAAGCCTTTTCCTCCGCGAGGGATAATGAGGTCGAGGAATTGGTCCATTTTAGCCATCACTGCGACACTTTCGCGATCAGTGGAGGGAATCAATTGAATTGCATATTCAGGTAATCCAGCAAGTTCGCCGGCTTTAGAAAGGATTTTTGCGATCACAAGGTTGGAGTGGATGGCCTCCTTGCCCCCGCGCAGGATGGTCGCATTACCTGACTTTAAGCATAAGACTGCCGCGTCTGACGTGACATTTGGGCGGCTCTCATAGATGATCCCGATGGTGCCAATAGGAACACGAATTTGACGTAAGAGCATTCCATTTGGGCGTGTCTTTTCATGGATCACCTCGCCACATGGATCAGGAAGCGAGGCGACTTTTTCGATCCCTGCAGCCATCGCCTCTACCCCCGCTTTGTCCAGCTTGAGGCGGTCTAACATAGCACTGGATAGACCATTTTGCTCTGCGGCAGCTAAGTCCTTTTTGTTCTCACTAATGATTAATTCTTCATTGAGTCTTAATCCTGACGCCATGGTCTTGAGAATTAAGTTTTTTTTCTCCGTAGAAAGTGACGACAATTTGAGTGCGGCGGCACGCGCGTTTTTTCCCATCGTAAGGATTTGTTCCTCTAGATTTTCTGAACTCATAATACTTTTTTGGATAAGATCTGGGAAGGATGCGAGAGAAAAATTGAATTTACTACCTTTCTGACCTTGCCAGCCACGGATCTATTATGTTTTTTACAGGAGTAACTTATTGCCACCGTGAAATCTCCTGAAATTTATAAAGAAGTCGCCCCGTCGCTAGTTAGTGAAATGTTTATGTATTTCCGGGAGGAAGACAGAAACCTGTATAAGACAACATTAGCCACTTTAGCGACCAATAAAAAGCTGCGTCCGCAGTTCGTCCAAAAAAAATCTGTGGCGGATCAGATCACTTGGATGCACAATGCGCTAAAGTTTAAAAACAACCAAGATATCGGGGAGCACCTTTTACAAGTTTGGTTCATGAAGGCGAAATCAGATTTACTAGTAGCCGCTTGTGATGGTCTTGGGATCAAGCACAACGGAGAAGGGTATGTCGAAGGGGACTTGCCTGAGAAGCTTGAAGACAAGAAGCTTAAGGAGACTATCGACACCTTGATTGAAAAATTTGGAGGGCCTCTGGCGACTCTTTATCTCTACATCTTTAATTTACAGACTCCAGAAGGTTGGGGTAACTTGGCTAAATTGTTGGATACGGATAAGCGCCTTGTGCTCAATGAGGCTTAATATCCCCCTCTGACTTTTATCCAAAAAAGCGACTCAGGCGAGTCGCTTTTTTGTTGGCTCCTGGTAATGCCACTTAACCTGTTAAATGGTATTACTTCAGAAAAGAGCAGACGTAATCAAAGATATCGCCAACCTTGAGAAAGAACTTAGAATTCCCCGGCACGTTAAACGATTGTCCCGCGGTGTAGGTGGTGAATTCGCTCTCCCCGTCGAGACGGATTTCAGCAGAGCCGGCCGTCACTTCCATGAGCTCTGGAGCATCGGTACCAAATTCATATTCCCCAGCTAGCATGATGCCGAGAGTTTTGACGTCTCCGTTTGGAAGCGTGATTTGACGACTGGTGACCTTCCCGCCGAAGTAGACATTTGCTTCTTTCTTCACTGATGCATTATCAAAGTTTTCCATAGTGATTTCACATTCTAATCCTGCTGAGAAGTTGGCAAGCGAAATTATTTTGCCATGGAATGGCATAGTTTTCTCGTTCTGTAGAAAAATCATGTTTGCTCAGATGCATGCCGGCGTATAAGTAAACAGTATGATTCGTTGGTTCGCTAAAAATGATCTCGCGGCAAATCTCCTCATGATTGGGATATTGGCGGCGGGAGTAATCGTTGCGCTGACGAAAGTTCCTTTAGAAGTGCGCCCTACGCGGGAGTATCCCGTCGTTAAGATTTCGGTGCCATATAGGGGGGGGAGCCCAGAAGAAATTGAGCGACAAATTACAGTGCCCATAGAGCAGGCACTGGATGGCTTGAGCGGTATAGATACGATTAAGTCTGCCTGTCGACCGGGAAGAGCGAATATCGATGTGTATTTTAAGAACAGGGTAGACCCTAAGGAGAAGCTGCCTGAGGTCGAGCGCAGGGTGCGGAGTGTGAACTCTTTTCCCGCAGGGACAGATCAGGTGACTTATACCATTCCGGACACGGCGAATTACTTTGAGGTAATCTCGGTAATGGTGCAGTCGAACCGAGAATCGCTCTCACTCCAAGAGCTCACCAGCCATGCCTTTGATGTGAAAAACGCCATCCTCTCTCTGCCAGAAGTTGGGCGGGTAGAAGTAGCGGGGACAAGCCCTCGGGAATTTGCGATTCGATTACGTCCAGAGGCGTTACTCTCGTATGACTTGAGCTATGACCAGGTTATGACTGCCATTCAGGCGAACTCTAAGGAGTCTGGAGCGGGGACGCTAAAATATGAGGCTGGTCAGTTGATGATCCGCCCAGGGAAAAGTGCGCTTAATGGACGGGATTTCGCCATGATCCCAGTGCCCATTGGGGGGAATCAAACCATTCCACTGAGTGAACTGAGCGATATCCATGACGGTTTTTCTGAAGAGCTAAAAGAGATTGAGTTTAATGGGAAACCCGCATTGATGGTTGAGGTGTTTCAGAACCGTGACCAATCTGCGGTAGCGGTTGCAGAGGCGGTAAAAGCATACGTGGCAGAGCAGAATACACTCTTAGCAGATGCCGACTATACCTTGCATAACTGGGATGATGAATCGTATCGGATTTCAGGTCGCTTAAAGACTCTGACAACCTCATTACTCCAGGGTGGAGTATTGGTCATGATTGTTTTAGGGCTTTTCTTACGTCCCTCTCTCGCCTTTTGGGTGGCGGTCGGGATTCCCTTGAGCTTCGCGGGAGGCGTGATCTTCATGCCTGTGTTTGGTATTACGGGGAATATGATGAGTATTTTCGGCTTTATTCTCGTGCTCGGCATCGTGGTTGATGACGCCATCGTTACGGCGGAGAACGTCTATCAACACAAAAGGTTGGGCGCGACGGGGCTAGATGCCGCCGTGAATGGAACCAAGGAGGTGTCAACTCCAGTGATTTTCGGCGTTTTAACAACAATGGTGGCCTTCTTGCCTTTGTATAACTTTGAGGGACATTGGGGCATCCTCGCTGCCCAGATCCCTCCTGTTGTGATCGCGGTATTACTGTTCTCTTTGATTGAATCGAAGCTGATTTTACCCAGTCACTTAAAGCATCTCGACTTCAAGAGCTCGAGCAAGCGTTGGTATAATAGGCTCCCAGATTGGTTTAATGATAAGCTGACGGTCTTTATTCAGAAGGTGATCAAGCCTGTGGTCGAGGCCTGCATGAACTTCCGCTACCTAACAGGGGCACTATTCCTCGCCTTAGCGCTGGCATGCTTAGGTTATTGGCAGAGTGGACGGATGGGATTTCATGTGTTCCCTGCGATCGATATGAACGAGATCAAGTGCACTGTTAAGCTCCCGGCGGATGCGCAGTATGAGGACACCAAAGAGCATATAGAGACGATCTATCAAGCAGCGCTGCAGTTACAAAAGGAGTTCCTTGATGGGGAGACAGAAGACGCTCCTAGCCTCGTAAAGGCGATAGCAACGTGCTCAGGCGGGTATCTAACGTGGTTCAATCGTCAAAATATAGGACAAGTCATTCTCGAGCTGATGCCGCCGGAGCAACGGCAGTATAACAAGGTTAAAAATGCGATCATGGTAGAGCGGTTGCAAGAGCTTTGCGGAGAATTTCCTGATGTGGAGTCCTTTAGCATTAGAGCACAGAAAAGCGCGCGGAAAAACTCCGAAGACCCCGATCCTATAGAGATTGATATCCGAGGGCGGATCACCGAGAGTAATGAGAGCATTATTATTGAACTCCAAGACTTGATCAAGGAGACCGTTACGGAGGAGGAACTACGTTGGGTGAATGACAATCGACCTCGCGAGTTATTTGAGCTTAATATCCGCTTAAACGAGGAAGGTTATCGTTCTGGTTTGTCTGAGGCCGCCCTTTCAAAACAGATTAAATCGTCTATCATCGGTACCGAAGTGACACGGATTCCGCGCCCTACCGGAGAGATCCGCGTTTATCTAAAGTTTCCCGATGAAATTAGACAAGATCGCTACGCCTTAGATAATCTTCTGCTGACCTTGAAGGATGGTAGTGTGGTACCTTTATCTTCTGTCGCCACGGTGAGTCTGAGTTCGTCACCCGTGGTCATCCACCGTCTCGATGGTGCGCCTACCACTCGCATTCTCGCCGCGCCTAAGAGAAAAGACTACGACCTCGTAAAGTTTGCAGAAGATATCACCCCGCAAATTAACCAGCTCTTCCTCAATTATCCTGACCTTAACTGGCAGTTCAAAGGCTACTTAGAGGATTATAAGGAAATGCGAAAGCGCTTTGCGATAGGGCTCTCTATTCTTCTTTTCGCTATTTTTGCCCTGCTCGCCTTACCGTTTAACTCCGCTATTCAGCCTCTTTACGTCATGTTGGCAATTCCCTTTGGAATCATCGGTGCGCTGCTTGGACACTTGATCGTTGGGATTACTCCTTCCTATCTTAGCATGTTTGGTCTGCTTGCGTTATCTGGGATTGTAGTGAATGATTCTCTCGTCCTGATCGATACCTTCAATAAATTAAAGCGTGGAGGATTAACAGTCTTCGACGCCTTAATCACCGCGGTCATCAAGCGCTTTCGCCCCATTCTCCTGACCTCGCTCACCACCTTCGCGGGGCTCATGCCTCTCATGTTTGAGAAGTCTATGCAGGCCCAATTTCTCGTCCCTATGGCGGTTTCCCTAGGTTTCGGCATTCTCTTTGCCACCGCCGTCATCTTACTCTTGCTACCCGCCATCGTCCTCATCGCAGACGATGTGAAGCGAGTGGCATTGCGACTCACGATGTAGCGGGTTTATCACTCGATATTCCCATGAAGTTAGCGTGTCTCCATAAACTTACGCCAGTCTGCGAGGTGGGTGATGTCTTGAGCGTCACTGAGGGCGTGGGGTTCGCAGATGAATCCGGAGTGCCAGCTGCCATCGATGAGCTCGAGTTTCCCGATCCCGAGAGGAGCTGGAATATTTGCCACGAAGCTCCCAAACTGAGCGCTTGAGATGAGCCAGACCTCGACGTTGAGTGAGACTCCACCTTCGCTGACGCGTAAAACGCCCGGCCGTGGGGGAATCTGGTTCCCGTTCGGGAGCGTGACGGGAGGAAGGGCGTAGAAGTGGTAATGCGGAGCGGTCTGGGTCACTTGCCATAGCTGGGCTCCTCGGTCGGTGAGCTGCCAGTTTAGAG
>CALKLP010000086.1 GCA_937991965.1 uncultured Verrucomicrobiales bacterium
TGATGTACAGTCCGTATTGTGTAAGCCAGGGTTACTCCTGTGTCGAGCACATTGCTCCATGTGATCGAGTCGATTGAAAATTGACGCTCGGGAAGCATGGGGGTCAGTCATTTTCACAGTTTTGGGGGATTTACTCCCTTAAAATTGGCGATTGTATATGACTGATATTTCTCGAATTAAAGATGGGATGGGTGGTGTCCGCTATTCCAACTAAGCCTTTTAAGGAGGCAAACAACAGTTTGTGCACTACTGGGTATTTTCGAATATATAAAGTGCACCTTTTTTCATATACTAAAAGTGTCTTTGGACTTTCATTGATGCGCCAATAATAAAAATATTTAAACATATATCAAACTTTTTAAACTCTAATTTCTTATTATTCAACCGAGTACCATCTTACGGATGAATTCGTTGGCACACTCGTACGACATTTTTGCAGATTCGTCGGGATTGGCAAGGAAGTAAAACGCCTTTTCCATACACGACTCGTTCAGAACTCCCATGTTGATCATATACTCTACGATGGAAACAGCAAGACACCCAGAGTGCTTCTTGGATGAATAACCATCAAATTCCACCAGGTGGAAATCGTCGTGTTCAAATGAAAGCTTCGGACATTCCACATGTCGATGACGTATGATGACACACCCTTCGTCGAGAGCATACTTGACCTTCTTCGTGTCCCGATCTACTCGATTGTCGTCGTGATAAAACACGGGATCATGCTCTACCACGATGACGCTCTCTTCCGAGATGTCGGTGAAGACCATGTCAAATGGTATTCCTGATCCATTGATCTTCTGTACAGACACCTCTCCCAGATTGTCTCCGTTACCGTACAGGGCATGACACATCATGGAAGTCAGATGAATCTCCTCCACGGAAGTCCCATTGACCTTGGAAAGACAAGTCTGACACATTGCTTCCACTGCTGCCGTTTTCTCGATCTCACAGCAGATACAGAATCTCTCATTGCAGTCTGCACACGAATTCTTTTGCTTCTTATGTTCACAGATGTCCGTACCGTCACAATCAGGACACTGATACTTTTGTCTACCATGTTCGCATATCTGGGAGCCTCCACACCCTTGGTCGCACTTGGTCTTCTGTTTCCCGTGTTCGCAGTAGTCAGACCCTTTGCATTCCCTGCAGCTGGACCTCCTGTTACCATGTTCGCATATGTGTCCCTCCCCCGCCTTGTTACAATCCTTGCATTTGGATTTTCCTCGACCATGTTCGCATATCTGAGAGCCTCCGCACCCTTCCGTACAGAACTGTTTGTTCTTCCCATGCGTGCAAATCTCTGTGGCATCACACCCTTGCTTGCATCTGTCTTTTCTCTTTAGATGTGGGCATATACCCGCTCCTCCTTCTCCCGTTTGGTAACATTCAACACACCTGTTACCATTATCCGCTACTCCGTGTGGACATGGCCTCCGGATGCCTTCTCCTCCAGTGCCGTCAACATAACAGGCTGCGCATAGTCTACCATTGTCCTTTTTTCCGTGATCGCAGTGTCCAGGCTTTTTTGGCTTGGGTGTTGATTTAGCTTCTCCCTTACCCTTTCTATTTGATGATTTCGTCATGGGAGGGATTGGTTTGTGGTTGATATGGGGTGTGATCACTATGATTAATTATTACAAACTTTGGCAAATGGTTCGAATAATCGAACCTGTATTTTTTCAAAACAATCACAGTTCCAATGTATCATCTCTGTTATTATTATCCCACGTAAAGAATTCAGTAAATTTTTGTTGGTTCGGTCTATTATTCTGGTTCTACTTCTTGATATCCTCAATCAAATTTAGAACCCATTTTATGGATCCAGTCAATACATCTTCGTCTTCTGGTTCGTGATGAACGTCAAACAATCCATCAACGTGATACCAGACGGGTTTCTTTATTTCAATAGAAGAAGGTTCCTCCATGTAAAGAGGATGCTTGTTATGTGAAAGTTCCAAAAAGAGAATCCGAAGTGTTTTCTTCGAAGACAATTTTTGAAATAATCGTAAAGTGGCAATCTTCATGAATATGGAGAACATGAACTTTTCCTTCTTGATAATGTGTGTCAGGAATTCTTCATCAGTTTCCCAGTCAAACTCGTAACGAATTATTGAAATAGCTTGGTAAGCCAAATATATCACGAGACCCTTCATGTCGAACTTCTTCGGCAGACATTCCCTGATAGTTTGTTCCTTCGATGTAACTATGGGGAACTCGTATCTCTCCCTACGCTCTTCCACGAGACCCCTCGTAGCTATCCTGGTACACTCTTCCATCGATTTATCAAACGTTTCCTTGAACAAAGAGGAAACACAGCTAAGGTTCCTCCTCTCCTTCACCTTGGAGAATTCCATTATCCCCGAAAGCGAATCGACATTCATGACGAGGTCGTTCATGTTCAAGTGTGTGAGATATATATTATAAAGAAATCCAATATTTCGAGTACAAATTGGGTTAAATTTCAAATATGACTACTACATTCCAGTTTTGAAAATGTTATTCATCACTGCTTCCTCTTCTCTGCAAGTTC
>CALKLP010000087.1 GCA_937991965.1 uncultured Verrucomicrobiales bacterium
TGTTCCCGTTATTCCAATCGGTGGCGTTATTGTTGTTAGGGTTAACGATTTCGCCATCAAAGTTCAAATAAATACATGCTGCTGCACTAGGCTTCGTATTAGAGACTAATGGTAGCAATGTCATCGCTTCATCAGAACCGGCAGATTGATCATTTTTATCATTTCTGGCCAGAGCAGCGCGATGCTTAGCAGGGATTTTCTCTAAGCTACACATGATGTCTCCTGCGTCCTTCGCGACGAAAACAGGTTCTTCTAATGAGCCTTCGATGATATAAGATTGCTGTTCTTTGTCCTGAGATAGAATGTATCCCTGAATCGTTACGGTTTCGCTTTCCGAGTCGTAACGGTAATCAAGGTTCCCAAGGTATTTGTCGTTTTTGAATCTTACAGTTCGGCGCCCAATGCCTTTCGTGTTTTCGGTGACGGTGTAAGACTTTCCGAAAATTTCCTTGAGAGGCTTAGAGAGTTTATTGTCAGCATCTATGGAGATTTTATCAGCTTTTTTTGAGTGTTCTAGCTCCGTTACTAGCTGTTGAATCTGCTTGTTGGAAAACGGCTTAGAATTGGAGTAAAGCTCAAGGACGTCTGACGTGGTTTCTCTTCGATCAAGTTTTGTAGATACTGTGACGGGTGAAGTGATTGGAGCGTTGCGGCATGTCGTTTTGGCCGCAGGTTTTTCTGGTGTTGAGGCATCGACTGGAAGCGTGATGCTAGGCTTATTGGTGATGATTAGGCACAGGGTAGCCGCCAAGACGATAGCACATAAAATTGTTATGATTTTTTTCATAAGATATAGCTCACGTGTAGAATACCAATTTAAAGACTTCCTGACAAGATGAACTAAATATTTTGTTTGAGGTATAGTTTCTTGTAAAGACTAGAGCTCTTAAGTAGGTTAGTATGCGATCCATCAGCAACAATGCTTCCAGAGTCAAACACTAAAATACGTTTAGCTATCTTAATAGAGCTAAATCGGTGCGCAATGAGTAATGTGGTTCGCCCTTTGACGAGTTCTGCGAGAGCTGTCTGCACGGTTTGTACCGACTCGGCATCTAATGAGGAGGTCGCTTCATCCAAGATCAGAATCGGCGCATCTTTTAGGAAGGCGCGCGCAATGGCAAGGCGTTGTTTTTGTCCTCCCGAGAGCAAGGTGGCGTTCTCTCCGCACTTTGTATCAAAGCCGTTAGGAAGTTTTTGAATGAATTGGAGGCAGTTTGCGCGTCTGGCAGCGAGTATGATTTCTGCATCTGTCGCATCGAGTTTCCCGAGGCGGATGTTATTCTTGATAGTGTCATCAAAGAGGTAGGGAGATTGGGAGACAACCGCAACTTGAGCGCGCAAATCAGAGAGTTTGTGTTCAGTAACATCACATTGATCGAAGAAAATTTCTCCTTTTGTGATTTCGTAAGTGCGTGAAATAAGGTGTGTAAAGGTAGATTTTCCAGCTCCTGAGGGGCCAACGAGTGCAACAACTTCTCCAGGATTGATCTGGGTGGTTATATTTTTAAGAGCAGGCTTACCAGTATTGTAGCGAAAGGTGACACGGTCGAAGTGGATTCCTCCTGATAACTCCGGGAGTGGTTTTGGGTTTTCTGGGTCTTTTACCTCTTCCTCTGTTTCTAGAATCTCGTCCATCATCTCGATCGCGCGCTGCCCCATGACAAGTTGAGTCTGAAGGCCTGCAAGCTTCTTAGCTGGCTCGTAACTCATATACAGTGCGACGATGAGGGGGATAACCGTCTCTAAGGTCATGCCGTGCTGGGCAGAGTAGAAGATGGCGAGGGAGACCCCTGTGGCGGTAATGATCTCTACGGAGGGTGCAATGAATCCCTTGTATTTAACCATTTTCATGCGTTGTTTGAAGTAGCTTACAAGCAATGCGTGAAAGGTTGCTTTTTCGCGTTCTTCGAGGTTGAAGGATCGAATGTCGCGTGCTCCAGCGATATTTTCTTGGAGGTGAGCTCCAATTTTGATCTCTCCCATTGACTCCTCCTTAAGTTTCTTCAACATAAGGCCTGCAAACTTTCGTACGGGAAGAATACAGATGGGGATTACGCCTAGACAGATTAGAATGAAAATGGCGGCCTTGTTCTGGATGGAGAGATAGATAAGGGCTCCTATAGCGGCAACAAGCGCTACGGGTTCCCTGATGAGGCTATTGGACGCACTTGTAATTACAGTTTGGAGGCGCGTGGTCTGTACTAGAAAGCGAGTCATTAGGTCACCCGTTCCCTTTTTCTGGAAATAGGCTAGATCAAGGCTCTGGAGCTTCGCAAACACATTTGCGCGGATGCTCTCCAGTACGTGTTGGCCACAATAGTTGATGAAGTAGTTGTTAATAAATCCTGCGATACCTCTGATTAGAAAGACAGCAGGGAGCATGAGGACGGCTAAAAGGATTTTTGTATTATCTCGCTTGAAATCGCTCTTATCTACTTTTTGATACTTTCCGCCTCCTTTGCTGAGATAGAGAAATGGTTCAACAGGTTTTAAGGATTGGTCCTCATTCTGGAGGTAAAGTTTAGTAAAGTTTAATTCAACTCCATTGGTGGAGATTGTCCCCAGTGTGTTGAGGATCGAGTTCGGAGGGACTTCTGTAGGCTGCTCGATGTCTTCTGAGATATAATAGAGCCGTTGGATAATGGGGAATTCATTAACATCGGTAAACTTCAGATGCTCATCGTCATTTTTTTCAGAGAAGTTTAGCATTCGCTTGACCTCAGAGGTTTGATCCTCTGGGGCGGCTGATTTCATGTAAAGGGTGATCCCTTTCTGCTCCGAAGAAAAGATAAGGGGGAAAATCTTTGCAGTCATGAAGGGGAGGCCGAACCCCGTAGCCACACCATAAATAATCCCTGCAATAATCGCGATGAAGAAGTATCCCTTAACAGGTAGCAACAGTTTAAAATATGGGAGGAACTTTTTCATTCAAGTGGCTTGGTTTTCTAGTGTGGAACCTGCAGGAGGTGCTCTCAATTCACCCTAACACTCCTCGGTGTCATCGCAAGGAGTTTATGGTATGGGGAGGAGTTAACGAGGAGGGTTTTCCAGAGTTTTGTGTGGTTGACGGAGATGGTGTCGGAGGAGACGGGGACATTGACCCAGGCTTGTTCTTGTAGTTCTAACTCTAGCTGATTCGGTTGCCAAGCGGAGTGTCCAACGTGGGCGAGTAGCAGGCAGCCGGGCTTTCCCCTCATTTGTGTGGCTTCGTCGGCAGAGATGCGGAGACGGTAGTGAAAGTCTTCTTGCTGGTCCCACCAGTAGGCGGAAAAGACGATTTGGTCGGTCTGCACTGGGCCGCCGAAGTAAATGGGAATACTTTTGAGAGTCTCGAAGACTTCTCCCTGTAGAATTTCCCCCACTGTTTTCTCGGTGGGTTTATTCATGATATACCCCACGGCTCCATCCTCTTGGGAATACCCCGCGATGTGAATGACGGTGCGATCAAAGATACCGTCTTGGAGTGAAGGATCGGCGATCAAGAGGGTGTTTTCTAATGAATCTTTACTCAACTGTGACAGATTTAGCGAGGTTTCGCGGTTGATCAATCGCACAGCCACGAAGGCGTGCTACGTGGTAGGCAAAGAGCTGGAGCGCAACGGTGGCAGGGACAACGGCGGCATGCAGGCGACACTCTGGGATTTCGATGAAGTCGTCGACCTCAGATTTCGCCTCTTCATCTCCCTCCGTAATGATTCCTAGCACCCGAGCATCCCTCGCAGAGCATTCCTTGATGTTCCCGATCGTTTTTTCTTTTCCGGGGCCTTTCAGGGCAAGGGCGACAACAGGCATCGATTCTTCGAGCAAGGCAATCGGTCCGTGTTTCAGTTCAGCCGCGTGATAGCCCTCCGCGTGGATGTAAGAAATCTCCTTGAGCTTAAGGGCGCCTTCCATGGCGACGGGATACATATACCCACGCCCGATGAAGAACATTTTCTCATACTTTACGTAGCGCTCCGCAACTTCGGCGATTTGCTGTTCTTTGGCGAGCACTTGCTTGACGAGGTTGGGGAGGTTTTTAATTTCCTGGACGAAGGTGCGTCCATTCACGACCGACATGCGTCGGCTCCGTGCAAACTTGAGCGCAACCATGAGAAGAGTGGCTACCTGACAGGTGAAGGCTTTGGTAGAGGCGACACTGATTTCAGGGCCGGCGTGTAGGTAAACTCCGCGTCCCGTTTCACGAGCGATGGTCGACCCTACGACATTGACGAGTCCTGCGACGAGGGCGCCTTTGTCGGTAGCTTCTCTGACCGCTGCGAGGGTGTCAGCCGTTTCTCCACTCTGTGAAATGGCGAGGACGAGGTCCTTTGAATTAATAATGGGGTTACGGTAGCGAAACTCTGCGGCTTGTTCTACCTCGGCGCAAATCCCAGCAAAGTCTTCGGTAGCGAATTCACCGACGAGCCCCGCATTGAGTGAGGTTCCACACCCAACGATTACCAAGCGGTTGAGGTCTGCCATGTCGCGTGGGGAGAGCCCTAGCCCCCCTAACATGGCCGTGCCGCGCTCCATGTCCATCCGTCCGCGAATGGTGTTTTCGATCGCGTCTGGTTGTTCGTAAATCTCCTTGAGCATGTAGTGCTCATAACCGCCCTTTTCAGCCGCGTCTGGGGACCAGTCAATCTCGGAAGCTTCACGAGAGACGATACCTGAATCCAGACTCATAATATCGATGTCACCTCCTTGAATCTTGGCGATATCGTTATCATCAAGGTAAATTGCTTGGCGCGTGTGCTTGATGATGGCGGAGGCGTCTGAAGCCACGATTGTCTCTCCGTCCCCTACCCCAAGCACGATTGGCGAGCCACGACGCGCGACGATGAGCACTCCTGGTTCATCCTGTGACATACAGGCTATGCCGTATGTTCCTTCGACATCTTTCAGTGCAGTAGTGACTGCCTGGAGAATATCCCCCTCATAGTAGGAATCGACAAGGAGGGCGAGAACTTCAGTATCAGTTTGGGAGAGGAACTTATAGCCTTGTGACACGAGGTTTGCCTTCAGTGCCTTATAGTTTTCGATAATCCCATTGTGCACGAGGGCGATGCGATCACTGGCATGTGGATGGGCATTTTCAGTCGTAGGCGGTCCATGCGTAGCCCAGCGAGTGTGCGCAATCCCAGAACTGGAGTCATGGAAGGGAGAGTCCTCACCGTGCTCGGCTAGTTTATTAACGAGTTCAGAGACTTTCCCCTTCGCTTTTTCGACAAATATGCCATCAGGCGAGGTGACGGCGAGCCCTGCGGAATCGTATCCGCGATATTCGAGACGCTTCAGCCCGTTAATTAAGATGGGGGCCGCTGCTTTCTTTCCGGTGTATCCTACAATTCCACACATAGTTAAATATTCTTATCTCCTTTAATGACCTCTGCAGGTAATGTAGTCACGTTCTTTCCTAACTTTCTTGCAGGGTAGATGCTGGTATTGATTCCTGTATGCACTCTGTCAGCGATGATCGCACCGAACTTTCTCCGACCGGTATCTACTAATTCTCCTTCTATGACAGAGTGATGATTCTTTCCGTCATGACGGAGGTTCGAGGTAGTCGTACCCGAACCTAAGTTTACTCCGTGACCAAGAATACTGTCCCCGATATAGCTCAGGTGGCCGACGTTCGTTTGGTTCCCGATAATGGTGTTCTTGATCTCTACAGACTGACCAATGTGGCAATTGTCTCCAACCGAGGTATTACCCCGCAGGTAGCAGTTCGGCCCGATTTTACAGTTTTTACCAATTACGACGTTCCCCTCGATGAACACGCCGGGCAGGATCCGAGTCCCCTCACCTATATGCACAGTGCCTTCAATGACCGCATTGGGATGAATCTCCCCGTTTATCAGATCCTGAGGGATAGATGCGACTACTTGTTCATTCACGCGCATCAAGTCCCAGATGTATTGAATGAGAAAGCTGCCGGAAGAGGCTTCAACCGTTTGCCCCGTGCACCCATCTGATGCGCCAACCGCAGCTACGATTTCACCGTTAATGCTCAGGCAAGCAGAGCCGCCGGCAGATTGAAGGGTATTCATATCAGCAGCACAAATCCAAACGTCTTCACGGGCAGCAACTCCGCCAGCCTCACGCTCCTCGCACCAGGCACGCCAAGATTTACCCGCAATGACGAAATCAGCTAAATCCTGTGATGAATAAGGAAATAAATTCATATCTCATCGATGAAGAAAAAGAGAGAATGGCGCAACTTAATAATCTGTCCAATCTGGATAAAAGATTGACCTCATTCACGTCATAATTCATAAGTATCGCATTATGGGAAATGAAATATCAGTAGAGATTTTGAACCGAATGCTCTCAGACTTGGGGCTTGAAGGAGAAGTGACTTTGGAGCAGACCGAAGGCAACGCCTGCTTGCAGATTTCCTCTGAAGACAGCAAATATATCATCGGGCAAAAGGGTGACCGCCTGGATGACATTCAATATTTGGTGAATCGTGTAATGCAAAGCCAAGACCCAGATACTGACCGGGTGAAGGTCGATTGTGATAACTACCGCGCCGATTCTGAAGACCGACTGCGCGAAAAGGTGCTTCGCTATGCTGAGGAGGTAAAAGAAACTGGTAAGTCTAAGCGGCTTGAGCCTCTCAATGCGTATCACCGCCGTCTCGTGCATAACTTCTTAGTAGATGACTCTGCGGTTGAAACGAGTTCTCCAGAAGGAGTCTCCCGTTTCAAAAAAATGATAATCGCGCCCAGTCGAGGGTAAGTTGTGATCTATCTCGATAACGCCGCTACGACTAAGCCAAGCGCGAAGGTAATTCGTGCGATGAACGTGTATCTGGAAGAGCACTGGCAAAATCCATCCAGCGGGTATCGAGCGAGCAAAGAAGTCAGCAAGGCTATCGAGGAGGCTCGCGCATCGGTCGCGGAATTAATCGGGGCTCTACCAGAAGAGGTCTTCTTCACCAGCGGAGGCACAGAGAGTAACAATACCGCTTTATTTTCTGTAGATTCAATGTTGCCCAAGAAGGTGAGGTTTTCGACCTCCCAAATTGAGCATAGTGCGATTTTGCGCCCCATGGAGCGGATTGCGGAGTCTGGTCGTGAAGTTGAGTTTCTTCCAGTCAATGAAGGCGGAAGGCTGATTATCCCAGAGAACTTCTCCACTGGCTTGATGAGTCTCATGTGGGCGAATAATGAGACCGGGATTCTGCAACCCATCCAAGAAGTGGCTGAGCAATGCCGTAAGCAGAAAGTTCCTTTTCATACCGATGCCGTGCAAGTTGTTGGGAAGCAAAAAATTTCCGTGCGGGAAACTCCGATTGATATGCTTTCGATCAGTGGCCATAAGCTCCACGGACCGAAGGGCGTAGGGGCGCTTTTTGTGCGTTCAGGTTTTCGCATGAGGCCTCACCTATTTGGGGGTGGGCAAGAAGCAGGAAAGCGAAGCGGCACAGAGAACGTGGCCGGGATTATTGGCATGGGCGTTGCAGCTCGAGAAGCACTGGCACGAATCGATACCGTGGAAAAGCAGATTAGTAATGTTCGCGATGCCTTTGAGGCAAAAGTTCTAGAGCTAGTTTCTGGAGCGGAAGTGAATGGTGATTTAGCGCATCGCTTGCCGACACATTCGCATATTTCGTTTGATAGTTGTGAAGCGGAAGGCCTCGTTATTTTGCTCGATGAATATGGAGTCCAGTGTTCATCAGGTAGCGCCTGTATGACGGGGAAGCAGCAACCCTCGCATGTGCAGATGGCAATGGGCTTCTCAGAGATTAGGGCTAAGAGTTCGTTACGCTTTACCTTTTCGCATGAAAGCACACTTGAAGAGGCGATTAAGGCAGCCGAGCTGGTAAAAAAGGCGGTTGATAAGCTACGCTCGGTTCAGAGCATTGGAACTGGACCGGTCGTAATTTACACCTCATAATTACAATGTTTGATTTTCATGTAAAACTCACCGACCTAATTTCTAGTAAATTCGGAATTGAGGCGACAGGCTGGTGGTTAAGGCTCGCGGTCGATTTAATTCTCCTGCTGGGGCTGCTAGTTCTGGCGTGGTTAATCTACCAAGTCTGTTGCCGAGTAGTGACCAAGACCGTGACGCGTTGGTTTGAGAAATCAAAAAATACATGGGATGATGAGTTTATCGAGAGTGGAATATTTAAGCGCTTGTCTCGGCTTATCCCTGCACTCATTCTCTGGGTTTGGGTGCCGGCCGGCCTTCGTGTTTCTACCTTATCTCATTGGGCACAGATACTCTTTACGATCCTTCTGATCCTGATGTCATTAGGAGTCATCTTCTCGGCTTTAAATACCTTTCTTGGCCTTTATGGAAGACGGGAAATTTCCCGAGAAGTCCCCTTACAGAGTATTTCTCAAACCACTAAAATCCTCTTATCGATCGGAGCTTGCATCTTGATTTTGTCGACTATTTTAGGCAAATCACCTGCCTTGATTTTTAGTGGATTTGGCGCCCTGACCGCAATCCTGATGTTAGTCTTTAAGGACTCGATTTTAGGTCTCGCTGCAGGACTACAGTTATCTTCGAACCGTTTAATTGCGGTAGGAGACTGGATTGAGGTCCCGAAGTTTGGCGCAAACGGAAATGTGTTAGAACTAGCCCTAACAACTGTAAAGGTTCAGAACTGGGACAAGACGATTACAACAATTCCAACTTACGCCTTAATCTCCGATAGCTTTAAGAATTGGCGCGGTATGTCAGCGAGCGGTATCCGGCGCATCAAACGTAGCATTAATATCAACTTGGAGACTGTGCGCTTTTTAGAGGAAGGCGAGATTAACAACCTGGCTGAACTCCCTCTCCTAAAGGACTATATCACGCGCAAAAAGGAAGAGCTTACAGAAAGAAGAAACACCAGCTCCAACCCTGAGAAAAAGCATCAACTCACAAACCTAGGAACCTATCGAGCCTACTTACAAGCGTATTTAGAAGCACACGCGATGGTTGCTGATGACGCGACGCAATTAGTCCGCCAGCTTCAGCCAACGGAGAAAGGACTGCCGATAGAGCTCTATGTATTTTCGAAAGACAATAATTGGGTTGAGTATGAAAATTTTCAGAGCGACTTGATGGATCATTTCATTGCTATTTTGCCAGAGTTTGACCTCCGTGTGCACCAAGACCCAACCGGTTATGACTTTAGAGAGAGCACCTCTTAATGACAGAACTCAGTGGCAAAAGAGTTCATATTTCGACGCCTATAATCTGCCGATAGAGCTACGGTGAATCAATGCCTAAAGTGACGGAACCCGGTGAAGACCATCGCTATACCGGCCTCATTCGCAGCATCGATGACTTCTTGATCGTTGTTTGATCCTCCAGGCTGAATACAGGCTGTTGCTCCGGCTTTAATAGCGGCTTGGAGACCATCTGCGAATGGGAAGAAGGCATCAGAAGCGATCACACTGCCCTTAAGAGATAATCCGGAGATTTCAGCCTTCATGACAGCAACGCGAACGGCGTCAACACGGCTCATTTGTCCAGCACCAACCCCGAGCGTGCGGTCGTTAGCTCCAAAACAAATTGCGTTAGATTTCACGTTTTTGACAACGCGCCAGTTAAAGCGCATAGCGTCCATTTCTTCCTTCGTAGGAACACGCTCCGTGACAACCTTGTTCTCTAAATTATCAAGCCCCATGACTTCATGGTCTTTATCCATCGTGACAATCCCACCTGGGATAGAACGGAGGATCGGCTGCTTACGCACACCTTCCCAAGCTTCTGTCATGCGCACCATGCGGCGGCCTTTTTTCTTTAGGATCGCCATCGCCTCTGGAGTGTAATCTGGAGCAATAATGATATCGGTAAAGATCTCAGAAATCACTCGCGCGGTAGCTTCATCCAGAGGGCGGTTCATGACGATAACTCCCCCGAATGGCGCTTGGCGGTCAGTCTCAAAGGCTTTCTCCCAAGCTTCTCGCAGAGACTCAGTCGAGATCCCAACTCCACACGGGTTCGTGTGTTTTAGGATCGCAAGTGATGGGGAGCGGAATTCAGAAATGAGATCAGCGGCAGCCTCGATGTCTAGAATGTTGGTGTAACTGAACTCTTTTTTACCCGTCAGCTTAGTAAAGTAGTCGTTAAAACTCCCGTAGAGGAAAGACTTCTGGTGAGGGTTATCTCCGTTACGTAGTTCCTTTTCTAACGGAAGAGAGAGGGAAAGAAAAGCATTCGAGTCGATCTCATCCTTACCGAGGTAGTCGGAAATAGCCTTATCATAACTCGCCGTTCTACGGAACACTTTGAGAGCCAGGTTCTGGCGAAACCCTAAGGTTGTATCCCCGCTGTTTTTCTCCATTTCATCGAGCACTTGCACGTAGTCGTTAGGGTCTGTCACGACGGTCACGGACTGATTGTTTTTAGCAGCACTACGTAGCATTGATGGGCCTCCAATGTCGATTTTTTCTATCGCTTCTGCTAGAGTGGTTCCTTCTTGTGCGACAGTTTCTTCAAATGGGTAAAGATTCACCACCACGAGGTCGATGGTAGGAATATCATTCTCCGCCGCTTGCTTTTGGTGCTCTGCGTCATCACGCACTTGCAGCAATCCTCCGTGCACTTTAGGGTGCAGTGTCTTCACACGACCTCCGAATAACTCAGATGCACCTGTGAATTCAGAAACATCGATTACGGTCAGACCTGCCTCTCTGAGAGCGCGAGAAGTTCCACCTGTAGAGAGGAGCTCAACCTGGTAATCCTTCTGGAGCTTAGTTGCAAATTCTACGAGACCAGTCTTGTCAGACACCGAAAGAAGAGCGCGTTTTATAGCCATAATTTATAAGTGATCCTCCGAATATCACAGAGTGAATTCACGAGGTTAAGAGGACTTAAAATAGGATTTCAGGGAGGTAAAGAAATTTCCTTCTCAGGATCATAGTATTTCTTTTTCCCAGTTATTGTCTCTGAGGGCGAAAACTCGACTTCCAGGTTTACGCTGAATGTAGGCAAACGTCCACTGCAACAATACACTGAGCTTATTCCTAAATCCTACTAGGAAGAGAATATGGATAAAGAGCCACGCCAACCAGCCAATGCGGCCATTCAACTTAAATTTCCCCCCATCAACAACCGCGTATTCACGACCTACAATGGCCATAATCCCCTTATCCCAATAGCGAAACTGGGGACGGAGACTAATTTTCTGATCCGCAAACCGTGTCGACTCCAGACGAACCTCTTCCAGTAACACCTTGGCCACGTGTGTCCCCATTTGTAAAGCAGCTGGAGCAAGCCCCGGAACGTGGACTCCTTTTTGGTCTTCACAATGCGCGACATCGCCTGCGACAAAAACATTCTGGTGCGCAGGGAGAGAAAGGTCTGGATTGACGATCAAGCGGCCAGAACGATCCTTTTCCACATCCAAGCAGTTAGTCACACGGCTCGCTTGAACTCCAGCGGCCCAGATAATGGTACCAGCTTCGATCGAACCTCCGGACTTAAGCGTCAATTTCCCCTCCTCCACATCGATCACACGGTCGTTCAGCATGATTTCCACGCCTATCTCCTCCAGATGTTTCTTAGAGAGCTCTGATTGCTCCTCGGAAAAGCCTTTCAATATTCGGTCACCAGACTGGATAATGATTGTCCTGAGATTAAGCGGATCAATACAACGGAAGTCTGAGGTCAACGCATGTTGCACAAGATCCTCAAAGGCACCTGCGAGCTCTACTCCTGTTGGCCCAGCCCCCACGATCGCGACTGTCATCAGGCGCTGTTGCTCTACAGGATCATTAATAATCTCCGCTTTTTCTAAGGAACTCAGAACGCGTTGGCGAATCCGATAAGCGTCATTCAAGTTCTTAAGCCCTATGGTGTGCTTTTCCCACTCCTTGTTACCAAACCAAGAGGTCCGCGTCCCAGAGGCTACCAGCAAATAGTCGTAATCATATTGACGCTCCTTCCCCTGCACCACCTGTTTCTCTGGATCAATATCATAGGCATGATCGAGAAAAACGGAGACATTCTGTGCGCTGCTAAGAATACCACGCAGAGACCGGGCAATATCAGACGCGCTCAACGTTGCGGACGCCAATTGGTAAAGTAATGGCTGAAAGAGGTGGTGATTTTGCTTATCCAGTAAGGTCACCTCAAAGTTCGCATCGTTTGCAAGCGTTCTGGCACACGCTAGCCCTGCGAACCCGCCACCGATTATTACTACTTTTTTCGCCATTTCAGGAAACGCTATGCCGATTCATCAAAATAGCAATGCTGGAAAACGAAAAAATCCGCTAAAGTCTTAACAAACTGCCTTGATCTAAGATCCTTGCTCTAATCTATGCGCCAGAGATTCCGGTAAACCGGCATCCAAGATTTTTTTCTGCGCCGTTCTAATATCGTATTCTAAACGATAAATATTCACGATCGCTTCGGCTGAGTCATAGATCGCATAACTTGCACGCCAATCCCCATCACGAGGTTGCCCTACAGATCCAATATTGATCAGATATTTCTTATCAGGTTCGATTGCCACGTGATATTCATTGTGTGATGATACGCCTTGGCCTTTCACGTAAATCTGAGGGACATGAGAGTGTCCAACAAAGCAGAGCTGCGTAAACTGATATGCTATGCAAGCCGTAGCATCGAATTTATTGGTAATGTAATTCCAATGTTGCGGACGATCTAGTGAAGAATGCACAATCGTAAAGTTGTCAATCTGCCTTACATATCTCAATTCTTGCAGCCACTTATGCTGCTCTTCACTAAGTCGTTCGTAAGTCCATTCTTGTGCTTGACGGGCTATAGGATTCGTGTTCCTAGCCGCACCTACTTGTGATGAATCCTCATCATGATTCCCCTTTACTACAGGACATTTCATCTTTTGTACCAGCTCAAGACACTCGACAGGACTGCCCCCGTATCCAACAATATCACCTAAACAAGCGTATGCATCACATTTCTGAGCTTGCGCATGCTCTAAAACAGCATGAAAAGCCTCTAAATTGGCGTGGATATCTCCAAAAAGTGCGTATCGCATAGTTTATTGTAGTAAGGTGTCGAATTTAATAACTGATCGATTATCTGCCTGTCCAGTCTATTGTCACAAATAATAAACAACGACTTATACCCCTCGCATAATCGAAATTTCTGAAAGTGAAATCATCGCATTATACAGCTCTTCACGCGGTGCATTTTTCAATTGGTCGATCGTAATCGCTCTACTGAGATCAAAACGACCCGACTTCGTTCGACGCAGGGCACTTAGGTGCGCTCCGCATCCAATATCTTGGCCAATATCATGCGCGTAGGTGCGCACATAGAAGCCCTTGGTGCAGTTCACTGTAAAATCAATCTCAGGAAGCGCGACCCGAGAAATATCGTAATCCATGACCGTGACAGGACGCGGTGCACGCTCCACCACTTGCCCCTTGCGAGCTAGCTTATAGAGTGGGACCCCGTCTTTCTTAATCGCTGAAACCATCGGAGGAATTTGCTCAAAGGCGCCCACGTATTCATTAAAGGCGTCATCCACTTGTTGCTCGGTTAACTCTGGCACTTCGTCCGTGGTCAACACGTCTCCCATCTTATCTTGAGAGCTCGTAGTAGAACCCAGAGTCATCGTCCCCTCATAGGTCTTATCCTCCGCCATTAATAAATCCTGCAGCTTGGTCCCCTTACCGATCACGAGAATAAGAAGCCCCGTCGCCATCGGATCAAGCGTGCCGCAGTGCCCAATTTTCTTAATCTTCAACGCTCCACGCGCGATCGCAACCACGTCGTGTGAGGTCATATCAGGAGCTTTATCAATCAGGAGAACTCCGCTAGGGGTAAGGTCAGGGGGGCTTTGCATACGGTAAAGTTTATGAGTGGGAAAGAGCACTTATAGAGCCTCTCCGATCTTCGCAAGCACTTGTTTTGCACATTTTTCAAACGCTACATTCTTAATCCCTGCACCTGCCGCCATGCGATGACCGCCACCCCCAAAGGCACCACATATCTGCGAGACGTCGATGGATTCATCCTTAGAGCGCATCGACAATCTCACCACGCCTGAGGGAGCCTCCTCGAGCGTAAAGCAAACTCGGACACCAGCAATTCCGCGCAGCAGATCCATGAGCCCCTCCATATCCCCGGCCCGCACTCCGACCGCCTCTTGCGCGGCCTGTGAGACCTGCCAATAAGACACCTGCCCTTCATGCGCGAGCGTGAAGGACTGCAAGCACTCCCGCAGAATCTCCACTCTCCGCACACTGTGATTAAAGTAAGTCAAGGCGTTCAGGCTCGCCACATCCGCCCCCTTTCCAACCAGCTCCGCCATCGTCTTATACGTCTTCGCAGAAGAGTTCGAGTATTGCAGCGACCCTGTATCGGTCGAAATCGCCACGTAGAGCGCATCCCGAGCCTGATCAGGGAGCGGGAATTCATTCGTGCGAATGAAGTCGTAGAGAATCTCCCCCGTGGCCGCCGCCTCACAATCCAACACGAGCGAATCTCCATACTTCTCATTCGTAATATGGTGGTCAATCGTCAAAACATGAGAAGCCGTAATCTGCTGGAGCACATCCTCCCCCAGTCGTTCAATCGTCGCGCAATCCAGTGCGATCAACAAGTCCACCGTAATCGGCGCCGTCATCGGTAAGACCCTAATCTCCTCTGACTCGAGAAACTGCAAGTAATCCGGCACCGCATCGCGATTGTAACAGCTCACCTCCTTTCCCATCGCACGCAGTGATGCCGTAAGAGCGAGCGAAGAGCCCAGCGCATCCCCATCAGGCCGATAATGCGCCAAGATCAGAATCGTCTGCGCATCCTGCACTAATTGGCCAGCAGTAGCGTGTGAGACAGGTTTCGCGGTGTTTGGTGTCAAAGTCATGCCTCCCTTCTAAGCATAAATCCGAAATGATTCATACAGAATTTTCACGTGAACTCTGGAGCCATCGTTTTTATGGGGCATTCCCCATCACACCCTTGCGCAAAATCAAAATAAGCCCCCTGCGTCTCTGCGTCTCTGTGCGAGAAAAACAACCTAATCTACCGCGTACGCCATGCATTCTAAAACTCCTGTATGCGATCAAAGTCTTCTTCTTTATTTCGCACAATACAAGCGAAGCGCAGTATAGCTGAAGGCAAATCAAAGGAGAATCGATTTACGAGGTGTGCAAACTTCTTTGCCGATTAAATCTTGGACATATTTAGGGAAATAAATTAGCCTGATGACTAGATGCCAGAAATTTCCAGATTCTTAGGAATTGTGATTCGCATGTTCTACCGAGATCATGCTCCTCCTCATTTCCATGCCTACTACGGTGATTATGAGATTATCGTGGAGATTGAGTCTGGAGTCATCAAAGGTAAGTTTCCAAAGAGAGCGATGAAAGCTGTAATTGAATGGCTGGATCTACATCGAGCTGATCTCATGGAGGATTGGAAGCTTGCCGAGTTAGAAAAACCCCTAAACCCAATCGAACCACTAGAGTAATATGGATTTAATACGAGTTACAGAGATAGAGCCTCAGGGTGAATTAAAGCTAAAAATCGAATTTAGTGACGGCCTTTCTGGGATTCTAGATTTTTCAAATCTCCTTACAGGTAAGATTTTTTCATCGCTGAAAGATTTTGCTAACTTCTCCACAGCTTCGGTTCAATATGGAACGCTTGTGTGGGAGGGTGATGTTGATATGGCACCTGAATATCTTCATACTAAAATGGTCGAGCAAGGCGTAGGACTGAAACGGCGCACGCCGCTGAACCACCATTAACGTTGATAGATTCTTACTGTGAGATTTTCACGCTACCTCATCACACCATGAGCTAAGAATCTCATAGAATTCCTCTGGATTATCATGTTGAAAGGGTTCATGTAGAGCCTGAGGAATGAGCTGATAGTCGAGCGATTCCCAAGGGAGGTCGACAAAGAATTCGTTCGCGTATTTAGTAGGATTCACCGTATCGAGCTCGCCTTGGGTCACGAGAATGGGAATCTGAATCTGCACGCTTTTGGCTAAGGCGGCGACCTCTTCAGCAGAGCGGATAAGAGCGAGCCCCCAGCGGAGGGAGATGCTACTGTGAAAGAGCGGATCGTTTTTCTTCACCCACGAGGCATCCACAGGCTGACACTCGGAGCGTTTTACCTGCGTTGAGATGGTGTAGCGGGGTATGACCTTAGCCAAAAGTCGCAGCAAGAAGATTTCAAACGGATGCTTCCGCTTGGCAGGATAGAGCAACGGGCCGTTCATCCAACAGAAGGCATACTCGCGTGAATTGATGAGGAGTTCGCGTAATGCAAGTTGCCCCCCCATCGAGTGCGCCAGCAGACCAATGGGCCGTTCTGGAAACTCACGCGCTAGCTGCGAATACGCATGCCCAACAAATTCCTCCGCAACAGCCATCGAAGGAATATCGCCCCGCTCTCCCGCAGTCAGCCCATGACCGGGCAGATCAACCGCATAAACCGCGATGCCACGCTCACAGAAAACCGAGGCCACCGCATCATACCGACTCCCGAAGTCTCCCTGCCCATGAATCAACAGCGCTACTGCCCGCACTTCACCCTCGGGGCTAAACATGGTGGCACATGCCTCATATCCTGCAATCTGGTGTTTTGAGGGCGTGGTAATCATAAGTGGTGACGCAATCTAACCTTAGTGTCTCTGCGAGGCAAATCAGGAGTGTTAGTTTTTAACCGTGAGTGTGCCATCGAGTTTCCAACCCGGTGGAGAGAACCCGCAGATTGGTTCACCACGGAGGCGCGGAGATCACGGAGAGATAACAGAATAAGCCGAATTCATCTTATTTTTCGCAGGCGCCTTTGCACGCGAATACGATTATTTAGAAATTACTAGCATGATGAACCAACCGTTTTGATTTCACATTTCATCAGTACTAAACTTAACATAACAAACTCTCTGCGTCCTCCGTGGTTCTACTTTCTCTGCGAGTTTTTTATGATCAACTCCTTTGCGAGAGAGATGGAATTTCAGCGCTCAGTCTCAGGTTTAAAAACACTCTGGCACGCTTCATGATGACAAATCACGACTCCTTTCATTTTTGGCTTAACAGGTCGCTCGTCTTCTCCTAAGAATACCTCATGAATATCGGACTGGCTCAAATAAACCCGACGATCGGGGACTTCCAAGGGAACGCGAAGAAGCTTGTGAATGCTTACCGCGAGGCCTTGGATGCAGGGGCGGAGCTGGTGATTTCACCCGAACACAGCTTGATTGGTTACCCTCCGCGGGACTTGCTCTTTAAGTCATGCTTCATTCCACAATCCAAGGCGGTGCTGGAGGAGATGGCAAAAGAAGTCGGGGAAGTTCCGCTGCTGGTGGGATATGCCGATTACGCGGAAGGAGTAGGGAAACCCTTTACGAACTCCGTCGCGATCCTGCATCGGGGGAAAATGATCGGACGCAGAGACAAGACCCTCCTGCCTACCTACGATGTTTTTGATGAACGGCGTTACTACCAAGAAGCGGACGAGAACCTCATCTGGGAATTTGCGGGGAAACGGATCGGCATTACGATCTGTGAAGACATTTGGACGGAGGACTTCCTGCACCGCCCGCTGTATGAGAAGAGCCCCGTCGATTCACTCGTGCAGCAAGGGGTCGATCTTATTGTAAATCTCAGTGCCTCGCCCTTCAGTCATGGTAAGCAGTCCCGCCGGATGAACCTACTCTCCAGCGTGGCGAAAGAAGCAGGCGCGCCGCTCTTTTACTGCAATGCACTGGGGGGCAACGATCAACTCATCTTCGATGGTGGCTCGCTCGCCTTTTCAGCCCAGGGAGAATTAATCGGCCAAGCCGCACAATTCGTGGATGAAACGATCGTCGTTAATGCAGAGGAGGCGACCATCGCACCATCTGCCCTACACCCGATGGAGGAGATTTATGAAGCGCTCGTGCTGGGACTGCGTGACTACGCACAAAAGTGTGGTTTCAGCACCGCTTGCCTGGGCCTCAGTGGCGGGATCGACTCCGCCCTGACGGCAGTTCTGGCTTGCGACGCGCTGGGCGGTGAGAATCTGCATGGGCTGACGATGCCGAGCCCCTTCTCCTCAGAGGGAAGCGTGAACGACTCCCTCGCCCTCGCGGAAAAGCTGGGGATGCGTTGTGATCGGGTCGGGATTTCAGAGACCTTTGCGACCGTTAAAGAGGCGATGCAAGTGCCCTTCGATGGTGCGGCAGAAGATGTGACCGAGGAAAATATGCAGGCTCGGATTCGTGGACTCTATCTTATGTCCCTCTCTAACAAGACGGGCGCATTACTCCTTACCACAGGAAACAAGAGCGAGCTCGCGGTCGGATATTGCACGATGTATGGCGACATGTGTGGCGGACTCGCGGTAATCAGTGATTTGCCCAAGACCCTCGTGTATGATCTCGCGCGCTGGATTAACCGCGACCGCGAAATCATCCCGTGGAGCACGATCGAAAAAGCCCCGAGTGCAGAGCTAAGACCAGACCAAACCGATCAAGACAGCCTCCCTGAATACGACGTCCTAGACACCATTTTGGAGAAATACGTGGAGGAGGATAAGTCCGCAGATGAGATCATCGCGGAGACGGGTTACGAAGAAAGCCTCGTGCGCTGGGTGCAGCGTAGAGTGGACATTAATGAGTGGAAACGCCACCAAGCTGCACCAGGCTTACGCGTCACCACCCGAGCCTTCGGAATGGGGCGTCGAATGCCCATCGCGCAACGTTTTCGCGGATAAAACATAATTTCTCTTTTGTTTCTGTAATCTTTCTATTACGACAGCTGAACCTTAATTACAACCTTATTACGCAATGGCAAAAGAAGATAAAGATTCCAATCAAGATGACGGTAAACAGAAGAAAAGCCGTCTCCCAGGATGCCTCCTCATAGTGATCATTGTTGCGGTCGTTGGCTTTATTGCCAAGATTGCTATCAATAAGGTCGAAGTTCAGAAAAAAACGAAGGCTTACATCGAAGAAGCCAATGCGCACATCGAGGCACGACGATTTAACCGCGCAGAAGAAACGCTCGAGCTCGCAAATGAACTCAACCCCAACCGCCGTGAAATCCTCAACATGCAAACGGATCTCAAGGAAGCGCGGGTCATCAACTTCTATGAAAAAGAACTGACTCGAACGCTTCAGTCAAAAGATTGGGACAAGGTGCGCGACGCCGTCACGAACCTTAAGATTCGTGACCCACAGCACCCCCAGATCGAATCTGCCCTGCAAGAAATCAAAGACGGCATGCACAAGGAAAAGCTTGGCTTACTTGTCTCACAACTCTCCGCCGCGCAAAAACAAGGCAACCTCCAGGAGGTCGTGAAAAATGCGAATAGCTTACTCGCGCATGATCCTGAGAACCCTACCGCTGCTCGCTGGGAAGACATCAAAACGAAAGCCACAGAGGAAATCCAAGCAAGTGAGAAAAAGGCTGCTCAGTTTTATGAGCAAGCGAAACTTGTCGATAAAGGGGTTTATTCCAGCGAACTCTACACCCTTGCCTCCAAGGCAAAGTCTCTTTCTGAGAAGCCTGTATACAAGGCCTTCTATGAAAAGGTCAGTAAATATCCTCGTATCATTCGCTACCCGAATGAGTATTCCAACTTACAAGACGCGATCGATGCGGCACGACCAATCGACACCGTGCAAGTCGCGGAAGGCTCCTATCATGCCCCGATACGCGTGGACAAGGAAATCAAGATTGTGGGAGCAGAAGGCAAAACCGTCGTCCTACACGCCTCTGGCAAAACCTCTCCTGTGGTCTATGTCACGAGCGCAGGAAAATTAAACGTCCAGCACATCATGTTCAAGCATGTAGACCCTAGCGAGGAGGAGACCGCCTACTCAACGATCGTTGTTGAGGGAGAAGCGAATTTCACCTCCTGCGCCATTTACCAATCTTCAGGACACGGAGCACACGTCATTAATGGTGGGAAACTCGTCGTGGACTCCTGCCGCTTGGAAAATAACCGTTGGGACGGAGTTGCCGCTTCCGGAGCAAGTAGCTTAGCCACTCTCCAGCGCAGTGTCGTCACGCTTAACAAGCACCATGGCATCGACGCTTGGGAGGGCGGCAAGGTAGAAATGTTCGACTCCTTCTCCGAGAGCAACCTCCGATCAGGAGTAGTCGCCACCAAAGGCGGAAGCGTGAAAATCATCGGCTCTACTATTCGTCTCAACCAGCACACGGGGCTTTATCTCACCGATGGAGCGAATGCCCTTGTGAAGCGCAGTGAATTCAGCAAAAACGGCCTCGCAGGTGGATACGGAGATCGTTCCGGTGACGTTACTCTTGAGGAGACGAAGGTCCTTGGAAACAGTGAAGCTGGCATCGTGCTCACTAAGGGAACGATCGACTGGAAAGGATTAGAAACCATTCAATTCTCAGGAAATGCCGGTAAAGAAATCTGGAAAGATGCGGAGTTTAGGATATCCGAGATTCTGAAAGAAATTCTCCCTGAAGAAAAGGAAGAAGAACCGAAGTCAGAAACGCAAGAAGAAGACACTGACAATGGAGAACCAGTAGAAACTACCAGCGCGGAAACGCCAGACTCTAAGACTGACGAAACGCCTAAGCCCGCCATTATCATCGAAGAATAACCCTCCGCACTCGACAGTAAAGCATGACGCAAAAAATCCCCATAATCCTCAAAAAAGTATTTGGGCTCAACCCAGTGCTGTTAGTGATTATGTATGCGTTACTGATTTTTAGCGTCTTTATGATCGAGAGCGCAGCGCGCCACCAATCCCAAGGAGGGGAATGGTTTTCCCAGCGTCAAATCATTTGGATATGCGTTGGATCCGTCGTGTATTTCGCTACTGCTCTGATCGACTACAAATGGCTTAAGTGGCTTTCCATCCCAATGTATTTTGTGGCCCTCGCTCTCATGATCGTGGTACTGGCCAAGGGTAGCAGTGTGCACCAAATCAGCATCGCGGGGATCAGCTTTCAACCGACACAATTGATGATCGGGGCGGGGATTCTGCTCGTGGCGCTACTCTTCGAAAAACTCCCTGAGCTCAGAAACTGGCTCAACAACCCCTTCGTTAAACTTGCTGTCATCGCCACCTTTTGTGGCATTCCCTTCCTCCTCGTCGTCAAATCTGGGGATATGGGTTCGGCCCTCGTCTGGGTGCCTGTTGCAATCGTAAGCCTCTTCGTGGGTGGCATCCCCTACCGCTACCTGACTATCATGGCCATCTTAGCCGTCGGTGTGCTCCCTATTCTTTACTTCTTCATTCTCCCAGTCGTCTCAGACCGGGCTACTGACCGGATCGACCAATACATCGCGATGGTCCAGAACGATGGTGAAGTAAAAGACATTCAAGGCGACGACTACGCCATCCACTACGTAACCACCGCCATCGGTAAGGCCGGATACAAGGGCGTAGGTCTGAATGCTGATTTATCCGGCAAGGCTGGTGCCGTGCATTCGAACGGCTACATCCCAAAGGACACCGCTCATAACGACTACATTTTCGGGGTATTCGGAGAAGAACTCGGCTTCCAAGGCAGCTTCCTCCTCATCATCTCCTTTATGATTCTCATCACCACCTGTCTCGTGGTCGGATTATTTAGCAGGGACGCCTATGGACTCATGATTTGTTGTGGGATTGCCGCGCTCCTCTTTGCCCATATTTTCGAGAACATTGGGATGTGTATCCGTGTCATGCCGATTACGGGAATCCCCCTTCCTCTCATCAGTTATTCCGGTTCATTTACCCTGATCTGTATGCTCCTCCTCGGCTTCGTGCAAAGCGTCTGGGTGCACCGGATTGATTATTCCCCGAAGGAGGATGATCGCAAGCGCGTGAGAATGCTCAATCTCTAGGAGAACCTCAGCAAGGGTCGTTATGATTAAATATCTGTAAAAGACACTTGAATTTTTCTCCCTCAGGTAATACTAATCACTTAAAAAGTAGTACCAACCTGCCTAATGAACAAGCAAGACCCCATAAAAGACGAGTTAAAGCGTATTAGTGTTTCACTGAAAAGTTCTGTTTACCAAGCGTTAGATAACTTGGTCGTTGCGCGTGGATTTGAGAACCGCTCACAGGCCGTTACCGAAATGATTCACAAGAGCGTAATGGAGCATAATCAAGAGCAAGGGGATAAGGTTATGGCTGGGACGATCACTCTCTTCTATGACGAGACCAAGATGGGGGTAAAACAACAACTGTCGGACATCCAGCGTCAGAACGTCTCTGAGGTCATTAGTTCGCAACACATCTTGCTTGAGGATAACCACACAATGGAGGTCATTGTCGTGCAGGGCCCCGCCAATAAGCTAAAGAAAATCTCCGACCAATTCGTCACCTGCAAGGGCGTCAAATCTGGGAACCTCGTCCTCACCTCCATCCTTCTCCCTCCTATTCAACATCATTAATTTTCCGTAACTTATGAACGATATCATTTATCAAACGACAATCAAAGGCGGCGGCATGTGGTCTAACGTCATCAAGAGAGGCAAGACCCTGCGCCTTACTGACCTCGAGGGAGGCGCGAATGTTGGCATGCTCCTCTATAATGCGGATCATCCGCTCGAGCGCTACAACATGCCCGACACCCTCAAGGGGCAGCACATTTTTCACCTCACGAGTCCGTTTTGCCTCCATACTGACATGGGACGCCTCTTCGCCTCCATCACAGCTGATACGGTCGGGTGGCATGACACGGTATGCGGATGTAGCGACCACGATATCGTAACCAAAAAATACGGCGAAAACCCTTACCAGGTCGCGCAGAATGAGTTCTATCGCAACGGGAAGGAAAACTTCCTCATCGAGATGGAAAAATGGGGACTCGGCATCCGAGATCTCGTCCCGAACCTCAATCTCTTCAGCAAAGTAACCGCTGATATCGAGGGCAAGCTCGCCTACCATGCCGAGCATTCTAAAGCTGGAGACTATCTTGATCTCCGGTTCGAGATGGACACCCTCGTCATCCTAAACACTTGTCAGCACCCGCTCGATACCAACCCAGAATACGCTCCTAAACCGGTGGAACTCTCCGTCACCAATACGCCGGCCCCGGATGCAGAAGATGCCTGCCGCACCTCACGCCCAGAGAATGCGCGCGCGATGGAAAACACCGAAAACTACTACGCCCTAAGATCATGATCGAATCAGAAAAAAGCATCACAGAAGCTATCTACGACCACACCATTCTTGCGGGTGATCACTGGATGCATGAAATCAAAAAAGGGCAAACCTTTAGGATTCTCGACCTAGAGGGGAATCAAGCGGCTGACACTCTCTTCTACAGCGCCCATGACACCAGCGATCGCTACAGCGCCAGCGACACCATCTTACGCCAACAAGGCCTCTACATCACGGCGGGAACCACTCTCTACAGCGTAAATGCAAATCCTCTCTTGAAGGTCACCGCCGACACTTGTGGTCGCCACGACACCCTCGGCGGTGCATGCTCGCGCGAGTCGAACACGATGCGCTACGCTCCGGAGAAGGAACACATGCATGCGTGCCGCGATAGCTTCCTGTGCGGAGTAACCCAGTGGGGCGGCGGCATGGATAAGCGCGACATCACCTGCAATATCAACTTCTTTATGAACGTCCCGGTTACCCCTGAAGGCAAGCTCACCTTTGAAGATGGAATCTCCGCCCCAGGTCGCTATGTCGAAATGGTCGCTGCGCGGGATGTGATCGCCCTGATTTCGAATTGCCCCCAACTCAATAACCCCTGTAACGGGTATAATCCAACACCTGTTCAGGTTCTTATCTGGAATTGATATGTTTAAGAAAGTCCTCATTGCAAACCGAGGAGCGATCAGCTGCCGCATCCAGCGCACGCTCAAAACTCTGGAAATAGAACCTGTGGTGGTCTATTCTACCGCCGATAAAGAGTCACTCCATGTCCTAGAAGCGGACACCTGCGTGCATCTACCTGGTGTCACTCCGGCTGAAACTTATCTGGACGTCGCTAAGATCATCGCGGCTGCGAAGGAAACTGGTGCCGAAGCGATCCATCCCGGATACGGCTTCCTGAGCGAAAACCCCAACTTCGCTCAAGCTTGTGAGGCAGCAGGACTCATCTTCTTAGGCCCCACCCCAGAGCAATTAGAAACCTGTGGGCTTAAGCATGTTTGCCACGAAATTGCCCGTAAATGTGGCGTAAAATTACTCGAAGGAAGCGGACTGGTCCAAACCGCTACGGAAGCACTATCGGCCTCCCAGAAAATCGGGTTCCCCGTGATCATTAAGTCCTCTGCGGGGGGCGGTGGAATCGGGATGCAGGTCGCACAGAGCGCGGAGGAAGTCGAATCCCTATTCTCACAAGTGCAGCGTCTCTCCCAATCGAACTTTGCTGATGATAGCGTGTTTATCGAGAAATACATTGAGCGCGCCCGCCACCTCGAAGTGCAAGTCTTTGGCGATGGAAAAGGAAAGGTATGGACCTTTGGGGAGCGCGACTGCTCCACGCAACGACGCAATCAAAAGGTCGTAGAGGAAACCCCAGCGCCTAGCCTAAACGATACCGAGCGAACCGAACTCATCTCCGCCGCTCAGCGCATCGCGGAGTCGGTGAATTACCAATCCGCGGGAACGATCGAATTCCTCTGGGACGAGCTCACGCGTGAGTTTTATTTTCTCGAGATCAACGCCCGCCTTCAGGTCGAACATGGCGTCACTGAAGAAGTGTGGGGTGTGGACTTGGTGGAACTCATGGTGCGACTCGGGGCGAATGAACTCCCAGAGATGATGGATTTCTCCCCCCGTGGGCATTCGGTTCAGGTACGCCTCTATGCCGAGGATCCCTACAAGAATTTTCAGCCTAGCGCAGGGCTCATCACCCACTTTGAGTCCCCCGCTAGCAGCTACCGCTGTGACCGCTGGGTTCAGTCCGGAACGGTAGTCTCTCCCTATTATGACCCGATGCTAGCCAAGATCGTCAGCCATCAAGATACACGCGAACAGGCCATCACCACGCTGATCACGGAACTGGAGCAAACTACCTGCTACGGTATCGAAACCAACCTCGATTATCTACAAGATATCCTCCGTTCTGAAACCTTCCAAACGGGCGAGATGTATACTCAGTTTCTTAATGTCTTTCCCTTCGTCCCCCAGACCTTAGAGGTGGTCGATGCGGGGCTCGAGACCACTGTGCAAGACTATCCAGGACGAGTCGGACGATGGGATGTTGGAGTTCCTCCTTCTGGCCCCTTTGACCCACTGCACTTCCGTGTCGCAAACTCGATTCTCGGGAACCTTGAAGACGCCGCTGGTCTAGAAATGTCCGTTAAAGGTGGCACCTTCCGCTTCCATGCCGAGACCGCGATCTGCCTCACTGGCGCAGACATGCAAGCAACCCTAAATGGCGCCCCTATACCACGCAACCAAGCGCTCCGCGTGCAAGCCGGTGACCTCCTGAAGTGCGGGTTTGTGCAGGGCGCCGGGCAGCGCACCTACCTCTGCCTGGCCGGAGGCATTCAGGTGCCATTATACATGGGCAGCCGCTCGACCTTTAAGCTCGGGAAATTCGGTGGGCATGGCGGGCGCGGGCTCCAGCCTAGTGACACCCTGCATTACCAAGCCTTTCAAGAAAATCGCTCCATTACCGTGGATCCAGAGATCGTTCCAGAGTTGCCCGAGAGCTGGGACATTCACGTGACCTATGGTCCGCATGGGGCTCCCGAATTCTTTACGGAGGAGGACATCGAGAAAGTCTTTCAGGAGGAATGGGAAGTTCATTATAATTCCGACCGCACGGGAATTCGTCTGATCGGGCCCAAGCCAAATTGGGCACGAACTGATGGCGGTGAAGCAGGGTTACACCCGTCTAATATTCACGATAATGCCTATGCCGTCGGGGCGATGGATTTCACGGGAGACATGCCCATTCTTCTGGGACCAGACGGTCCGAGCCTTGGTGGATTCGTGTGTCCCGCCGTCATAATTAAGGCTGATTTATGGAAGATGGGGCAGCTCAAACCCGGTGATAAAATCCGCTTCCGCTGCGTGCTTAATGCCCAAGCGGAACAAGCCTTAGTAGCACAAGAGCAACGCATGCAAACCCTGTCCGCCCCACTAGCGTCACCCGTGACAGGGAAACGTGAGGCGATCGGAACGCAGATCTTACAGGTTAGCGAGCCCGATAGCCGCATGGAGCAGATTACCTACCGCCAAGCCGGTGACGGGGTCATCCTCATTGAGTTTGGTCAGATGGAGCTCGACCTGAACCTCCGCTTCAAGGCGCAGGCGTTCTACGAGTGGATTCAGCAGAGCAATACAGAGGGAATCCTAGAATTGGTACCGGGCATTCGCTCTCTCCAAGTGCAGTTTGATCCTATTGTCATCGACATCAACACCATCCTAAACCTGCTCCAAAAAGCAGAGGGCGAACTCCCGCCCGTGGATGACATGGAATTCAACAGCAGAATCGTTCATCTTCCACTTTCATGGGATGATCCTAGCACGCGCTTAGCGATCGAGAAATACACACAGATCGTGCGAGACGACGCCCCTTGGTGCCCCAGTAATATCGAATTCATCCGCCGCATCAATGGCCTCGACTCCGAGGAGCAGGTCAAGGAAATCGTCTATAATGCCAGTTACTTCGTGATGGGGCTCGGTGATGTCTATCTTGGCGCACCGGTGGCAACCCCGCTCGATCCCAGACACCGCTTAATCACTACCAAGTACAACCCTGCGCGGACTTGGACCCCAGAAAATGCGGTTGGGATTGGAGGTGCCTACCTCTGTATCTATGGCATGGAAGGCCCCGGTGGTTACCAGTTTGT
>CALKLP010000088.1 GCA_937991965.1 uncultured Verrucomicrobiales bacterium
TCCATCGAGCCACTCGAGCTAAGCTGTTGGGAAGAGCACCTCTTCCGTCCGTGGGTGCTGACATGGTGTATCCGGCAGACGATTCCTGTCTCATTTCTACGAACTACGACGCTCGACGTGTTGGGCCTCGGGGCAAGGTTAACGCCGCTGTTGAGGATCCGAATCGGCATGCTGTATGTGCTGTATGCGCGAGTTGCTTCGTCGGCATCTCGTCGGGAGAGCTATGATTCCGCGACAAGAGCCTTGATGTTCGTGCGTGCGTATGTTTTGTGTAGACTAAGCATGAGGTCGTACGGAGCCTATTGCGCTGATCTCGTGTGTCCAGCAGGAAATATTTTTGGCTACGAACTCAAGTCTGCCGACGACAACGCGTAGTCGATGGTTCACGGGAAAATAAATGAAACCGTCAAGTACTACTGCTGTTATTATTAATAGTAGGGCATTTGGATGTCCCACGGGCTACCCGCCGCTCGAACTCGCCCGAAACACATTTTTTTCGTTCATTTGTCAAGATTGTGGTGTTGACTGTTGATCGTCTGGTACACCACGTACGTGCTATTACGCTTTGAATCCACCAAGTACTGCTGTACCTGTAGACTATACGTACAGGCAGTAGTATCTTCTGGGTATGACCCAACTTGAACAAAGGCACATCCGACGCCTACAGATAGGAAATGTCTGGCACAATTAATTGATTCGAGAGGGAGAAAGCGCGTGTCTGTCTGGCTACCGCCTCCATTGGTGTTGTTGTTACCTTTCTATGTAGCTCGCGTAGAAGATTCTTCGAGACTCTCACTCGCGGTGTGCAATAATACTGATGATGATGTTGCCCTCATGGTGTGTGCTCCAAGAATCGCTACCATCAGCTGCTGCTGCTTGCTGCCGTTGTTGCTGCTGCCAATGAAACGTTGCAGTACTGCTCTTCTTCTGTCGCTTGCTGCTATTTGCCATTTTCGCTACAGTAAGTACTACTACTACTACTACTACCGCTACTACTACTACTACCGCTACTACTACCACTACTACTACTACTACTACCACTAGTACTACTACTACTACTACTACTACTACTACTACCGCTACTACTACTACTGCTGCTGCATAGATTAGTACCTTCTGCGGCTGCAATTATTGTATTATTGCTTGCTACCTGGTACCGACACGTACGAATAGATAGGAAGGAGTATGATGTGTGTGGCATGCCCGCTGTGTGTTTTACCATGGATGGGCGTGCGGCGTCCTTATCGCGCTCGGAAAGGCCATGTCTGTGCTTGCTCTTCGGTGTTGTGGTTTATTGCGGGACGCATGCTACCATAAAAAGGTTGCACTATTCTTCTGAAATGTTTTTTGAACGACGGGGCTCCTTAACGGAGAATCGTCCGAAATTTGCCATTTTGTTTTTGGATGAATTTCTCCTTTTTTGGGTACCTAACTAGGCCATGGGATTTTTCTTCATGGCGGCAGATTTATTTTTCTCCAACTCAGATTTTTAGGGAGGTCTTAAGCTCCCAAACTGGGAAAACCTCAGAAAAAATGTGGTCAACCTCCTCTATCATCATCGTAGTACGCGTCTTTCGCGGGTGATCTCCGTACCCTGCCCCCCCGCCACAGCCCTAGACGTTAAAGACTTAGTGAGGTATATCCAATCCATTGTGATTTCACGCGCAGGTTCATGTCCCGCCGACGACGCCATTTGTTAAGGACTTAGTGGGGTATTATATATTGTCCATTTGACCGCTTGCAAAAGGTTAACCAATAGCTTACCAACCCAAACTAAGCCTTATAACATAGAGTCGTTGCTGCGTATGGTTTTGAGTTTTGGGTGGCAACGGAAAAGGCAGCCTTTTCGTATGTACCAGTATACTGCTGTCTGCGGACTCCCAGCTCGGTGAGCAGGAAAAAAATGAGGTGAGCAACGTCACACGCAGCTCTAAAGATGGGCTCAATCACGGTAGAACCGCTGTGGCAAGTCAGGTATCTATGGCTCTCTGTGGGTGCACGAAAATGGGATTTAGGTTGCTTCTCTTGTTCGAGGGCTCAACTGTTAGGCGTATGTATTTCTAGACGTACAGTCAGCAGTAGCAGCAGTATAGCGAGTGTTTTATTTTGCCTGCGCGGGGCAAAATGACCTCACCACAAACAGTTAAATGTTGTTGTTGTTGTTGTTGTTGTTGTGTTGTGAGTGTTGTACCCGCTTTTACTGACCGACCGAAATCACAGCTTCCGACGTATTCACAATAACAACAGCAAGTAATAGTTTCTTAAAGAACCTCCTCCTGCCTCCCTCATTTATCACCCAGCATCATCTATCTCCTCTTTCTTCTTGTTTGCCAAAATCCTCCATGCCCCCGTCTCCGCTTGTTGTTGTGTAGACCCTCTCTCTTCTTGTTGGGATATTTGGGAGGCGTGCAGGTTGGTTCACTTTAAAAAGCCGAAATCTTCTCCCCCACGAATGAATGCCGCTCGCAATATCGATAGATAGTCAAACAAGGAAGGGTGAACGACTGGTATCATCGTGCTACGATATGACTACAACCAACCCCCATTAATTACCAATGGAAGAAGGTGAGATGGCCACGTTTTTTTTTCCGGGCTCGGCTGTCTGTCTCTAGGAAGGAGAGAAACTTGTTGTATCGACCCAATGGCAGGTGCCTTCATTTTTTTCAATAATATTACGCATTTATTTTCCAAGCGCGGGGGGGCGAAAAAGCAAAGTGCGCCGCATTTTGCACGAACCGGTTGGAGGTACACACTCCAAGGCATGTCTCTGCAGATTTTTTTCGCTCGAAAAAACGAAGATCTGGCCTGCCTATATATTCTATAGTAGTATGTTTAACATCATTAAGCAGAATCCAGCGAAAAAACTGGACCCCACACTAAAACCAAATCATTTGAAGAGTAATAAAAAAAGCTATCTTGAATCAATTTTGCGCACGAAAGTTCAAATTGAAAGTCCAACAACACCGTTTTTGAGAGATAGAACCCGAAATTTGGCGCACGTGTTCTACATCATCATGCCCTTCCCGAGGCCTGATCTAATGTTCTTTTTTTCTAGTTTTTTTTTCTTTCGCCGAAACATTTTGGTCTAAGGTGGTTTCATATTTTCCAAAAAATCTTGACTTACGAAAAATCACAAGAAGAAACGCACGCACCACAGGTGAGAGAGGTCCTGGCAAGGGCACAAAGACGTGTGCAAAATTGCACGCGGTCTGAATCGAAAAAACGGCGTGGACATTCGCCAGGGAATTAATGTCGCGGGCTTTCAGCTTAAAACAGCCTGTAGTGTAGTGATAGTGACTACATATAAAATATCATAGCGCGGTCCGCCTGCACGCAGCGGAGCGGCGTGAATGTCGCGTAGACGATGACATTTAGTTATTTTGATCTGCGGAGCTCCCCGTCTCAAAAAGGTCCACAACAACATCATCATAACAATACTAAGCGCCCTGGGATATCAATCTTAAATATCATCTGAGAATTATGGTCAGACTGCCTCGGGTAATCCCTCAAGTTTCCCCATTAATCGGCTGTCAACCATGCGCGTGGTTTTCCAGGCATAGTCGGCGGTGTTTTTTTTTGGTAATCTGGCCGCTCGTAATGACACAGGCACAGGGTTGCGGTCGTTGTGTTTTGCTTTTTTCGAGCATGGGTTTCGCCCC
>CALKLP010000089.1 GCA_937991965.1 uncultured Verrucomicrobiales bacterium
GATTTCACCTTTTGATCCGTAGCGGATGATGTCCTTCCAAGTCATGCGGTAACGCTCAACATTTGGAACGAAGTTCTTGATCTCACGGGCTTTTTCTTCGTCACCGTTTGTCTTCTTCATGGCCTCTTCCATGAACTTAGCGTCGATCTCATCAGCATGTTTCTTATGCTTCTCCCAAGCTGACTTGAGCTCTGGGCTTTGCTGAAGAATCCATGATTTCTCCACCGCATCGTCAGGATCAACTCCTACGAACTCTGCTTGTTGCACGAGGAAAGTGAAGTCAACACAGTCGATTGCCACTTCCATAGGTGAATCAAGAAGCTTTCCGCTGAAGCGCGTTCCGTCTCTCTTTACAAGCGCAGAGTCAGACTTACTCTTAACACGACCAGCCTTGAAGTAGAAGGCGAGGTGCTTATCAGACTTAGCAGCGACGCTAGCCTGCTGCTTGAGAAGCTGATCATTAATCACGGACGTATCAAGCTTCACAAGATCGGCACGCTTCCAACCTGCTAGGTCTGGATTCTCAGCCTTAATGAGTTTCGTGAGTCTTCTGAGCTCCTGTGTGCGAGCTTCTTTATTCTTACCACGAGACTTCACGAAAATCTCTTTCGCTTGCTTGAGAGCTTCATAGGTCACTTCGTCTCCTTTCGAGGCTACCGTCGTGAGCATCTTATCTTGAACCTCGGCCTTCGTGAAACTCACACCTCCGATAACGAGATCTTCCGTGGTCTTGTCAAAGAGAAGCTTGTTCACCGCTTCTACAATCTTACTATTGTCAAACTGCACGAGGTCCACTCCTTTTCCGGAGAAGAAATCACTTACTTCTGCGAAGGATTTTGTCTGAAGCTTAACATCTTCCGCGAACTTGATTTTCGCGTCATGCTTCTTCGCTTGTTCGGAAAGGTCTTCTAGATACCCCTTGTTGAAGGAGATGATATCGAAGGTGATGGAGTCGGTATCGAAGACAATTTTATCGAGATAGGTTTTCTCTCCGTAGCTTGCAGCGCTTTTCTTGTCACCGTGAGCTTTGGCTTTCCCATCTTTGTCGAGGTGCACGATGTGACCATGCGAGTCATATTTACCTTTGTGAGTATGGCCCTCTAGAATGGTGTAATCGTTAAGTCGAATCCCTTGGTGATCAAATTTCGCCTTATACTCAATAACTTTGAATCCAAGGAAGATCGCAGCACACGCTAAGGTAATACCCATGTAGATCCGGAACTGTCCAAACTTGCCTAGCTTAAGCATCGCCCAAGCAAAAACAACGGTCACAGAAGAAGCGATAAGGATGAAGGTGTTCACCAATCCAGGAAGGATCGGGAGCACACGCTCTGGCCATGGGTAATCTGCATAGACACGTAAGAAGATGTATGCGGAGAACAAACCTCCAAACAGCATGACTTCGGATGCAAGGAACAGCCAGATCGCGATCTTAGAGTTAGTAAGACCAGTATCTTTGCGCGGGATTACTCTATGTGGGATATCCATTATACTTGGTAATTAAGGTGTGAAAGTTTATGCTTCTACTTTTTCTTCTTCGGTAGAGGGCTCTTCTTTTTCCACTACAGGCTCAACCCATTGTGGATAGAAATCTTTGTCATAGTCCGGACGGCTATACTCGTATGGTCCACGGAACACCTCAGGATCAAAGGTGAAGTTTCCATGTCCTGGAGGGGTAGGGGTGGCCCACTCAAGCGTCGTTGCGTCCCATGGGTTATCGTTCTCGATTTTCTTCCCTATTTTCCATGCGGTGAAGAAGTTAATGATAAACGGAACCTGTGCAAGGGCAAGAAGCCAGACACTGGTTGACATGAGTATATTGAGATCGATGTGTTTAAGAACGGTTAGACCAAAGACGTTCGTTCCGTCTGCTGCTTTCTCAAGATACGCAGCACCACCATTATACCAACGACGGTGGAATCCAGCCATGCCCTGAATAAGCATTGGGAAGAACACGAGGTTAATGAGAATCAATGACGGCCAGAAATGAAGGTGACCAAGGATATTACTCATGTAGCGTCCTGTCGCCTTTGGATACCAGTGGTAAATTCCTGCGAAGAGTCCGAACAGAATCCCCGGTGCAACCACGTAGTGGAAATGACCAATCACGTAGTAAGTATCGTGAAGGTGTAGACCCGCAAGGTTGAAGGCGAGTGGAAGTCCCGTAAGACCACCAATCCCGAACATTGGGATGAAGGCACATGCCCAGAGCATGGGCTGCGTAAAGCGGATCGATCCACCCCAGAGCGAGATCAGAAGCGAGGTCAGAAGAATCACCGATGGAACCGAAATGAGAACCGTTGTAATCTGGAAGAAACTGGAAACCATCGGTCCCATTCCCGTCATGTACATGTGGTGAGCCCAAACAACGAAGGAGAGGAAACCAAGAACCATTACGCCCCAAACCATAGAGCGGTATCCCCAGAGTGGTTTACGCGTGTTGTTCGGGATAATTTCCGCAACACAGGCAATCGCTGGGAGAAGGAGAACATATACCTCTGGGTGTCCGAGGAACCAGAAGAGGTGCTGATAGAGTAGTGGGGATCCACCACCTGCAAGGTCAAGCGCTCCGCTCGCTGCAGTGTATAGCCCCGTTGGCATGAAGAAGCTCGATCCGAAGAGTCGATCACTGAGTTGCATAATCGCCGCGGCCTCAAGAGGAGGGAAAGCAAGAAGGAGAAGGAATGCCGTTACAAGCATCGCCCATGAGAAGAATGGCATACGGAACCAAGTCATCCCTGGAGCACGTAAGTTAATACAAGTCACGATCACGTTGACCGATCCGAGAAGAGAGGAGGAGATCAGGAAGACCATTCCAAGAAGCCACTGCGTTTGCCCCGTGAAGAATTGTGCCACGAAGTGTGAGTCAGCGATTCCTGCGAGTGGAGGATAGTTGGTCCACCCTGATTTAGCGGCGCCAGACTCTAGGAAGAAGGAAGCGATCATCATGAGACCACCAGGAAGGTAGAGCCAGAAGGATACCATGTTAAGCTTAGGGAATGCCATATCAGGCGCTCCGATCTGGAGGGGCATGACATAGTTACCAAAAGCGGCAAAACCAAGAGGCACAACGCCTAGGAAAACCATGATCGTTCCGTGCATCGCACCGAACATGTTATACGTTTCACCTGTGACCTTGCCGTCCTGTAACCAACGACCACGCCATTCCTCGGTGAAAATCCAAGACATCCACTGTGGGAGTGGTTCTGCTGGGTAGGCGATAGACCAACGCATAACCATCATGAGGTAGAAACCTACTGCGGTGAAAAGGAGCGCGGCAACCCCGTACTGCATACCAACCATCTTGTGGTCAGTGGAGAAAATATACTTCTGGATGAAGTTTGGGTTATGGTGATGTTCTTCGTGTGCTGCCATAGTAAATTAATGTTAGACGTTATTGTGCTGGTTCGAGTGTTTCAGGATCAACTTTAAGCGCGGGATCAACTTTTTCACCCTCTAAATCTACCATGTACTTAGATTTCAATTCTTCAACCGTTACTGGTGGAGGAACTGGTGCACCAGCGGCTCGTGATTTGTATTCCGTGAAGGCGTTCGCCGCCATCTCGGTAGAAATTACGTCTCCTACCTCGTTACCGAAGCTATTACGAAGATAAGTCATGAGTGCTGCAAGATCGACATCGGTCATTCCAGCGGCTTGTCCAGGCATCGCGCCATTCCAAACACGACCATCTACTTCGATCGGCCCCATCACACCATTAAGAATGATTTGCGCCATCGCAGAAGTATTCATCGTGACCCACTCCGAGTTTCCAAGAGGTGGGAAGTTTGCGCCATCACCTAAACCATTAGGCTGGTGACATCCTTGACATTTTGCCGAGTAAATTTTCGAGCCTTTCTTGGTAAAGACATCCATGATTGGAAGTGGCTGCACCTCTTCTACTCCACCACCGGGGATCGGTCCTGTAGTGTATCCCTCAGTCACGAGGTTATTATAAGAGAAGCCTCCTGCCTTACCAATAACAGCTCCTCCCGCTAAGACACCAAAGAAACAAGCTAGAATGACCCAGAGTGAAACTGGTTCCATGCCGTTTTCTTGGAGCTGATGCTCACGCGCACTTGCGGCGCTAGATTGCTGTAGATTAGCGTGTGAATCCAAGACGTTGGTATTCTCATTTAAATCTGGTTTTTGGTCTGCCATAACGTTTGTAGGTATCTAAATTATTATTTTACAGGATTGTGGCTCATGCTAGCCGGCACTTGGTTGTCCTTTTTTAGAGACAAGAGGTAACTTGCAAGCGCGCGAGCACTTTTGCCAGGAACGTAGGTTTTTACTTCACCATCCTTAGTTTCGATCGTGATTAATTCATCACTCTGTCCGTAAGGGGTCGCTTTGCGGAAAATTTGTGGTTGCGATGGGCATGTTGTCCAGTGGAATCCGATGAAACTACGTGGCTGGAGAAGGCGGTTGTAGATATACTGCTCTGGTGTCATCTCAAACTTCGCGGCAAGCTTTTCAATACGATATCCAGCATTCGAGAGATCAGGGCCAACGCGGTTGAGTCCGATGTGGGCAAACCCTTCACGAGCGTAGTCAAATGGGTTAGATTCACGGCGGGTGTCTTTGTCATCCGCGTTCTTCTTTTGACCGGCCCAATCGTCGCGCCACATCTCTGTGCCAGCATAAGTAGGACGGATCACCTGCGTGTGACAAACGTAACATCCGTTCGCCCCGTAGACTGCAGAACCTAATGGAACATGTCCAACCTGAGATGATTCATAGAACCCTGTTTTCCCATCGGTATCCTCATCGAAGGACACGGTTTCCAGCTGATTCATTTTCCCGAATGGGATCACGATAAGCACGAGCCATGGAAGACCAAAAGCGGCAACTAGACCAAGTATGAATTTTTGAAATGACATAGGAGTATGATAAAAGAAGAATTAGATAGTCTGAACCTTTCCGTCCGCACCGTGAGGAGATCCTCCGTGCTTTTCGATGAGAAGTGTTGGGTGCTTACTGTGGCGTCCAAGACGTGCCCACATGAGAAGAAGATGAAGACAGAAGAAGATGTTTGAGAACAAGATACAAATCCATGCGACTGTATTAAACCAATCCCATGCAAAAGCTGCTTTCGCGGCAATCTTCCATGACTGAACGAAGTCGTCCTGCGCTGCGCCCTGAAGATAACCACCAAGGATTGATCCCAGAACAATCGCGATTACGGAGTAAGCCGAGAGGTTAAAGTGGAGGCGGATAAATCCTGGAGCAAGCCACTCACGCATCGTAATGCGAGGAACGATGAAGTAAATCGCACCGAACATAATCATGCTGAACACTCCGTAGAGAGCGAGCATCTCGTAACCGTATCCGGTCAGGCTAAATTGCACAGATTGAAGAACGCTAGGAAGGTTTAACCAGAGACCCAGAACGCCCATAACAACAAGAGCAATCGTTCCTGCTGCGGTAAAGCGCAGTGATGGGCTAGAACTGGCAAGTTTACCACTGCCTTTCAGCGTCATGAGAATGTTAAGTCCTACTGTAATAGCAGGGATGAAGAAAAGGACTGCAGCGCCTGCACCGACGTAAGTGAGGAAGACTGGAATTGGCGCGCCAGTAAGCTTTTGCATCCCAGCCCATGGCCCAATAACCACAAGTGCCCAGAATCCGAGGAGCGCTAGATTGTAACTGTAAACCGGACGCCCTGTTACTTTCGGCGCGATGTAGTAGGCTGCCGAAATCGCTACTGGAATGAAGAAGAGAAGAACAAGCGCGGACTTAAACCAAGCTGCAACTGCGGCGCTCATGACAGCATATCCATCGATCACGAAGACGAAGATGTTTGCTGTTCCATAGATCCAAGGGAAGAGGAATAAAGCAGCGAGAAGATACCATTGTGAAATGTAGACATGACCACCTTCACGGATGCGGAATTGAATAAAACATGGTGCCGCAATCAGAAGGTAGCAAACAAGGAAGATGACCCAGCTGAAGACAGGGAATTCCATCCATGGGACGCCGGTGCCTTTCCCGAGGAGAAGCGCCAGAAGACCAAGGCCTACTCCTACATTCCACATGTGGCCTCCAACGAGGATGCAAAGCGTATTCTTGAGCTCCTTACGGCAGAGACGAGACATGAGCCAGATGATCGTTCCAAAGGCAGCTTGGAAACACCATCCGTAGATGAGAACATTAATGTGTGCGGCGTAAGCTCTTCCCGTGCTCAATGCGCCAAATCCCTCGAAGAAGGTGGGCGTGTGGAACTTAATAGAGGCGAACACTCCT
>CALKLP010000090.1 GCA_937991965.1 uncultured Verrucomicrobiales bacterium
CAATACATTGATCCTGTGATAACGCCTCGGGCAGCACAGGAATGCGAGGAAGTTACACAGTCCCATGTTTAAATACATGTATAAATTATTTTTATTTTGGTGTAAAAGGCCTCATAATCAAAGAAGATGTCAGACCATACAATACATCCAGCAGCAAAACAAGAGAGGGTATCTGTTTCAATAGAGGGGAAGGGTTCATCTTAGAGAAGAGAACCGCGGACACCAACAGGACCGCCGAACACAGATGGACCTTTCTTGACCACCAGGGGTCCCCTCCCATTTTTCCGAGGTTTAAATATATGGATACCAGTCCCAGCACCAGAAGAAGTACTCCAAAAAGAGAAGAATCTTTTAGACGATAGGACAAGAAGGAAAACGATAGTCTTAGCGGGATACACACCATCATGAACAGAAGAAACCTCTGGTTCGAACCAAACCCTTTGGCTTCCAGGATCCCTATCGAATCTGAAGACATTACGATCTAGGATTTCCTGTCCTTTGGTTCTGGTAAATATTTTTCCGAGCAGTACGTCTCTATACTCGTTGTGATGTTGTAGAGTTGCTTGAGATCCCCGCTATGTACTGCCATCAGCTTCATGATGTCTAGGTTTTCACAAAGCTGTTTTATTGCCCTCTCCCTGTTTTCTTTTCTCTCCACGAAGCCTTGGTACCCATGAGATTCCATCATGTTTAATTCGCATAGTTGTGAACAACATATTCCTACGAACCATATATACGCATATATCCCACAAACAAATGTGGTGTATTCAGTATGTACAACATGTTCGATATATTCAACAACTCGGATGTTTGCAGATTAATTGTATCCTATTTGAAAAGGGATTACCTATTCGCGGGTACGATCAACAAGGCGTTCTGCGGCTCTTACGTGGAAGAACACGGTTCTTCATGTGTCACCACGTCGTACTCGGAGGGTATGGACGGGTTCTCGAGAACGGAGGAGTCGATCGAGTCGGGGTTTCGCAAGATGTTGAATGTATATAAACACGCCATTAGATTAGATAGAATAGACAGGGTACGGCAGCTGTATGACAACAGACTCTGTATAGATCTGAGAGAGAGCTTCATAGACTCTATAAACTACAAGAGGATGGATATATTCGATTGGATATCTTCCAAGTGCGACCCGGAAAACCCGTACTGGTTCAACCTCGCGGCTAGGTTCGGAAACACGGACTGTCTACAGATCTTAAGGGGGTTGGGTTTTGTGTGGAATTCCGACACGACCCTAGAAGCCGCGGAGTTCGGGAAGATAGATAGCTTAATGTGGCTATACGACAAGGGGTGTCCCATGGACGAGAGAGTCATCGTCAGGTCTGCTGTAAAGGGATACGAGGAGATTGTCGTGTGGTGCTCCGGGATAATATACAACCCACCGGCCCATCTCTAGCCTACAACGCCTCTAGATTTCTCTTGACGACTTGATGCACGACTGGATGGACGCCATCAGGTCCAGTTCGGAATAGGGTTTCGTGACGACATACTTCATGCCCACGGAAAGACACCTGTCGTATATATCGGTGCTGACGCTCGCGGTGACGGCCACCACGGGTACGGGCTCTAGTCCCAGAGACGAGCACAGTCCGTGGATCTGAACGGTGGAATCGAATCCGTCCAGGATGGGCATGTGACAGTCCATCAGGACCAGCTGGAAATCTCCATGGTTTTGATAAAACTTGTTGACGGCGTCTTCGCCGTTCACGGCATCTACTATCTGTGTAATCTTTAACCCCATGGTAACCATGCTCTCCAGGCGTCTCCTGAGGATAACGCGGTTCGTGTTGATGTCGTCCACTATAAGGACCTTGAAATTCATTTCTGCCAAGGACGGTTCCCTAGAACCCCTCTCGTTTTCGTCTATTCCGCACTCCGGAAGATACGATTCGAAGAGCATCGTCGTACCTTTTCCAAGAGATGATCTCTCTATCGTGACGTTACCGTTCATAAGTTCCGCCAGCCTTCTGCACAGGGTCAGGCCTATCCCGGCACCGATGGTCGTATCGTCCCCCTGTACGAGTTCATCGAACGCCTTGGTGTGAAAGGAAGGATCCATCCCTTTGCCCTCGTCCGAGACACGCACGGAACACTTGCTGGTTCCTTCCTCGTACTCGATGTCCAGGTGTATGTTTCCAGAGTCGGAATACTTGAGGGAGTTCCCTATTAGGTTGTCTAGAATCTGGTTGAACTTACCCACGTCCACCATCACGGTGTTGGGTAAGTCACCTACCGTGCTCCTTATCTTGATCCCCTGCTTCTTTCCGGCCAGCCTGTGTCGTTTAGAGCACCTCGACATGATACCCTCCAGTGATTCACACCTCGGGCTCAATGCCAGGCCGTCTCCCTTGATCTTGTTGATGCTGAGAATATCGTCGGTGATGGAGATGAGCTGCCTACACGTATCCTTGATGACCCTGGTCCCGGTCTTGTCCCCGAGGAGCTCGCACTCGTTCAATATGGTGCACACGGGCGATCTGATCTCGTGTGACATGCGAGAGATAAACTTGGTCTTGGCGTCCACGGAATCTTTCTTGACGATGTCGGTAATGTCCGTGTGCGTACCCAGGAGCCTCCACGGCTTACCATTAGGCATCCAGTCCACCACCATTCCCCGACAAAGCACGATAACCTCTTGTCCGTCGCTCCGAGTGTATCTCGCCTTGGCCATGTAAGGTATCTCACCCTTTGATTTTATGTGTTCGAGACACAGTTCCATCACTGAATCCTTATCTCCCGGGTTTAACATCTCCATCCACTGGCGCGGGTTCTCCTCCATGTCCACCTGGTCGTAGCCGAGGATCGCCCAGAACCTCTCGCTCATGTACTCGAAATCTATCTCTGGGAACCATTCCCATACACCGTCGGACGTCACGTCCGTCAGGGTTACGAGATCGGAGCTCTGAGACCATTTCTTCGTGTGCGCGGGGAATACCGTCATGAGAGAAATACCTTCTTTTACCAAAGAAAGAGTCGTAAGCTTACACGGGATGCCGTCGAGTGTAATGTATCTTTCTCCTTCGTGTGAGAGTACCACCTCGACTTTACCCTGGTAATCGTTTACAGTGTGAGACATCATCGATGGGTTTCTGTCGATGATTTTGTCCCCTGTGGTGTTGTAAATACACAGGCATCCATGAGAATTTTGATACACGTCATAGAGCTGGTCACCCAGTATCTGTCTATAAGAATCCATTCTTTTTGCATACTATTTTGTCTGTATATTTTAATAAAGACGAATCGGACGTATACAATTGTGTACATATTGGTGTCTCTGAAACACCTAACAAGGAAAATTAATGTATTTAGTATTGTATAATAGACATGTTGTTTTGTTGAGTGTACTATGCAATTTCAAAGAAGAAAAAGCAAAAGAAAGAGTGTAAGGAAGAATAAAGAAAGACCTGTAGGAGAACCAGTAACAAAGAGCACCGGACGAGATGCGGTATCTATAGGCTGGAACTGTGATAGCGCGGTAACGGGAGTGTCAACCGGACTACGGAGCAGGCGATGTGATGGTTACAAAACGTGTCCATTCGACTTGATTATTTCAAATTATGACGGTGTTGTCCAATGCTTTGAGGATGATTTCAAATACTTTTGCGATCCGGACTATCTGCAGCTAGTGCAAATGCCTTCTACATTAAAACATTTCTGTACGGATGGTGTAGGTGACATGATTATTTACAACGCAAGGTACAAATTTTTCTTTAATCACGAATCACCGAATGACGAATATTTTGTAAACGAGCGCTGGGAAAAAGGCATGGGACATTTTGTTATGAATAACTACGAAGAGTTCATTAAAAGATTCAGTCGGAGAATCGAAAACATGAGAGAATTGTTGAGCAGTGGGAAACACATTACCTTTATCTTGACAAGGCCCGAGACAGGACTGGAAGACATCCCCGAACTAGTTGAAATTATAAAGACAAAGTACCGTTCATTGGAATTCGATTTCAAATTTATGGATTTTGATAAACAATACTATCACGACTTTCTTCTATTGATGAAATTTGACAGAGAAGATAGAGAAGTAACGAGGTTGGGGATTTAGAGTGTTAATATAGATGGAAACATATTTAAACATACTGTAGGGTAATTTTACTTTCCTCCATCATAATTTTACTATACTTAAAACTCTCCCCCCATTTTTCTGACTCCATATTGGCTTTCCGAGTAACCACGTGTCGAATACCGCTTTGGATCAATATCTTGGCGCAGTCACAACAAGGAAAGCAGGTGACAATACATATCGCATTTTTTGTAGATGCGCCCGCACATGCGCACAATGAAATTGCGTTGCATTCCGCATGTGAGACGAACGAGTACTTCTCTGGTTTTTCCCATCTTGACATTATTGTCTCATTCACCCCGATAGGGAAGCTATTATACCCTACCGAAAGGACACCATTTGTATCGGGATCTAATATTACACATCCCACTTTTTTCAATGGGTCTTTACTAAGTTTGCTGACTGCTTCTGCGATGCCAAAAAACGCTTCCGCTTTATCTGAGCGCATGTTTATGATTGTAATGGTTGGAATGTAAATAAGCTGTTTAACTTACACGAACATTTATAAGAACCGGTTATATACGAGCCACGAACCACTTCAAGGACCAATATAGAACCTTTCGCACATATCTTGACACTTAAAATATACAACTCTTCGTATACCCACAACGCAGAATGTTCGACGACAAGGCGATCCGCGTGCTCGTATTTCCTTGCTCGTCGACCGCGGGACAGGAGATTTTCCATAGCCTGTGCTACAGACGAGACGTCGAATTGTATGGACTGGATCCCAGAGACAACTCTCCCGGAAAGATTTTGTACGAAAAAAAAATCTACTCGGGAGCACATCTCCTCGCCGAGGACAGGAAACAGCTTTTGGAGTACGTGAAAAACTTTGTGGCTCTTAGCGAAATCAAGTATATATTCCCCGGTACCAATGATTTCGTCAATTTCCTCAAGGAGAACGAAGATGAAATCGGAGCAAGAATAATCACGAGTACCCTGGAAACGTGCATAATCGCGCGAAGAAAGAGTCTCACCTACCAGATCCTCGGCAAGGTCACGAGAGTGCCCAAGGTGTTCAAGCTGGGCGAAGTGAATCAAGATGACTTCCCACTGATCCTACAACCCGATAAGTGTGGGGATGGAATCGGGTGTAGGAAAATGGACACGATGGAAGAGCTTGTATCTTTCTACGACCAGGAAAAAGACATTATATGCGAGTATATTTCCGGGAAGGAGTATACCGTCGACTGCCTGACAGGACAGGATGGCGACCTGTTGTACCACTGTCCCCGGGAAAAGACTATCGCGAGGGACGGTATCTCCATAGTAAACAGCGTCGTGACAGAATCGGGGATTCTCGGAGAGGTTCAAGATATGGCTCATGAAATTAATGGATCCATCGAGTTGACGGGTGCTTGGTTCTTCCAGGTTAAGTGCGTGAGTGCGGATGGGTCTCTTTGCCTCATGGAGATTGCGCCAAGATTAACAGAAGCGATGTGCTTCTCCAGGATATCAGGAGTGAATCTTCCCCTCCTGTCTCTCAATGTTTCGGAGGGGATACCGGTGCGTGTGGGTGAATCCA
>CALKLP010000091.1 GCA_937991965.1 uncultured Verrucomicrobiales bacterium
CCAAACCCCAAACCCCAAACCCCGGGAATCGAATATAACCTTTTAGAATCGCAAAGAGTAACCTCTCCTGAATAATACAGATTTCAACTCCAGTCATCTCTTGCTTCAGAATACTTCATTTTTGAAAATTTTAAGGAATTAGTTCAATCTTAAGCTCTACTTCACTGTGTTGGTGTTGTACTTGTAGAAGAAGGGATACCAGTTGAGATCCTCAGTATTGACAGGGATCGCTGGTCTTCCCATTTTGGAGTAGATTTCTTTAAGGATCTTCTTGTCTGTACAGAAGTAAACTTCGTTTTTCACTTTTTTAATTAGAGACACCCTCTCCAAAGCATCGACAATGTCTTCTTCTCTAATAGCGGTGTGCTGTATGATGTCTTCTATGGTGAATGGCGTCCCTATCATGCCTTGGATGTACTCAATAATCTTCTGAGTCCAGAAAGAAAGGTAGCTCTGTCTTCCCAAATCGGAAAGTGGTTTTTCTGGTGTTCCGAAACGCTTTTCGATTTTGCTGAGTTCGTAGCTCATGTTGATCAAGAATTTGCCATAGCCTTTTCTCTGGTGGAAGGGCAGGGTCAGGATACAGCTGAGATTGTACCCTTGATCGAAGTCTTTATTTTTGCTGAAGTAGCCGACTATGTGATATCCGTTTTCGTCTTTAATCGTCAAAATGTAGAACAAAAAAGGCACAATTGTGTAAAGAAGGAACTTGTGATCTAAGAACAACTTCGCTAGATAGCACAGATTCTCACAGTAGGTGGGGTTCTTGTAGCCATCCACCTCGAACATGGCCAACCCTCGTTCATCATCCTTATAAATTTGGTTTCCAGGTGGGTGGACAAGAGTGCACTTTTCCATATGGTTTCTCAGCTCTTCCTTACACACGTAGTAGCTCAGACAATACTCACAGTAGTAGATACAATCTATGTTGTGGTAGCCGTCAGGGTAGGGGGAATAGTACCAGGCTTCAGCCGTGTACTCACCGAACTTAATCCTTGTAATGGTCTTCACCTTGGTGGCCTCCTCGTGGTCCTTTCTCGCATTTTTATCCAAACCTTCGTATTCTTCGTCACTGGAGTGGACAATTCCCAATCTTTTGTTCTCCGCACGGATTTTCTTCTCATCGATAAAATCGCTAGTAGGCTTGATTCTATCCCGCTTGACCCATTCATCCAACCTCCTGTTCATGTGGTCATAATGGATGTAATATTCGTAGCTGTCTTCCTGCAGTTTTACGTCTGGGTCTTCTTTGACGTCTTCGAGCATTCTTTCACCGAATATGGCTCTGTCCAGTCTGCACTCGATGATTTTGGACTTTTTCCAGACTCCCTCTTTGTTCTTGACTTCGATGAAGTAGTTCAGGTTGAGTGCGCCTGGACTCTCCTTTTCGTACTTCCTCAGATCTGTGTTGTTTGGGATTTTTGCTCTCAAACTTTTCTTCGCTCCTTTGCTTTGCATTTTTTCCTTAAAGTTAAACGGGAAAGGTTTGGGCTGATTTAATTTTTTAAGTTTGGATTATATTGGGAGCTGGACATGGATAAATCTAAATTCTTAAAATCTAGAAGTTTTAAATTTTTGGAGTGAAAATTGGCTATTTTTAGAGATAAAGCGAAATAAAAATAAGAGAATGTTCGTTGTTTGTCCGGACAAGGAGTAATTTATTTAAGTGGTTTTCTGGGCTTTGTAGTGAGCCCAGCAACACGTTTTATGCTCTTAAAGCGTTTAAGCCTGTGTTGGAGCAGGTGGCTTCAACAAATTGGTCTCGATACTAACTTCGTAAGCGTTGGTTTCGATGTCTCCGATGTTGAGACCAGAGGCGATCCAGACGACTCCGTTGTCGCCGACCTTCTTGTTGAAAGGAAGGAGAACCTTCCAGTAACCCTGGCCATTTTGGAGGTTCTTATGACCGAAGATCTTGACGGCGTAGTGGCCGAGAGATCCTCCAGTGCTTGGGACGTAAACCTTGCCAGCTTGGGCAAAGAAAATATCGCTGTAGATTTCCATGGTGGAAACGACTGGGCCGTCCTGGAGCTTGGCTTGGATGTTGGCTCTTCCGCTGTTGATCTTGGCGAAGTTCTTGATCAGTCCCTTTTGTCTAGCATCCTTGATCTTCTTGCTGCTGCTTCCTGGGCAGAGGTCATCGGTATCTGGGGCAGTTGGCTTGGTTCCGCACTTGGTGGCTGGGTCGAATTCGACGAAGTCTGGGCATGCGATGGAAGAGTTTCCGTCTTCGCAGTAGGTATCGAACTTCATGCAGGAAGTGTAGTTCCAGGTAAATCCATCCTTCCAGACGTTCTCACCTGTGATGGTGATGGCTCCGACGGAAGAATCTCCAACGAATCCTTCATTCTTGAAGTATTCGAGAGTCTCCATAACCTTTCCACCTGAACATCCCTTGTCAGTGTGTAGCTGACAACTGGCGCAGTAGCAGATTGGCTCGATATAACTCAACTTAATGCCGATCAACTTCTTCAAGTTGGCATCAGTGACAGTAGTCTTATCGAAGGCGATGCAGATCTTGTCTTGGATCACGGAAGCGACCATGGAAGCGTAGGATCCTTCGCAGTTTCCAGTCCAGGCAGCCTCAATGTTGCTGACTCTGTTGGTACAGGTCTGGGAGTTCAGAGAAGTTTGCTGAGCTGACCAGTCAACGTCGGCGGTAGGAAGCGTTTGTGTAAACACTGAGCTCGCTACGAGGCAGAGTATCGTAACATACAAAGGTGAAAGTTTCATATCGACGCTTGAATCCTTTTTTGTTATGATTGATA
>CALKLP010000092.1 GCA_937991965.1 uncultured Verrucomicrobiales bacterium
TCCGGGCACATCTAGTAAGGCCTTACTACGAGCACCTAAGTCCGCCTTGGGCACCGCAACTCTCTCCCGTAACTCTACGGGAGCAGTGCTGTAATTAAGACCGATACAAGCGAGTTCCATATTTAGATAAAGGTGAAGGTGATACAAGAAAGAAGAAAGAGACCCAGTGTCCAGCGGGCAAAGCTTTTGGGAGGCATTCCCTTCCACTTATACCAGACCAGTAAGACACAATAGGCAATCCAGACTCCACCTGCTGCGATGAGGTGTAGCAGACCAGACTCCAGAGAGGTGATAACGCCACAAATGATACCAATGGTAAGGATGACTACGCCTAATCCAAGCAAGCGACTAACGGATGAAATTAGGGTATTTACAGGCGGCATCTTCATACTCAACCATCCCGGGCGACCTTGCTTTAACTTATTATCGAGGATCAAAAACATGAGCGCTGCTAATGCTCCAAGCCCCAAGCCACCAAAGGCTAAGATCGAAGTCGCGGCATGGCTCTCCTTCCATGGATCTAGCTCACCCGCTTTTTCAGGATTCTCCGTCAACATCCCTGGAATTAAGACTAATCCTAAGAAAAGAGTGATCGTTGGCGCCGTGAAAAGCCCGAGTAAAGAAACCCGATACGTCCCACCAGTAAGCACATAAAATAGGCTTAGAGACCACGCAATGAACAAGAAGATCTCGCCCGCATCCATCAGAGGACACGCTCCGCGAACTTCTCCGCGTGCACCCAGTGCCATACTAATGCTCGCACAAATCGCAATTCCTAGGACGAATGACGTCATTTTTGTAGGTAGTCCACGCTTGAGGCGCGACCATCCATAGATCGTCGCAAAAAGGCTCACTAGCAGCGCTGTAATCGTCCACACTATCATTCTATTCTATTTTTCCAGAACGCATTCCGTATGCCACATTTTTTGCTCCAAGGCATTCATAGCAGCTGCACTTTCGGCCAGTTTTTTGCTTCCTCCGTGTCCTTTCCCTAATAACGTCCCTAACCAATGCACCTCCATCAGGTAGTTTTTTTCATGATCAGGCCCACTTTCGGAAATAATTTCATAATTCGGCGCAACGGGCTTAATTGCTTGCAGAATTTCTTGGAGCTTTCCTTTCGGGTTATCGATCCCCGTTTGCTCCAAATACCCTTCATCCAGAGTCGCCTGCGCACAGCTAAGAAAGGCTTTTTCTGCGCTCTCGTATCCCAAATCCAGATAGATCGCTCCCATCAAGGCTTCAAAGGCATTGCACAGGTTCGTATCCTTTTCCAGCCCTTTGTTGCCACGCTCACCAGCGGAGAACTTCATCTCTTCTGCTAGTTCTAGATCACGCGCAAACTTAGCCAGTGAGGGGCGCGAAACAATCTTCGCACGGAGCTTGGTCATCTTCCCCTCCGGATATTTCGGAAACTTGTGAAAGACATACTGCGTCGTAATTAACTCGATGACAGCATCACCGAGGAATTCTAGGCGTTCGTAATTCGTCTTCTTACTCGCCGAGGGATGAGTCAGAGCCTCGTTATACAAGGCTTTGTCATTGGGCGTAATTGACAGCTTTGCGAGGATTGTTTCCATAGGAAAAAATGGGGTGAATGACGGGACTTGAACCCGCGACAACCGGAACCACAAACCGGGGCTCTACCAACTGAGCTACATCCACCATATAATTGGATCGGGCTGGAAAATTAATGACTACGGCACAAAAAGCAAGACCTATTGTGAAAAAAATACGCGACCTTACTAAACTCCTTCAGAAACAAAGTATGTCCCCAACGCGGAGCCATCGAAATACCCCATCAAACGCTCAGGCCGCTCGCCATTTCCAATGATAACGCGCACCCCTTCTTTCGACGCTACCTCAACCGCATCCAGTTTCGACTTCATTCCTCCGATCGAAAACTTGCCCGATGAATCCTTGGCGAACCGAGTGCTGGCCTCAGCAATGTTTCTCACTTCTGGAATGACCTGCTGTGCATCATCGAGTAACCCATCGACTGCTGTCAGCAGGACCAGAGTCCCCGCCTGCATAATCGCAGCCAGATTCGCCGCCAACATATCATTATCAGTTTTCGTTAACTCACGGAGGGAAACCACATCATTCTCATTCACGATCGGAATGACATTCGGTTGATCCAGAAGGCGCTCAAGCACCGTGCGCACGCGCTCCTGATGTGTATCCTCTTGTAAATCGTAGCTCGAGAGTAAGATCTGCGCGATCGTAATCTCATGGTCTGAAAACGCCTCTTGGTAATGCTGCATCAAGTGCGCTTGCCCAATCGCAGCCGCGGCCTGACGCATGACGACTTCCGTGGGATACTCCTCTAATTTTAACAGTGGCACCCCTGCCCCAACCGCGCCAGAAGACACCAAAATCACACGATGCCCCGCCTTGATGAGTGCAGAGAGATTATTGGAAAGCGCAGTGATCGATGGAAGATTGAGATTCCCATCATCCATCGTAAGAACTCCAGTCCCCACCTTTACTACAGTCACAGCTTGTTTCGACATCGTCCGAGATTCTTAAAATGCTTTTAGGATGAGTTCCAGAAAAAAGCGGTTTGTCTTAAGGATTGACCCTGACCATAATTTTGTAATGCTCCCACCATGACCAAGCGTGATGAACTCAAGCAAATCCTTCTCGACCTCTCCGTAAAAACGGGAGACTTCACCCTGACCTCTGGAAAGAAAAGTGACCTCTATGTCGATTGTCGCACAACCACCATTCACGCACGTGGTGCGATTTTGATCGGAGAACTCGGGTATGAACTCGCTTGCGAAACCGCACAGAAACTCGGACTCACTCCTGATTCGGTTGGAGGAATGACTCTAGGCGCAGACCCGATCACACTCGCCATCGCGATGGAATCAAGCCGCTCTGGGGGAGATCTCACCCTACGCCCCTTCGTCGTGCGCAAGGAACCCAAGGAGTATGGTATGGGGCGCCAGATCGAAGGGAATTTCCGTGAGGGGGACCAAGTCATTGTCATCGAAGACACCGCCACCACCGGAGGCTCCGCACTGAAGGCGATTAAGGCCATCGAAGCCTCAGGCGGAAAGGTTGCCTTCTGCATCGTGCTCGTCGACCGTCAAGAAGGCGGGGTCGATAACATTGATGCCGCAGGATACCCCACAGTGGCCCTCTTTACACGTAAGCAACTTCTTGGATAAACCTCATGTCTGAACTAACCTGCCCCCTCTGCACGATGAATGAGCTCGCCCAAAAGGGAGATCTCCTCGAATGCATCACCTGCGGCCATGAGTGGAAAGCCGAACCTGAGGAGGAAACACCAGAATCGACGGTAGTCAAAGACGCCTTTGGAAACATCCTCCAAGACGGCGACATCGTGCAGATGATTAAGGATAAGAAGCTCAAAGGCACATCCACCGTCCTCAAATGCGGGGATAAATCCAAGCCCATCCGAGTGGTCGGCGGCGATCATGACATCAGCTGCAAGATGAACGGGCACTCCATCATGCTGAAGTCGATGTTCGTGAAGAAGGTGAACTTGTAAGCGTTTTTGGGCACCGCGAATTTAGCGAATTGGGCGAATTTTATTTTAGTTGGCTTGAAAATACCTGTCCTAGGTTGAAGTCCCCTATCAATGAAGACATTCTCTAAACCTGCCCATTATTCAAAAAACCCTCTGTGTCTCTGCGTCTCTGTGCGAGATTCAAACGCCCTCTCCCTACGGCCCTGCACACCGAAATGCGGCCAAGACGGCCGCGCTCCCTTGATCAACTGATGTCGATCCACTTAGAGAGCTCGGCGTTGAGCTGTGGGGAGTTTTTGACGTGGTAACTTGTGCCTGCGGAGACTAAGGCGTTACGCCCCTTGGAGCCACTGAAGCGGAGATACACCTCGGTCTTACCGGGATGTTTCTTGAGAATTTCCTTAATCTTAGCGAGATCACCTGAATTATGACGCAGCACGGAGAGACTGAGCTCTAGGCCTTTGAGCTTTTTACTTTTCGCTTTCACCTCCGTCACTTCGGAACAAAAGGCGAGGCGAATTTCCTCGGTGCGGTCATCGACTTGGATTCCGGATTTGAAGCGGATTACCTTCCCGGGCTCTAGGATGCCTGCCTCTTTGGCTGGATTGTAGGTTTCACTCCAGAGCACGACCTCGGTATCACCCGTGAAGTCCTCTAGGTGTAGAACCCCAAAAGGTTTTCCTGCACGCGTCACCTTGTGCTCCACGTGTGAAATCATACCGCCGAACTTATACTTCTTACGCTTATCGGAAGCATCGAGTTCGGAGATCATCCCGAAGGAGGTGTAGGCCTCCCCATCGATCACACCACGGAATTTATCCAAGGGGTGTCCGGTAACATAAAAGCCGAGGAGTTCTTTCTCGTGCACCAGTCGATCTTCCTTCGGCCATTCAGCGATTTGCTCGATATAGTTCTCCGTCATGGACGGTGCGGAGGACACCTCCTCGATGCCAAACAACGCCCCTTGCCCGCTAGCTCGGTCTTTTTGGATCGCATTCGCAGCGGAGAGAACCTGCTCCAAACGTAGGGTCATCCCGGCGCGGGATTCGCCCGTCCAATCTAGCGCCCCGGCCTTAATCAAGTTCTCCAAAATACGGCGATTGATGACCTTTCCGTCTAGGCGGTTTGCCATTTCATCGAGCGATTCAAACTTTCCATTTTCAGCCCTGTTTTGAATGAGCATTTCCATCGCCGCTTCACCGACATTCTTAATGGCCGCGAGACCATATCGGATCGAATACTCCCCATTGGGCATTTTCTCAGGCGCAAAACGCTTCTGCGATTTATTCATGTCCGGCGGGAGAATCTCAATCCCCATGCGGTAACACTCGGAGACAAAGACCCCAATCTTGTCGGTATTGTTGATCTCGTTTGAGAGCAGACCAGACATGAATTCCACGGGGAAGTTCGCCTTCAGATACGCCGTCCAATAGGAAATCATCCCATAACAGGCGGAGTGCGACTTGTTGAAACCATAGCCCGCGAACCCCGCGATCTTGTCGAAAATCTGATTCGCGAGTCCAGAATCAATGTCGTTGTGCTCCTTCGCTCCCTTAATGAAAATTTCGCGCTGCTTCTGCATCTCCTCAGGCTTCTTCTTACCCATCGCCCGACGCAGAACATCCGCCCCACCGAGCGTATAGCCCGCCAGTAACTTGGCGGCATTCTGAACCTGCTCTTGGTAAATCATGACGCCGTAGGTACTGCCACTGATTTCCTCCATCAACGGGTGCTCATACTTCACAGCCTTCCGCCCTTCCTTGACCTCGATCATTTCATCGATGTATTGCATCGCGCCTGGTCGATAGAGCGCGAGCAGGTCAATGATGTCATCAATCTTACGAACTCGGTATTTCTTACAAGTCTCCGTCATCCCGCCTGATTCCATTTGGAAGACACCCATTGTCTCTCCCCGATCGAGGAGGTCATAGGTTGATTGGTCCTCCAGGCTAATGGCATTGATCTTAAAATCGGGGTGATTGACGCGGATGTGCGTGATGGCTTCTTGGATAACCGTTAAGTTTTTCAGCCCTAAGAAATCCATCTTCAGCAGCCCCACGTCGGTGATGGCACCCATGTCATATTGCGCCACGACCTCGCCCTCGTTCCCTCGGGTCAGTGGAATATGATTATCCAAAGGACGGTCGCCGATCACAACCCCCGCGGCGTGCACTCCGGTATTCCGCGTCAGGCCTTCCAGACTCACGGCATAACGCCACAGGTCTTGATAGTTAGAACTACTCTCGATCAACTCACGGAGCTCTGTATTTTTCTCAAATTCATCCTTTAGTTTCACCCCAGGTTTAGCATCGATCAACTTCGCGATCGCATCTGCCTCCCCGTAGCCAATGCTCATCACCCGCGCGACATCGCGAATCACACTTTTCGCACCCAGCTTACCATACGTGATGATGTGGGAGACACAATCCTCACCATATTTCTGTCGCACGTAGTCGATCACTTCCATCCGTCGGTTCACGCAGAAGTCGATATCAACATCGGGAGGACTCACCCGCTCTGGATTCAGAAATCGCTCAAAGAGAAGTCCGAAACGCATCGGGCAAATATCGGTAATCTCCATGCAATAAGCCACCAGTGACCCAGCTGCCGATCCCCGACCAGGTCCCACAGGGATGTCCTGCTGCTTCGCCCACATGATAAAGTCTGCGGTAATCAAGAAATAAGAAGCAAACTTCAGCTTATTAATCAGGTTTACCTCGTAGGTTAAGCGATCGATTAGCTCTTGGTCATTCTCTGCCTTCTCCTTGCCATAACGCATCGCTAAGCCCTCGAAACAAACCTTCATCAGGTATTCATCCAGCGGGCTTCCATCGGAAGTTCCAAACTGCGGGTACTTCTCCGTGCTCGTAGGGTCGAGCTCCATCGTGACATTACAACGCTCCGCAATCTCTAAGGTCGCATCACACGCCCCCGGAATATCACTGAAGAGTTCCCGCATTTCCTCCGCGCTTTTGAAGTATAATTCTGGGCTATACTTCATCCGATTATCATCAATCACCTGGCTCCCAGTTCCAATACAGATAAGAACATCATGTGCCTCGTGATCCTCGCGATGGAGAAAGTGTGCGTCATTGGCCGCCACCGTGCGGAGTCCTAGCTCCTGCGCGATCTGCAGAAGCCCAGGACGCACCTTATCCTGCATTTCCAGCCCGTGATTGTGAACCTCGATAAAGTAGTTCTCCTTCCCGAAGATCGAAATAAACCGTTCAGCGACTTCCTTAGCCTTATCGTAATCGTCTTGGAGGAGCCATTCATTCACAGGCCCTGTGATACATCCACTCAGGCAGATAATTCCCTCGGAGTATTTCTCAAGCAATTCGTAATCGATCCGTGGCTTGCCGTAATACTGCCCGTGCAGGTGAGCGACAGAAATCATCTTGGTTAGATTCTCCCAACCCTTATTATTCTCGCAGAGAAGCGTAAGGTGCGTATTTCGCTTCCGCCCGGGAACTTCCTTTCGCTCCGTATGCGGGCCGTGTGCCAGATAGGCCTCACAACCTAGGATGGGCTTGATTCCCGCAGCATGCATCTTTTGGTAGAACGCAATCGCACCATACATGTTGCCGTGATCCGTCATCGCCACCGCCGGCATTCCGAGTTCCTTCGCACGGGCCGCTAGGGCTGGAATTTTAATCGCGCCATCAAGAGTGGAATACTCCGTATGCAAATGTAAGTGAACAAAAGAGCCTTGGTGAGTTTCCGTAATGGGCGCATCCGACATGGATAGAATTCAACGTGAGGAACGCGACCCCTGCAAGCAGGATTTAGGGGTTTCTTCTCTACACAAAGCCCCAGAAAATATCGTAAATCACTCCTTCCACCAATCAGCGTCCTTTTCCCAGTCTTGTTTAGGCGCGCTTTTTGAGCCTTTGGTGGTTTCTGGCTCTGTATCTTCGTCGAAAACATCTTCGAGCCCGCGAAAGAGATCTTCCTGCTCCTTCGCCTTTTTTCCGTTCTTAAGCATGATGTAGAATAACCCGCCGATGAGCACCGCGAGGGCACAGCACGCCACCGCGAGAATACTCAGGGCAAGCAGGTCAGAATCGCTGATGGCTAAGATCATCATGAGCGAAACTGTAAGCAGTATCTAGGAAAATTCAATCTCTAAGTATCTCCCACGCTCGGGCGACTTGGAGCACGGTTTGCTCACCTAGATGTGGGCCGAGGATCTGGAGACCGACTGGCAGATCACTGCCATCCACGTTCGCCGTTCCACACGGGACACTAATCGCAGGAATTCCTGCTAGGTTCGCGCCAATCGTAAAGATGTCCGCGAGGTATTCCTTCAGCGGATCCTCACTTCCAGCACTGATTTTGCGCGCTGGATCGGGAGCTACGGGAGCGATGAGAGCATCAACTTGCTCGAACACTTCTTGGAAGTCGCGCATGATGAGGGTTCTCACCTTTTGTGCTTTCAGGTAATACGCATCGTAGTAACCAGAACTCAGCACGTAAGTTCCGAGGAGAATTCGGCGCTTCACCTCTGGACCGAATCCTTCTTCGCGGCTGTTTTCATACATCGAGAGCACATCGGTCACCTCTGAAGAACGCGTTCCGTAACGCACCCCATCGAAGCGCGACAGGTTAGAGGACGCCTCCGCCGGAGCCAGGATATAGTAAGTCGGCACGCAATACTTGGTATGCGGGAGAGAAACCTCCACGATTTCCGCGCCTTCGCTTTCGAGTGCCTTGATCGCCTTCTCGACATTCGCCTTCACATCTGGATGCAGGTCTCCGCTCAGATATTCTTTCGGCACCCCAATCTTCTTACCCTTCACTCCCGCTTCTAAACCTTCGGTGTAATCCGGCACAGCGGCATCGAGCGAGGTCGAATCCATCTTATCATGACCAGAGAGAACATTGGTGAGTAGAGCAGCATCCGTCACAGACTTCGTCAACGGCCCAATCTGATCCAGCGAGGAAGCAAAGGCCACAAGACCGTAACGCGAAACACGCCCATAAGACGGCTTAAACCCAACTACGCCACAATGCGAAGCGGGCTGACGGATCGAGCCGCCCGTATCTGAACCGAGCGAGGCAATCGCTAAATCTGCCGCCACACAAGCCGCCGATCCACCAGAGGAACCACCTGGCACGCGGTCTAAGTCATGTGGGTTACGGGTCACCTGAAGCGCTGAGTTTTCGGTAGCTGATCCCATCGCAAACTCATCTAAATTCGCACGTCCAAAAGGAATCGCCCCCGCCGCTATCAACTTGTTGATGACGGTTGCATTATAAGGTGATTGATAACTCCCGCTCAGAAATTTCGAGGCACAGGTGCAGGGCTCACCGAGCACATTGATGTTGTCTTTAATCGCAATCGGAACGCCTCCTAATGGCAAGGAGAGATCGGCCGCTTCTGCTTGAGCGACGGCAGCATCCAGATTACGCGAGAGAAAAGAGCCGATCTCACCATCACGAGTCGAGATCGCACTTTCGAGCGAAGTTACCACCTCTAAGGGCGTGAAATCACCACTGGCATAACCCACCTTCAGTTCGGAAATTGTTTTAGTATTCAACATAGGAAATAGAAAAATTACGATTCGACCACCCGAGGCACGCGGATTTGCTCTTGTGCGAACGCCGGAGCGTTTTGCTCCAAGCGCGAAACATCCAAACTCGTCCCCGGCTCATCCGCTCTCGGGGCCGCGAAGACCGGCTTCGCATGCGCGCTAGGCTCTACGCCCTCAACGTCTAATTCGTTTAAGGTATCGATGTAAGAGAGAATGGTCTGCAACTGCGGAGTGAATTCCTGCGCCTCTTCCTCCGATAGCTTAAGCCGCGCCAAATGCGCCATATGGGATATGTCTAACTGATCGCTCACAATACCTACGATATAGGATGAGGAAAACCTCCAGCGCAACTCGAATCTTCGATAATTGCCAGCTGTAATTGAGTTACAAATGCAATATTTGGCCTTCCTTGCTAACTGAAGGCAAATTTGGCCATAAATCAGTTATTGTAGCGGCATTTTCTAAGCCATGGACAACATTCTCTAATGGGGCAGCGTAAACACAATCATCTAAAAATGCCATCTCAGGGAAAGGTAACACCTCTGAATCAAGAGAGAAACCACCGTAAATCCCCTCACGATTTCCTCTTGGATCTATACGATGCCATTGAGACGTCTTTTCAAGGTAAATAGCATTAAGACCATGCAAAGCCATAGAATCCGCTAGAATCGCCACACCACTGTCAAACACTTGGTAGCAAAAGCCACAGGGGATACCAACCAACCGCATCATACTTGCCAGGAGATGTGATTTTGCGAAACATATCCCAGTTCGCTTTGCAAATGTATCAGTTGCTTTGCAAGTTACAATTTCTTGACCAATGTCTTTAGTGTGATCAATATTATCACGAACCCACTCAAAAATAGATCTTGCTTGATCCACTTCATCCCCAGAGGCATTCAAGAGTTCCGCCGTTTTCTCACGAATCTCTGTATTGACCGCAATAACATTATCAAACCGAAGAAATTCTTCCAGATCGTTAGGAACAAGTTTCATAGCATAACATAGTGCCTAATTTTCGACATTTAGAGTAGTGAATTCGCGGATTTTTTTGTGTTACCATTCACCATCATACTCTAATAAGCTCTCATGAAAAGAAGACGTCTCGGCAAAAGTGGATTAATGGTAAGTGAGATCGGGCTCGGCACGATGACCTTTGGCACGCAGTGTCAGGAGCAACCAGAGGCTTTCCGCATCATGGATACGGCGGTAGAGCATGGGATTAACTTTTTTGATATTGCCGAGATTTACCCGGTGCCTCCCATTAAGGAGCTGGCAGGCCTCACCGAGGAATGGGTCGGAAGCTGGCTAAAGGGGCGCAATCGGGACGAAGTTCTCCTCGCGACTAAAGTAGCAGGACCGGCGCATGGTTGGTTTAACCCTCCGGTGCGTGATGGAAACGCCGCCATCGATGGACACCAAATCCGCAAGGCGGTGGAGGGAAGCTTACGCCGACTCGGCACTGATTACATCGATCTCTATCAAGTGCATTGGCCTGATCATGACATGCGAGTAGAGGACACCTTAGAAACCTTGGACGCTCTTGTCAAAGAAGGCAAGGTGCGCACGATTGGGTGTAGCAATGAGAATGCTTACGGTCTCATGAAAGCGCTCTGGATCGCGGATAAATACAACTGGCGCCGTTACGACACGATTCAGAACAATTTCTCCATTAACAACCGTCGCTTCGAGGACGAGCTGGCCGAAATCTGCACACGAGAGGAAGTCAGCCTGCTTCCCTACAGCCCCCTCGCCGGCGGAGTGCTCTCCGGAAAATACAATGCGGACAACATCCCGAAAGATGCGCGATTCTACGAATACCTGAGCACTGGCGCTCCACGCCAAAAGGCCATGTCAGAACGGTTCGTGAATCCAAAAACGCTAGGATTAACCGCAAAAATCATCGAGCTAGCGAAGGAACTCAGCACCCACCCAACTACACTGGCCACAGCCTGGAGTAAGCATCAATCTTATGTATCTTCGACCTTGATTGGCGTCTCCAGCTTCGACCAACTTGCTCCGATTCTAGCCGCAAAAGACTTCACGATCACGCCTGAGATCATCGCGAAGATTGACTCCTACTGTGCGGAATTCCCTTACCCGATGGGCTGAATCGGCACTCTGACGGATCGTTTTCCACTTCATACGAGGATGTAAATAATCTTAGAATCCGCGATAGAGTTTGAACCGCAAAGACGGAAAGGCGCGAAGAAGTTTATAATCCACAAACCCTAATACACATATGGAAAAACTTAGTGTCTTCGCGCCTTTGCGGTTTTCTAACTGCGGAATCAAAGATCATAATAACGCAGTCAGTAATCTCTTCTCTGTGAATTCTCTGCGAGGCTACAATCACCTAACCACCTTCTGTCGAAGGACGATCATCGATTCATCACTCATTACATTATTAGCCAGAGCCTGCTCAACATCCGCTAGGGTGTGCTTGAGTCCATCATAGGCCACCACGATGGACTCATCTCCCTCTTTCAGAAAGCGGCTCTCACTGTTTCCGAAGTCCGTGTAGCACGTCGCGCCAATTCCGATCACGCCCAGCTCCGGCTTCTCGTCCCTCAAGACCTTACCTATTTCCTCGAGTGGCCCCGCGTCTTGCTGGGTGTTAATTTGGTTCACAATCCATTCTGTGAGTGTTTCGTTAAAGTAACAATAATCTGACACCGCGGTATCGAGCCCATACTGAATCAGCTCCCCCGCCCTCTTTAGGTAACACACAAGCCGGTAACTTTCGATCGTACCACCAACGGCATCAAAATCACTGATAGGCATCACCACCGGAGCAATCCCCTGCGAGGCTGCACCCCAGTTCTTTTTCATACTAATCTTAGGAGCCGCAATCCGACGCGAACAGTCATTAAACGCACTGAACCCAAGGACAGTTAACGACCCTAACTGATCTTCTCCCCTGTAGTGAAACCTAACCACCAGCCCAATCTCAGGCTCAGGCTGAAGCGGATCATCACCGTAAAGCTTTAACTCAGTGCTCGATAGAGGGTTGGTAGATAAAATTCCATCTCGAGATGAAGCATACCAAGGAAACATCCCTTTAGGCGCATTTTCTAGCGCGACCACATCCCTAAAGTCATTTGCCTCTCCAGCTTGGGCGAGGTGCTCTGCTTGGTTTCCTGCTACGCCAAACCCTACGAACGCTTTTACGCCGATGAACTCTTCTAATGTCTTTAGCATAGGACTAATACTGATGAAAAAATGAGGGAGCGCAATGGAAATGCCTCTAAACATCACGTAATTAGAGAGCGTAAAAACCTCAGGTTGGGCGAATTACATCCTTGCGTAATCCCAAAAAAGCGTTCAAGAATCGTCAATACACTGGCCTTTAATAAGGCTATTGACTATTATTATCTACTTTTATGAGCGATTCTAAAAATGACAACAACAGCCTAGATCTATCTGCTCTGAGCTTTGGCCCTGCGTGGGCACGCGATGAAAAACCGAAGAAAGACTATTCGGGATACGCTCCTAAGGAAGGGGCAAAATCACGTAAAGGCGGATTCAGCAAAGGCAAGGGTCGTGATGATCGCCGTGATAATAATCGCAGCTTTAATAAAGGTGGTGGCAATCGCCGCGATAATTTCAGCAATGATCGTGGACCGCGCTTCCAACCCGTCCCTGCTCCTGAGGGCTTTACCGGTGAAGTCATGCCGATCGAAGAAGGGCTAGACAACCTTGCAAAACAAATTCAACAAACCGCGCGCACCTACTCCGTGTTTGATCTCGCTCGCATGGTTCTCCAGTCTCGTGAACGCTTTAACGTTGGTATCAAGGCTCCAAAAGACACGAAAATTTTCCGCAACATCTTTTCCTTTGCGACCTACCTAACCAAGGAGGAAGCCCTTGCTGACTTTTGGCAGAATGACACCAAAAATCAGTTCTATAAGGAAGTCAAAACAGAGGTCGAAGCTCCGTCTGGAAACTTTACTTCTGTAGCACGCTGCACGAAGTCGGGCGTCTACCTAGGCCCGCCGAACCGCCATGATTACCAAACCAAGCTCCGGGAATTACATCGTGAGCGTTTTGCGCAGTTACCCTTCGAGGTCTTCCAGCGTAATATCGAGGTATTGAACGATGAAGAATCGATCAATGCGTGGATCGAGTCAGAAAAGACCCAAACCTTTTACCAGGTATTAGACGTGGCGGACTCCATCGGGAAGCCAGTCAAGAACGACAAAAAGCCAACCGAAGAAGCGCCAAAAGAAGAGACCGAAACTCCCGCAGCGGAAGAACCCGTAGTGGAAGCAGAGCCTGTAGCTGATGAGGACCTCATCAAAACTCGTGCGGAGCTAGAGCAACACTTCTTGGCGAATCACTTCGAGAAAGTCTATAAGCAAGTGCAAATCTCCTGGGTGCCCTCTGCAATTCCTAAGCGTCTCCTGTCCCCGGGGCTTTTCACGCTGCTTAAAGACACTATCTCCGAGGAAAAGCGCTACCCTGGCAAGCTCTCCTCCCTCATGTGCCGTCAGCTTTCAGGACGTAACATCGCGGTCTTCAAGCTCCAGAAAAAACTCAAGGCTGGACCTAGCCGCCCACACGCGATTCCTACCATCGAGGAACTCTCAGACCGCCCGAAAGAACTCCTAAAGTGGAGCATCGCTAATGATGGAAAAGGCGTGGAGCAACTCTGGAAAGACGTTCTCCCTGCAGACATCACGGACGAGGATAAGGCGCAATGGTATCACGATTTCAAATGGCTCCTTACCCAAGGGTTCGTCACCCTTATGGAGGACGGCCAAGTCTTCTTCTCCAAAAAGCAAGAAAACTCCCCTCCGAAGGAAAAGGAAGTAAAACCTTCGAAGCCAACGGAACCGGAGGCTAAAGCGGAAGAGAAGGTGGAGACACCTGCGGAAGCAGAAAAGGAAGAGGTGGAGAAGTAAGTCTCCCAAGCTTTGTCATTTTAGACTCGAAGGCTACATCGTAGAAGTGACCACTGGTCGCTTTAAACGCAGAGATCAAAAGACAAGCGAAGAGTCGTCGCTTCTACGTGACTTTCACAACTCACTAAACAGTCTCACTCCTTCAGAGCTCTTTACGCCTTTGCCTTGGCGTCGTTTTCCATTTTCTCGAAGTCTCCTTCCTCGCAGCACATCACAAAGCCTTCGGTAAAGCCTTTGAGAGTATCCCAACAAGCGCGGATTTGTTCCGCTTCATCACCTGTAATTGACTGATCTTGAGCGGCTTCGGAAATCTTATTAATCATCGCGGAAAACTGGGTGAGAATCTCACTCGTAGCCGGAAGAACTTGGAACCCTTTCTCACAAGACGAATTCGGGTTTGTCACGAAGTACCCACCAGACTGCTCACAGAGCCAACGGAGGATTTGCATGTCGCCGGTAGCTTGAATAATCGCTAAAAGGCGGTCGAGCGGGTTACGGCTCCCACTTCCTAGATCGGATTGCTCCTGCGCCCACTTGTAGACGAGGGAAAGGGAAACACCAAGATCAGCGGCGAGTGCTTTAGGACTTGTTTTCTCAAAAGCTTCTTTTAATACTTCATGCGACTCCATAGGAGCGGTTTGCCATAATCCACTAAGTTTGGCAAGTTATGCTTCACTGAATACATTTTTAATCATCGCTAAAATCTACCATGCAAAAACACGAATGGAACATCGAGACGGAAGACGGAAGAAGGTACAACCGCGCCTACTATCACGCAAACCGTTGGAGCTTTTCTACCACCCTCCAGACCGACCCTGACTGGCAGGAAAACGTCAAACTCGACAAAGAAATATTGCAAGGATTCCGTGAAATCCTATGGGCAAAGTATCAACGCCGCCGCGCAACTTGGAAGGTCGTTCACAGCCTCGATAAATACCTAGAAGCGGAACATGGCATTGAGCCTCCTGTCCGTCCATAATTGTGGACTCCTGTTTATGACCACGCGTGACCTCATCGAGCTAGACTGGAAGCATTGCTGGCACCCCTTTACTCCGCAGGAGGAATGGTGCCAGAATAATCCGATCATGCTAGAGTCAGGCCTCGGCGCATGGCTGACCGATACCGAGGGCAACTCCTACATTGATGGCAACTCGTCGATCTGGACGAACATTCATGGTCACAGCCACCCCATGCTGAATCAAGCGGTCGCGCAGCAACTCCAAAAAGTTGCGCACACCTCCTATCTCGGGTTTGCGCATCCCCTCGCCTCGCGCTTGGCGCAGCGACTGTGCCAGTTTTTTCCTGAAGACACCCTTTCCCGTTGCTTCTTCTCTGACGATGGATCGACCGCAGTGGAAGTCGCGATGAAAATGTCGCTCCAATATCGACTCCAAACCGATGCCGAAGAGAGGAACTCCTTCATTTGTTTCCAGAATTCCTACCACGGTGACACTATGGGCGCAGCCTCGCTGGGAGGTGTCTCGCTGTTTTTTGATCGCTTTGCGAAGCTTGGGCTTCCGGTGCACCGCGTTGCCTCACTAGAGGACTTACTGCAGCTCTCCACAGAAGCACTCAAAAGCACCACCGCCCTCATCATCGAACCCATCATTCAGGGCGTAAACCAGATGACCCCGTGGCCAACGGGAATGCTGGCACAGCTTCGCGAGTGGACCGAGAAGCACGGCATCCACCTCATTCTTGACGAAGTCATGACAGGGTTCGGACGCACGGGAAAGATGTTCGCGTGTCAGCATGAAGACGTAATCCCCGACTTCCTCTGCCTCGCCAAAGGACTCACGGCGGGCTACCTCCCCACGGCGGCGACCTTGACGACAGAGACGGTTTACAACGCCTTTCTCGGCCCACGGGAGCACGCCTTTTATTACGGCCACAGCTACACCGCGAACCAACTCGGCTGCGCGATTGCCCTCGCCTCGTTGGATTTGTTCGAGAGCGAGAACACCCTAGAGCGCGTTAACAACCTAAGCGCATTCCTCCGCCAAGAACTTACAGCACTGCAGAAGCGCTGTCCCTACGTTTTCGAGACACGGCAAGTGGGTCTAGTCTCGGGAATCGAGCTCAGACAGCAAAACGGTGAGAGCTTTCCTACCACCTCCCGCATCGGCTCCCACGTCTGCCAGGTTGCGATGAACCATCAGTTACTCACCCGCCCCATTCTCGACACGATCGTCTTTATGCCGCCCTACTGTATTTCGGAAGAGGAGATTTCGCTGGCGATAGAGGCAATTGAAAAAGCGGTTTGTGAAGTTCTAAGAAGCTGATGCTTCACCACATGAAAAAAATCTGCGTGAATCTGCGAAATCTGTGGATCATCCCCCCTTCGCTAAAGACTAAATTAGGAAAAAAAATATCGCTTCGGATTTCGCACCATGCTTTGACTTAGGCAATATCATGAGAAAGCCTTTTCCATTCGACGAATTTGAATCCAAGTGGCAAGCCTATTGGGACGAAAACCAGACCTATCGCACTGCTAACCCAGGTGATGCTGATTTCGATGCCAGTAAGCCGAAATACTACGTACTGGACATGTTCCCTTATCCTTCTGGGGCAGGCCTCCACGTAGGACACCCAGAGGGCTACACCGCCACCGACATCATCGCGCGCTACAAGCGCATGAATGGCTTTAACGTGCTTCACCCGATGGGATGGGACGCCTTCGGACTCCCTGCAGAGCAGTATGCGATCAAGACAGGACAACACCCACGCATCACGACCGAGGCAAACACCGAAAACTTCCGTAACCAGCTCAAGGCGATTGGCTTCTCTTACGATTGGGATCGCGAGATCAACACCACCGATCCTGAATACGTAAAATGGACGCAGTGGATCTTTCTCCGTCTTTACAATTCCTACTATTGTGAGGAATCACAAAAAGCGCGTCCCGTTTCCGAGCTCGAGGAGAAAGGACTCTCGCCTGAAGAAATCGATGCACAACGCCTCGCCTTCACCCATGAGGCGCCTGTGAACTGGTCTCCTGACCTCGGCACCGTGCTCGCTAATGAAGAAGTCGACGAGTGGAAGTCAAAAGGCCACACCGTCGAGCGCCGCCCGCTCCGCCAATGGATGCTCCGCATCACCAAATACGCCCAGCGCCTCATTGATGACCTCGACACCCTCGATTGGCCCGAGTCGATCAAGCTCCTCCAGAAAAACTGGATCGGAAAATCCGAAGGCGCGACCGTCACCTTTGAGATTGAGAATACTGGTGAGATAGAAGTCTTTACGACCCGCCCGGACACCCTCTTTGGGGCCACCTACATGGTACTCGCTCCTGAGCATCCGTATGTGACCGACATCACCACCGAGGAAAATCGCGAAGCGGTGGAAGCCTACAAAGAATCTTGCGTGCTCAAGTCCGACTTAGAGCGTGGCGAGATGAACAAGGATAAGTCTGGAGTGTTCACCGGTGCCTACGCCACCAACCCCGCTAACGGAGAGAAAATCCCAGTCTGGATCGCCGATTACGTCATGATGGGTTACGGAACAGGTGCGATCATGGCAGTGCCTGCACATGATGAGCGCGACTTTGAATTTGCAAAGAAATTTGGGATTGCTATTCAACCTGTCGTAGGGGAGCGCGGGCGTCCCGCCCGCTTTTATCAATGCGATCAGGAGGTAACTTCCTCAAAACATAAGCTTCCGCATTGGCAACAGGATGACAGCGCGGTTTTTGTCACCTTCAGAACAGATGATAGCCTTCCGACGGAGGTAGTAGAAAAAATCAATGCCCAGAAAGAAGCTTGGATCAAAGAGAATCCAACTCCTTGGGACGACAAGCAAACTAAAGAATACCACCAAAGATTCTCAGATAAGGTAGATGAGTTACTGGATCAGTCTCATGGTAAATGCTTACTCAAGAGCCCTGAAATCCGCACTGTCATTATGGATGCGCTCCACCATTTTGATCGCGAGCGCTACCTCCTACATGACGCTGTAATCATGCCGAATCATGTGCATGTTGTCTTTTCTCCGTTAGAAGAGAATACGATTGCTGACATCTTACACTCTTGGAAAAGCTTTACGGCGAAGGAGATCAACAAAATCACCGGGGATGAAGGGCGATTTTGGCAGCCTGAATATTATGACAGGTTAGTCCGTGGACCTAAGCACTACGAGAAGGTGAAGTCTTACATCGCGGAAAACCCTGAAAAAGCTAATCTTTCAGATGGAGCATTCTCATATTACAATGCGGGCGGGACGCCCGCGCTCCCTTACAGTGGCCATGGAGTCGCTGTAAATTCCGACTTCCTCAACGGCCTTGACACCGATGCCGCCAAAGCCAAAATGATCGATTGGCTAGAACAGAATGGAAAAGGGGAACGCAAAATCAACTTCAAGCTCCGGGATTGGCTCTTTTCTCGCCAGCGTTATTGGGGCGAGCCTTTCCCTCTGCTTTGGGATAAGGAGACGGGACAACATGCCTGCGTTCCGGAGAGCGATCTCCCTGTGCTACAGCCAGAGATGGAAGACTTCAAGCCCACTGGTGATCCGCGCGGACCACTCGTGAAGGCGACAGACTGGATTAACTATAGTGACCAATTCGAGCGTGAGACCAACACCATGCCGCAGTGGGCAGGATCTTGTTGGTATTACCTGCGCTATGCGGACAACCTCAACAAGGAGCGATTCATCAGTGAAGAAGCTGAGAATTATTGGAGTGGAGATGATGCGATGGTAGATCTCTACGTCGGTGGCACCGAGCACGCCGTGCTGCACCTTCTCTATGCGCGTTTCTGGCATAAGGTCCTCTTTGATCTCGGATTAATCAGCACCAAGGAGCCGTTCAAGAAACTCGTGAATCAAGGGTTAATTCTTGGGGAAGATGGAAACAAGATGTCAAAATCGATTGGTAACGTCGTCAACCCCGATGATATCATCGCGGAATACGGAGCGGATTCGCTGCGTCTCTATGAAATGTTTATGGGGCCGCTTGAACAAGTGAAACCTTGGCAGACGAATGGTGTTGATGGCGTCTCGCGCTTCCTCGCGAAGGTCTGGCGTCTCGCCTGTGAGCAAAATCAAGAAGGCGAATGGACACTCAAAACGAATCTCCAGACCGATGCCTCATCAGACAAGGCTCTCCTAAAAGCCCTTCACCAAACGATCAAAAAAGTGGGCGAAGACATCGAGAACCTCGCCTTTAATACCGCGATTTCTCAAATGATGGTGTGCCTGAAGGCCTTCCAAGACATCGAGAAAAAAGACGGACTTCCTGTGCCAGAGTTTACGACCTTCCTGCAGTTGCTCAACCCGTTTGCGCCGCATTTGACGGAGGAACTTAATACGCTCCTCGGTAGCGACCAACTCCTCTCCAGTCTCGCGTGGCCAGCCTTCGATGCCGCCAAGCTTGTTGAAGATGAGAAAACGATTATCGTGCAAGTGAACGGAAAACTCCGTGCGCGCCTACAGGTTGCATCAGACATTAGTAAAGACGCGCTCGAGGCTCTTGCACTAGCGGATGAGGGAGTAACCGCCTTCACTGAGGGGCAAACAATCCGAAAAGTGATTGTCGTCCCCGGAAAACTCGTTAATATCGTCGCTAACTAAACAACTTAGGCAGAAAAACGGAATAGTTTCGCTAAAACTTCATACCCCTAGAAAAATCAGATAACACATGAGAACCAAAATCACACACAAAAGAGGACACAAGCCAGGTATGACTCTCCTAGAAATTATCATTGTAGTTTCAATTATCGGAATTATTCTCGGTGCTGGGATCAAGTTCTTCGGTGGTGCTGTGGGCAACGCTAACGATAAAGCCGCCCAAATGAAAATCAACGGGCTAAGTTCTTTACTAGAATCCTACCGTTCTGCGGCGGGATCTTACCCAAGTGAAAGCCAAGGCTTACAAGCACTCGTCACGAAGCCAACAACCTCTCCTATTCCTCGTAATTGGAGACAGCAAATGCCTAATATCCCGCTCGACCCTTGGCAACAGGATTACATCTACAAGTATCCAGGGACTAAGAATAAGAGCACATATGAAATTATTTCTATGGGGGAAGACATGCAATTAGGCACAGATGATGATATTAGCTCACAGGAAGGTTTCTAAAGGAGTCACGCTGCTCGAGCTCGTCGTAGCAATGGTCATTATCGGAGTGATTTCGACGATGGGTCTTGTTGCCTACAATGGTCAAGCTGACGACAAAAACCTCCGTAAAGCTGCAATAGAAATCGAAGGTTTAGCAAGCAAAGGCCACACCCGTGCATTCCTTCAGCAGACGCCACATCGACTCTCGCTCGTCTCTCCCTATGAAATCATTTTAGAGACTCCATCGAAAAACTCTGAGAACGAGATTGTGGGGTATCAGAAGCTGGAGTCTTACAAAAGTGAGGTCGCTATTTCTCTGCGACGTTGGGGAGCGAAGGAAGATGAGTGGTTCACGCCTAAAAGTAGAAAAACTACCCCGAATCCCGCTCAATATTGGTATTTCTCTGCGACTGGACTCTGTGAGCCTATTTCCATAAAGCTCAGCGACAATGAAAACTGGATCATCCTGCACTTAGATCCACTGACAGCGCGGGTAAAAGACCAAGAGAGCTACATTGCGAATTAATTATGAAACTCCGCAAACATCTTCCTGCACAAAAAGAGGGCTTCGCGATCATGGAAGCCGTCTTAGCGGTGGGGATCGCGGGCATCATGATTACCGCGATCGCGATCGCGATGAAAAATATTTCTCGCTTGAGCTTTGAGTCAAAGCGCGAGGCCATCATCAGCCGTATTATCCACAATGAGTTAATGACTCATGCGACCAAACCGAGAATCCAAGAAGGCCAACTTCCCTCTAAGCGGATTGAAGAATGGGAGATCGAAATCATTACCAATGTCATTCCGCTGACAGAGGTAACCAACTCTGACGGAGCCCTGCTCGATCAGCTTTTCAAGGTAGAAGTCAAAGCCACTTGGTGGGAAGATGGCGACTACACAACCCGAACGGCCGAAACTTGGCGCAACGCAAATCTCTATGCGCAATAACCGTCCATCCCATCAGTCTGGGTATTTGCTCCTGGAGGCTTGCCTTGCCTTGGCTATTACCGCGGTAATTCTCACCGCCATTTTCAAGATCACGGATTGGAACCTGCGGGTCTCACAAGATTCTATTAACACATCTAATGAGCATATTAAAGAATCTTCGCTGTTCTCCTTCCTAGATCGAGCCTTTTTAGAAATGAGCGGCGACGCGGTGATTGAGCTGCAGTCGAACGAAACTTCGACTCATTACCTGTCCGAACTCATCATTCAAAACTCAAGTAAATCCTTCACTTGGCCAAACCAACCCTTCACAACCAAGGCCGTAAAGATTATAACGAGACCGAACCGAGACAAAACCCTAGACATTGTTATCGAATACTACAGCGAATACCTGCTCAAATCTCCCTACGAGCGCAATGCCCCTCTGGTGTTGCCTGATCAAGAACCGATTCAAACCCTAACTCTCTTGGAAGATATTTGGCGATTCGAGTGGCGAGCTTGGGATGGTCAGAAAGTAGATCGTGAAGGAAAACCCTTATGGGAATATTCATGGGAGACCTCAGTACAATCCCCCAGATACTTTGAACTCAACGCAATGTTTACGCCCGAGACCCCAGCTACGATTCATACCTTCTGGAATCCGCGCAAGGTGAATCCAACCGTGTACTTCCAAGTCCAACAAAAAGAGAAAAACTCTAATTAAAAATCCTCGCATTCTCGGTTCAATCTCCTAAAAATCAATTAATGGAAGCTCTTGATATCACCAGTATACTTTTAGTCCTTGCCGCTGCGTTTGGATACATCAACTTAAAGACATTCAAACTCCCCACCACGATTGGCATTATGCTATTTGGGGTCATCTTCAGTCTCTTACTCTTGGCTGTCAGCCCATTGTTCCCAGAGCTCCCCGGACAAGCTAAGTCTTTCCTCGAATCGATCGACTTCAACAAAACACTGATGGAGGGAATGCTCTCCTACCTTCTGTTTGCGGGTGCACTGCACGTAAATCTAAGTGACCTTAAGGAGCAAAAATCCCTTGTCGCGATGCTCGCCAGCTTTGGCGTTGTGTTCTCCACCTTTGTGATCGGAGGAGCCACGTATTATATCCTTGGGTGGCTCGGGGTCGCAGCCCCGTTTATTTGGTGTCTCGTCTTCGGAGCCCTCATCTCCCCTACTGACCCGGTAGCAGTCCTCGGGATTCTCAAGAAAGCCGGTGCTCCTAAATCGCTCGAAACAAAGATCACAGGCGAATCCCTCTTTAACGATGGCGTTGGTGTTGTGGTCTATCTCGTTCTCATTGGCATGATCCCACTCACGGCAGCTCATGGACATGCAGATGATCACCACGCTACCGAAATGACGGCGGGAGCGATTACCAAACTCTTCGCTATAGAGGCTGGAGGAGGAATTCTCTGGGGACTCCTCTTGGGGGCAATCGGCTTTTACCTCCTAAAAAGTGTCAATAATTACCAGATCGAAATCCTCATCAGCTTAGCGCTCGTCACTGCTGGTTACCGCGCGGCCTACGCTATGCATCTTAGTGGCCCACTGGCTATGGTTGTTGCAGGCCTCATGATCGGAAATCAAGGGCGATACCTTGCGATGAGTGACTCGACTCGGGAGCACCTTGACACCTTCTGGGAGCTGATAGATGAAATGCTCAATGCAGTTCTCTTTCTCCTGATCGGTATCGAACTCCTCATTCTAGAGTGGACAACTACTGCTATTATCTTTGGCCTCATTGCAATCCCTCTCACTCTAGCTGTGCGATTCATCGCCGCTTCTATCCCCGTAACGATTCTGAGGAAAACCCGAGAATTCAGCCCACGTGTCATCACGATCTTAACGTGGGGAGGATTACGAGGAGGCATCTCCATCGCTCTCGCGCTCGGAATGCCTAAAGATCCAGAGTTCATGGACATTCGTAATCTGCTCCTTGTTGCCACTTACATTGTCGTCATTTTCTCCATCGCGGTGCAGGGACTTTCCCTAAAAACATTGATAGAACGTAGCCTCAGAAACAGTAAAAGTTAAGATGAACGCCTCTAAGAAAGACATTCAAGACCTCTATTTTATGGATAACCGCTTTCGGTTGCTCGATATCGCAGCCTTCCTTGACCGTATGGATCGGCATGAAGGAGAGGCTGATTTCCGGCATGAAGCCTTTCTGAATGCTCTCGAAGCGATGCAAAACCCCTCGCCTGGACTTAGTAGAACCCAAGCCGTACACCACGCCTTCTCTGACCACTCTCGTGAACCATTAGAGACCGCCTCAATCCAGTTCGCAAATGGTGCTGTGAACCCTGATTCGTAAGTCATCATGAAGTATATTGAACCACATGGTCACATGGTCAGTCGCACCACGGATGACTACCAGAAGATAGCATTAGCAGGCTGTGAAGCTCTTTGTGAACCGGCATTCTGGGCTGGCTATGATCGATCTTCTCCTCAGGGGTTTTATGATTACTACCGCCAACTGACCGAGTACGAACCACAACGGGCAGCGAAATTTGGAATCGAGCACTATGCATGGCTCTGCATCAACCCAAAAGAAGCTGAAGACGCGGGATTTGCCCGAGAAGTCATGCAGATCATTCCTGAGTTTCTCGACAAGCCTAACGTCCTCGGAATCGGCGAAATCGGCCTCAATAAAAACTCTAAAAACGAGCTCAACATTTTTGAAGAACATGTTGAACTCGCACAAAAGCATGATCTTCCCGTTCTCATCCACACTCCACACTTAGAAGATAAACTCAAAGGCACCCGCCTGATCCTCGACTCACTTAAAAATTCAAAAATCGAGCCTTCCCGGGTCGTGATTGATCACGTGGAGGAACACACTATCGAGGCCGTTCTCGATGCTGGTTACTGGGCTGGCATGACTCTTTATCCGCAATCAAAATGCTCCGCAGCCCGTGCGGTTGATATGATAGAGATTTACGGCAAGGAGCAAGTCTGGATGAATTCCGCGTGTGATTGGGGAATTTCCGACCCTCTTGCGGTAATGAAATGCGCTTTAGAAATGAAGCAAAGAAAATATTTTGAAGACTGCATAAAGCAAGTAATCTACGATAATCCGAAGTCATTCTTGGTGAAGTGGTCAAATTTCAAATAAGCCACACAAAAATTATAAAATTTCGTTTGAATACAATACTTGACCTCCACGAACTATGTTGCTTAATGTAACGTCAATTATAAATTTTTACTATGTCATCTGATAGATATGAAATCCAAAAGAAAATCGGTGAAGGTGGTGCAGGTTCTGTATATCTTGCTGTAGATACCCGCCTTGATCGTGAAGTGGCGATCAAACGCCTCATGTCTGAAGAAGATGGAAAATGGACTCAAAGCACTGTTGACATGATGCTCAAAGAAGCTCGTCTTCTATCATCCATCGATCACCCAAATATCGTCACCATATATGACGCTGATGTTGATGAGGATGGCCCTTATGTAGTCATGGAGTTACTCCAAGGTCGCAACATGGATGAACTCATTGCAGAAAATCCAATGACAGCTGCAGATTTCAAGTCTTTCGCGAGTCATTGCTTGGATGCCCTCACCGCAGCACACTCCATCAATGTCATTCACCGTGACATCAAGCCTAACAACATCGTCCTTAAGTGGTTACCTAACGGAAAATTTCAAGCGAAACTTCTCGACTTCGGGATGGCTAAGTTATCCCAAGTGCCTACTAAACAAACCGTAGACCACGGCGGCTCAGTAATGGGTTCGATTTACTTCATGGCTCCTGAGCAATTCGAGCGGATTGAGCTCGATGCAAGAACAGACATATACGCTCTTGGTGCAGTGTTTTACTACACACTTACAGGCACATATCCTTTCACAGGAGAAACGCCGGCTGAAGTAATGGCAGCGCATTTGACTCACCGAGTCCAGCCTATTGCTGAGCTGCGTCCTGACCTCCCTGAATGGGCTTGTAACTGGATCATGTGGTTAATCAACAGAGAGATGCAACACCGTCCTGAATCAGCTCAAGTAGCGCTCGACTACTTCCAAGCAAACGATGACGAAATCCCACTTCGCTCTAGCTCTTCCGACAAGAATATCGAAAAATCAACTGGTGTCATCCAAGTCGGTCAAGTTTCTGCCGCAACTCTCACGCCACAACAACCTGATACCCCAGCCGGGATCGCAAAACCCACTCTACTCACAGCGTCAGGAAGCTTATCAAAAGCATCAAATATCAATGTTTCTGTCCCTCAAGAGAATATCACAAAACCTCAGGACATAAAAGCCACCGCATCTACTCCTCCGAGCATGCTAAACACTGGCACATCACCTGGAGTAAAACTAGTTACAGGAGAACAACCAGTTTCTAAGCAAACCTCGCCTAATACGACCGCTACAACCGAGACCAATACTTCACCAACTGGCGTGAAATTGGTGACTGGCGCGCAACCTGCCTTGTCTCAAAGCGATACTCTCCCTGAAAAAAGTAAAACAGCTCTCAACAATGTGCAGAAGAAAACCACTGCCAAGGAGACTGCTTCTAAAGAAAAAGAGCAAGCCAACGAAAAAAGCCCTCCTAAGAAAAAGGCAAACTTCATTCCTTTAATTATCATTTCAGTTTTGGCAGTTTTAGCTGGATTGTGGATAGCGTTTACTCAATTAGCCAAAAACAAAGTAATCGGGCAATACAACGCGTTAATTACACAAGCGGACGGAGACTCACCTGAGCTTACTGTCACATCCAAGCCTGATTTAGATTTTCTTTTGGAAAAACTCCATGGAGCAAATACAAAGTTTGACAGTAGCAACATCCTAAGAAGATTACTTTTCGCTGAAACCGACGGCACTTATGACATCGGTAATGAGATTGCAACCTTCGCCACGCAAGAAGGCACACTCATTTCAGATGAAACCCGCTCATCCTTGCTCAGCATTGTCGCAACCAAAAATTCAGAGCCTTCGGTAACCACCTTAATAGACTACATCAAATCCTCTGACAACTCAGAATTGATCGTTGATTCTATCCGTGCTAGTAAAGGAGGAGCCACCTTCACCCATCTAGATTTTTTCACTAATTTAATCCTGAATACAAGAATAGCCAAGGCTAGACAAGCTGCTGAACATGTGGCAGGTCATATCATCAAGAACACAAAACAGCGCGTAACTGTTTCAAAAGTAATTACCGATGCGATAGCAAATGCCGACAACAGTGTGACGAAAGCATCAATAACACGACTCATAGGATCACTAGGCGGTGAAGAAGCAAGTGCTATCATTACCGATGCCCTCAACTCCGGGAATCCAGATGCCGTTATTCCCGCTCTCGGAGCGATTAAAGAATGGAAAGACGACACCATGTTAAATACCACCATTGATTTTTGGAATACCTCTCCAGATGAGGTGATCAGAAAGACCGCTTTCGACACCCTTTACAGCCTAATGACTCGCTTCCATATCAAGCAAAGCTCTGAGAAAACTCAAGAACTTTGGGAAAACATCGCGGATAGCACTCAATCAGCTAACGAGAAACTACTCGTCATCAATGCCATGGCTACTACCAACAAGCCGTATTCCCAAACAATCATTGAGCAGTTCACCAATGACTCTGATCAAACCGTTTCAAAAAGAGCCGCGAAAGCACTTGAATACCTTGTCGGTAAAAACGAGAAAAAGGACGAAACAGAAGATAAGAAATAATTAAAAGAATCACTTCTTTTTCCTTGCTATCTTATTTTACGTAGCATAATTATTTCAGCCCGCAATCTATGTGTCTCGTTCGTCTAATGGTTAGGACTCCAGGTTTTCATCCTGGCAATAGGGGTTCGACTCCCCTACGAGATGCCACTTCACTCAATTTGGCTTAACACATAACTGCTCACTTTCCTAACGTCTCGTTCGTCTAATGGTTAGGACTCCAGGTTTTCATCCTGGCAATAGGGGTTCGACTCCCCTACGAGATGCCATTTCTTTTCTTGAGTGCACTTCCTCCTCACCAAGAGAGCAAATTTCCATTTCTCAAATCAATCTTCACATCAAGATATCGTGATATGATGATTTTTATCATTTTAAGCTTAACAGATCTGCATTCTACCGCTACACCTCTGGGATCATGCAGCCTGATTTCACCGCAGAACTGAACACTCTTCTCTCCGAACGCATTGGCATCCTTGATGGTGCCATGGGAACAACTATCAGAGAGTATGAACTCAGTGAAGAAGACACCCGCGGAGAGCGCTTTAAAAGCAACGAGGAAGACCTCAAAAACAATGGCGACATCCTTTCCATCACTAAGCCAGATGTGATTGAAGATATTCACCGCCGATTCCTCCAGGCCGGCTCAGACATCGTTGAGACCAACTCCTTCTCTGGAACCAACCTCGCGCAATCAGAATTCTTCGTCGAAGACCCAAGGAAAACAGGTGGCATCAAAGACCCCGAGTTCTTTCAAACAAAAGTCATTGATAACAAAGAACTCACCGATTTAGTTTACGAGTTAAATTACGAGTCCGCGAGACTAACCCGAAAAGCGTGCGATGACATTGCTACCGACACCGGCATCAAACGCTACTCCGCAGGCGCTATCGGGCCTCTTACCGTCTCACTCACTAACGTCGTCGACCCGAACGACACCTCCTTCCGCCCTGTCACCTTTGATCAGGTCAAAGGCGATTACATCCACCAAATCAACGCCCTCATCGATGGCGGCGTCGACATCCTCATGGTAGAGACCATCTTTGATGCCCTCAATGCCAAGGCCGCCCTCGTCGCCTGCCAAGAAGTTTTCGAACAACGTGGACAAAAGCTCCCTCTTATCATTTCGGCAGCCGTAGGACGTGGTGGAGAAACCATGATTTCCGCCCAAAAGATCGAAGCCTTCTGGAATGCAACCCGCCATGTCGACCCGCTCGCCATCGGGCTGAACTGCTCGCTCGGCCCAGACCTCATGCGCCCCTTTGTAGAGGAAATCTCACAGAAAGCCCACACCCATATCTCCGCCTACCCGAATGCCGGCCTACCTAATCCCCTCGCCCCGACCGGCTTTGACCTAGAACCACAACACATGGGAGACTACACCAAAGACTTCGCCGAAAACGGCTTCGTGAACCTCATCGGAGGCTGCTGCGGAAACACCCCAGACCACGTAAAAGCCATCGCCGAAGCCGCAAAAGGAATCGCCCCAAGGCAGGTGCCGACGCTAGGAAGCTAGGTTATATTTACCACGGAGGCGCGGAGAACACGGAGAATTTATTTTAAAACCAAAAGCTATAATAGAGATTCAAAATGAAAGCGACTATATCAATTTTTCTCCCCATAATTTTAATCCTATTTGGGATCTTTGTTTACAATAATCGAAGCTCTACATCTATCGAAATAGACCACCAAGGCATAGTTGATACCTTAGTAGATAGTGGTGTAATCACCGCCTCTAGTAAATTAGATGAAGAGCTGCTTAAAAAACGAACCATTATCCTCACTAAAGAAGTAAATCAATATTCAGCAAAAAAAATAATAGCCAGCTTGCTTTTACTGGATGCTGAAAGTCAGGAGGAAGAAATTGATTTATACATCCGTACTGACGGTGGCTGGTATACAGACGCCTTTGCGATAGCAGACGTTATCAATAACCTGAAAGCTCCTGTTAACACGATCGCCATGGGAAATGCCAGCTCGAGTGGGGCAATAATTTTAGCGGCGGGAACTGGTAAAAGACAGGCATATCCAAACGCCATAATTATGGTTCACACTAACGTAACCGATTATGAAGAAGAATTTGATTGGGACACGCTTAACTTCAAACGGTTTTTAAAATTCTGGAAAAATCACTCGAGCGTTCCTGAAGAATGGATTCATCGCAAGAAGGATGAATCCTACTATCTATCTGCTGAAGAAGCCCTAGAATATGAAATTATCGATCATATAATCTCTAAAGAATAAACTTAGCGTCTTCGCGCCTTTGCGATTCAATAAAATCTGTGCCCTCTCAAAAAACTCTCCGCGACCTCCGCGCCTCCGTGGTAAACATAACTTAAAATGAAAACAATCGACCGAGTCCTCCGCCTCTCCGGCACTGACCCATACAATCACACCACCGACAAAAACTTCCTCATGATCGGGGAGCGAACTAATGTCGCAGGCTCCCCACGTTTCGCGAAGTTGGTGCGTAGTAATGACCTCGAAAAAGCGGTTGATGTCGCACGCCAACAGGTCGAAAACGGAGCCAATGTCATCGACATCTGCTTTGACGACGGGCTCATTGACGGTGTGGATATGATGGGGAAATTCCTCCGCCTCTTACAGGCTGAACCAGATGTCGCGGCGGTGCCAATCATGATCGACTCCTCTAAGTGGGAAATCTTAGAGGAAGGGCTTAAATACCTCCAAGGAAAAGGGATTGTCAACTCGATCTCACTCAAGGAAGGTGAAGAAAAATTCCTCCACTGCGCCAAAATCATCAAGCGCTACGGAGCTGCCGTGGTTGTCATGGCTTTTGACGAGGATGGACAAGCCGCCACCTATGAGGAGAAAATCCGAATTTGTAAGCGCGCCTATGACCTCTTGATGACGGTGGACTTCCCGCCAGAAGACATCATCTTCGACCCGAACATCCTCACCATTTTCACCGGCATCGAGGAGCACAATTCCTACGGGGCAGACTTCATTAATGCGACACGCTGGATTAAGGAAAATCTCCCCCACGCAAAAGTTAGCGGAGGAGTGTCTAATATCTCCTTCTCCTTCCGCGGAAATAACCCCGTTCGCGAGGCCATCCACTCCGTCTTTCTCTACCACGCTGTCAAAGCGGGAATGGATATGGGAATCGTAAATGCAGGCATGCTCGAGGTCTACGATGAGATCGACCCTCGACTTAAGGCGCTCATCGAACCCGGTATTCTTAATGAACGCGAGGTCACAGAGGAGCTAGTCGATCTCGCCGAGGAATTCAAAGGAAAAGGAGGCAAGAAAAAGGTCGAAGATCTCGCTTGGCGTGAAGCCACAGTCGAAAAACGTCTCGAATACTCCTTACTCAAAGGAATTGATAAATTTATTACCGAAGACACCGAGGAAGCCCGCCTCAAATATGGCAAGCCACTTAATGTCATCGAAGGGCCACTCATGGACGGAATGGGGATCGTCGGGGACCTCTTTGGGGCTGGAAAAATGTTCCTACCACAAGTCGTAAAATCTGCGCGCGTGATGAAGAAGTCGGTAGCCTGGCTCGAGCCCTACATGGAAACCGAAAAGGAGGAACGCATCATCGAGAAGATTGCGGATTTTAAAACCTCAATGCCACACCTAAGTGAGGACGAAGCACGCACCGAAGCCGAAAAATCCTTCACCAACGGCACCATGGTCATCGCAACCGTAAAAGGAGACGTGCATGACATCGGGAAGAACATCGTTGGGGTAGTCCTGCAGTGTAACGGTTACGACGTCATCGACATGGGCGTGATGGTTCCCTGTGCAAAGATCCTCGATAAGGCAGAGGAGATAAACGCCGATGTCATCGGGCTCTCGGGCTTGATTACTCCGTCGCTGGATGAGATGGTCACCGTGGCGCAGGAAATGCAAAAGCGTGGCTACCACTTAAAAAACGACGGCAAAGGCATTCCTCTCCTCATTGGTGGAGCCACGACCTCGGCAGCCCATACCGCGATCAAGTTGGACGAGCACTACGACGGCCCGATCATTCACGTCTTGGACGCCTCCCGTTCCGTTCCTGTCATGACTGCTCTGCTCTCTGAAGACCAACGTGCGCCCTTCCTGGATAAAACGAAAGAGAAGTATGATAAGTACCGCGAGCAGTTTGGCGCGCCGACTACCGTTGATTGCGTCACACTAGCAGAAGCCCGAGCCAACAAATTCATCCCAGAGGCTGGGTGGGATAATTACTCGCCCCCTACTCCAGCCTTCACAGGCACCCGCGTGCTCGATAATCAATCTCTACGTGAACTCGCAAATTACATCGACTGGTCTCCGTTCTTCCACGCTTGGGAGATTCGTGGGGTCTGGGATAATGAAACCAAAACTCTAAAAACCCGCAACGCGGCGGGAGCCGAGGAAGCTCAGAAGCTCTACCAAGACGCGCAGGAACTTCTCGAACAAATCATCACCGAAAAACGCTTCACCGCTCGCGGTATCTACGGGTTCTTCCCTGCTAACTCCGATGGTGACGACATCATCATCTACAACAAAGACGGCTCTGAGAACACCCGCTTCCACACCCTGCGCCAAGCACTGCGGAAAAAGAATAACAAGAAGCCACACCTTGCACTCGCTGATTTTGTTAAACCCGTAGAAGCTAACCGTGGCTTGGTCGTCCCGGCCAAGACTTCCAACCTCAGCGAAGCTGACATTCCAAGTGCAGTCACTTACCTCAGCCACTACAAAAGCATCCAGTCATCACAGGGAGCTAATCTCCCGCATTGGATCCAGGAGAACGCCACCTACTCTGTAACCTTCAGACTAGCCGACTCTCTCCCAGAAAAGGCGCTCACAGCGTATCAGAGTAAAAAGGACGCGCTCATCAAGCAACGTGCTGAATTCCTAGGGAATAACGACCTCTCGGCAGTTGATCGTACCACCCAAGAAATCTTTAATCTTTACAGTGAGACGCTAGAAACAAGCTTAGAGAAAGCGCATGGAGCATGTATCCTAGCTCGACTTGAAATAGCTAAAATTGTTGATCAGGCCATGAACCACTTCGCGGGCGAAAGATACGAACTCTTCAGTTACGCGATCGTCTCAAATCATGTTCATGCCATTTTAAAGCCAAAAACAGGCTACTCTCTGAGTGATGTCATGCACTCTTGGAAGTCCTTTACAGCTAAGGAAATCAACAAGACTACCGGATCTACTGGTCAAGTTTGGCAAGCGGAATATTACGATCATATCATTAGGGATGAGAGTGATTTCCTGAATCAGCTGAATTACATTTCTCAGCATAACACAGATTTCAAACTTCCTCAGAATACTCCTGTCGGCTCCGCCGAGAAAGAACATCATGAGCGAGACGCTCATGCTACGGACTACCTAGGAGGCTTTGTCGTAGGGATCCATGGCGCCGACGAGTGGGCCAAAGAAATTGAAGCGACTGAGCATGACCCTTACAAAGCAATTACCATTAAGGCGCTCGCAGATCGGCTTGCGGAGGCGTTTGCTGAACTGATGCACCACCGTGCCCGAGTCGAATGGAGTTACGAGCGCCCGAACGAGTTTAACCACAATGAGTTGATCAAGGAAATCTATCAAGGGATTCGCCCTGCTCCAGGCTATCCTGCCCAACCAGATCATACCGAGAAGGAAATCCTTTTTGAACTTCTAAACGCATCCGAGCAAACTGGCGTTGAACTCACGGAATCGTGCGCGATGCATCCCGGAGCAGCGGTGTCAGGCATTTATTTCTCTCACCCCGAATCACGTTACTTTGCCGTAACAGACCTCCAGAAGGATCAAATGGAAGATTACGCCAAGCGCAAAGGAATGGACTTAGAGTTAGTCGAAAAATGGCTGGGGCCATGGAAGGGATATTAATCACATCGCGATCACCTGAGATTCCTTCAGCTCAAAAACCTGCGCCTCGACCTCGCCCCAGTGGATTTGCGTGGTAGTGAATATCGTTTGTGCAGCGGCGGGAAAAGCCTGCATGAGGGCTCTCCTCCGCTGGTCGTCTAACTCACCAAAGACGTCATCGACGAGATAGACAACTTGGGCTTGCCCTTCCAGCAATCGCCCCTGTGCCAATCTAAGCGCAATCGCCAAGGTTCGTTGCTGGCCTTCGCTCGCAAAATCATTTGCAGGCCTACCATCGACATACAGGAGAAAATCATCACGATGAGGCCCGATCAGCGTCTGCTTCATAATGCGATCCTGTTCTATTCCTTTCAGCAGGTCTTCATCAAGGTTAAGTGATGATGGCTGGTAGGTCAGAGAAAACTGCTCTTGTGCATCTGAGATTGTTTGGTGCGATGCTGCTAGATACGGAAGCAGATCTTGAATCATACGTTCTCTGAATTCAACCAGGACCTTCCCATGCTGAATCAATAAGGTCGTGAAAACTTGAAATTCACGATCCTGACTGCGCTGGTCTTTTAGGAGCGCATTTCGGGAGCGCAGCGCCTTCGTGTAATCACGCAGGGCTCGAGCATAGACAGGACTCAGCTGAGTCCCTATCGCATCCAAATATCGACGGCGCCTCTCGCCCGATCCGCGCACCAACTCCAGATCACGATTCTCCATCCAGACAATACGCGGACTCTGCGTGAGATAATCCATCTTCTTACACTGGCCGCCATCTAGTGAGAGCTCAAATTTACGATCCTGATAGACCGCTTTAAAGAGGCCGTCCTTTGTTCCAATCGCAACCCCACAGCCGAATTGGCCCTCACGAATCATCTGCGCTTGGCGCGAAGCCCGGGGTGAACCTAGCCGTGCACCAACTGCGATCGCCTCGAGCAAACTTGTTTTCCCTTGGGCATTCGCGCCGGTAAAGAAGACACAACGCTGCTCCAGCTCAATCGCCAGAGCCTCAAAACAGCGAAAATCAATGACGCGCAGAGATGATATCACAGTGATAGGTAACGCTAAAGTTGATCGCCCGTCAAATCCCCGAATCAAAAATCATCGCTCCAGTTCATTCACACTTTTCACGAAATTCACTGGTGATGGCTGCAAGCAATCCAGAAAGGTTGAGCCGTATTTCTTGGTCACCACGCGGCTATCCAGTATCAGAACTTTTCCCTTATCCTTCCCTGACCGAATCAGACGCCCTACTCCTTGGCGGAATTTTAGCACCGCCTCTGGCAAAGAGTAATCCATAAATGAGTTTCCACCATTATTCTTAATATCTTCTAGACGAGCTTGCACCACAGGATGACTCGGCACCTCAAAGGGCAAGCGCGCAATGATAACATTGCTCAGCGCCTCACCCGGCACATCAACTCCTGTCCAAAAACTATCTGTGCCCAGAAGGACTCCATTTTCAGATTGTCGAAAGCCTTCCAACATCGCTTGACGCGAGCTACCCGTGCCTTGCACGAAACAGTCCCACCCATTGCGGCCACACAGCTTTTGCACCTGCTCAGACACCAGCATCATATCGCGATAACTAGTGAACAGCACGAAGGCTCGGCCTCCACAATACTGTAAAAACGCCGTGATCCAGGTCGTCAAATCCTGCCCATAATGCTGACTATTAGGCTCCGACATTCCGCTCGCGACATACGTTTCCATCTGCGTCGCGAGATCAAAGGGACTGCCTACTACCAGCTCAGAGGCATATTCCGCTCCCACTCGTCGCTTATAATACTGCAGATCTCCACCGCTCACTGAGAGCGTCGCGCTGGTCATAATCGCGCTCCGCTTTCCGCTGAATAACACGCTGCGTAAGCGGTCTGCGATATCGATCGGCGCCGAGCGTAAAGTCATCGAACCGAAATCCCCACGTGGAGGTTCCGCCCAATACACGGAATGCTCATCCTCCATATTAAGAAACTGCGCGATCCCTTCTTGCACTTCGCCCAGTCTTCGCACAGCATCATTGACCTCGCTCTGTAACATCTCATCCTCGGTATCCTCCACGATACCAGAGAGCTCCATTCGTAACCTTTGGATCGGAGCTCCTAAGGTATTCTCCACCAAATCAGGTTCACGCACCCGCACTTCACTCTGTGGACGTCCATTGAGATGATCGCCATCAGGAAAAACCGCCTCCGAAACTGCATCAAAGAACTCTCCTGCATGGTCTAAAACCGCTTCTACCGATGGCGCTAAATCAAGCCGCTGTGCAGAACGCAGAACCCCCTTTTTATTGCGCGAGTTAAAAATCTTATTCAGCTCCATTCGCAAACCACCAGCGCTTATGTTGAGGCCTAGTTGCTTAGCCGCTACGTTCTCTAGGGTGTGCGCCTCATCAAAAACGATAAAATCGCGCTGAAAGAGGAAGCCCTCGATTTCATCCGAGACATCCAGATCGAGCAACGAGAAAAAGAGATTGTGGTTCAGAATAATCACCTGCGAATCATTCGCTCGCTTCCGCGCCTCCTGGTAATGGCACTTCCCGTTCGATCCACAGCGTTTCTGTGAGCATAAATCCGCCTCACTACACACCTGCTGCCACACCTTATAACTGGGTTTAAAATCGAGGTCTGAGAGCGTTCCATCCTCCGTCTCGAGCGACCACTCATAGACCCGCTTCAGCTCCATCGCCTCCGAGGACGTAAAGAGATCCCCCCTTCCTTGTAAGGCGCGTTTCAACCGCGTCGGGCAGAGGTAGTTTTGACGCCCTTTGAGTAAAGTGTAGGTCACCGGCACGTCCAGGAGCTTCGCCGCTAAAGGAACGTCTTTGTTGAGTAACTGCTCCTGCAGGTTAATTGTATGCGTGCTGACGAGGCATTTTTTCCCAGACTCGATCGCATACTTAATGCTCGGGATTAAGTAGGCTAGACTCTTCCCCACTCCCGTGCCGGCTTCCGCCACCAGCGAACGCTGAGCGATTAAAGTTTGTGCGATTTCTGAGGCGAGTTCTTGCTGCTGAGGTCGATACTCATACTGGGGGGATTTTGACAACGCTCCCCCTTCCGCAAAAGCATGATACGTTTCCGCAACCAGATCCGCTAACGCCCCTTGCTCATCTGCAATACCTATCATGTACTCAACATGGAAAAGATCTCACGCACTAGCAACAGGCAATTCTGAAAATAACCATCTGCATTTTTTCGATATCCCCACTTGCCATACGATTAAAAATACTAAATAAATATCAACAACAACACTAAAATGAAGTCAGAAAACTCCGAGAAATCAAGAAAGCACTGGAAGTTAAGCATTATTTACACACTATCCATATTAACAATATGGTTCGTCTCATCTTACGGATGCTCCATTCTTTTCCGTGATTGGTGTGACGCAAACCTTCCTAAAGTAGGCAATGTCCCCTTCGGCTTCTGGATGTCACAACAAGGCTCCATCCTCGTCTTTATCGGCCTCCTCTTCATCTACGCCATTCTCATGGCTCGTCTCGATCGTTCTCTAAACAACTAACTTTTACCACCACTCATTATGGATCAATCCGTTTGGAACGCTATTTTCATCGGGCTTTCGTTCGCCCTCTATATCGTCATCGCGATCAAATCTCGCGCTACTTCCACGAAAGAATATTACACCGCAGGCGGAGGCGTTCACCCTATCACCAACGGCATGGCGACCGCTGCTGACTGGATGAGCGCGGCCACCTTTATCTCCATGGCAGGAGTAGTAGCGATCGAGGGTTACAATGGCTCCCGTTATCTCATGGGGTGGACCGGTGGCTTTGTTCTCCTCACCGTCCTTATGGTTCCCTTCCTGCGTAAGTTTGGGAAATCCACTGTACCTGACTTCATTGGTGATCGATATTACTCCAAGACCGCGCGCCTAGTCGCCATTATTTGCGCCATCTTCATCTGCCTGACCTACATCATGGGGCAAATGCGCGGAGTCGGCGTAGTGTTCGCCCAGCTCTTCGGTTGGTCAGATTGGCTCGGTGTCATTGTCGGCGGAACGATCGTCTTCTTCTACGCAGGTCTAGGAGGGATGAAGGGTATCACTTACACGCAGGTTGCCCAATACTGCGTCATGGCTTTCGCTTATACCATTCCTGCAGTCTTCATTGCTATATCCTTAACCAACAATTTCATCCCTCAGCTCGGAATGATCGGTGAATACACCAAGGACGCTCAATCCGTGCCGTTTTTTGAGAAGCTTGACGCCATTAATGCCGAACTCGGCTTCGCTAAATACACCGCCAGTACCATGCCAAAAATCGATATGTTCTGCATCACGGCTGCTCTCATGTGCGGCACTGCGGGACTGCCGCACGTCATCGTACGCTTCTTCACCGTTAAGGATGTGAAAGCGGTGCGAAAATCAGCCTTTTGGACGCTCGCTTTCATTGGCGTGATCTACCTCACCGCCCCTGCGATTGGGTCTTTTGCTCGCGTCAACCTTATCGAATCACTACACCAAACCAAGTATGAGGAAGCTCCTTACTGGATGAAAGACTTCGAGAAAACCAAGCAAATGAGCTTCGAAGACAAAAACGGTGACGGACTCATTCAGCACTGGGGACCAGCAGAAATTGCAAAAGGAAAAGTCAATGAGCTCGAGTTTGGAAAAGACATGATGGTAATGGCCAACCCGCACATGGGAGGCGCCCCAAAGTGGGTCATCGGCCTCCTCATGGCTGGCTGTATTGCCGCTGCCTTATCGACCGCTGCAGGACTCCTCCTCGTTCTTTCCACCTCCATCTCACATGATCTCATGAAGAGCATCATCAAGCCCGACTTATCGGAGAAAGAAGAAGTCCGCTGGGCACGTGGCGCTTCCTTCTTCGCCCTCCTGATCGGCGTCTATTTCGGGATTAATCCCCCCTCAGACTTCGTCGCCAAGACCGTGGCCTTCGCTTTCGGCCTCGCCGCTTCCTCCTTCTTCCCAACTCTTCTCCTCGGGATCTTCTCGAAGCGAGTCAACCGCGCAGGAGGTATTTCAGGAATGATCGCCGGGATTCTTTTCACCTTAAGCTACATCGTCTACTTCCAGTTCTTGGGCGGAACGAAAGAGCAATACCTCTTCGGCATCTCTCCAGAGGGCATTGGCACGATTGGAATGCTCATTAACTTCATCGTCACTGGCATTGTTACCGTGCTTACCCCTGCCCCACCGCAAGAAGTGCAAGACATGGTCGCCGAGATCCGTCTCCCGCATGGAGCTGGTGAAGCAGTAGATCACTAACGAGTTTGCACCTTCGATGAGAATTCTACTTAACTCCCTAGGAAACTGATCTGAAGGTCCGAATTTAAATAAATGAAAACTCCTAGAGACCCTGCTACAAGTAGAAAAATCAGCAGTGCAAAAGCAATATTAAGACATCCGGACATAGGAGAAATACTAAAACGATCACACTAAAAAGGTCAACTCATCATCCGCGAAAACTAACTGAAAAAAATCATCTAATTTCTCTTGCATTCCAAAATTTGCGTGGTTAGTGTCCCCGCCCATCAAGTTATCAATGCACGGGTAGCTCAGCGGTAGAGCAGTTGGCTTTTAACCAATTGGTCCTGGGTTCAAATCCCAGTCCGTGTACTTTTTTTATTAACTTGCAGTCTACATTAATCCGCCACGGCGGATACTGAACTATAACCCAAGTTCACTCACCCCTTAGCAGATCTATTTTCAGGTCCAAATTCTATGTCCGCTAGCTTTTTTACTTATGTCATATGGAACTCTAAGCATTTACGCTACTATGTTGGCCAAACCGAAGATATTGCTAAACGGTTAAAGCAACATAATGATCCTGATAACGACATGAGTAAGTTCACTAAAAAATATGATGGGGGATGGACTTTATTACATTCTGAAACATTCCCTTCGCGTAGTGAAGCCGTGAGGCGTGAGAGAGAACTCAAATCTGGGAAGGGACGAGATTGGATCAAGCTTCACATTTTACCATAATTTTCAGTTGGCTTTTAATCCGCCGCGGCGGATCCTGGGTTCAAATCCCAGTCCGTGTACTTTTTTTTATTAACTTGCAGTCTACATTAATCCGCCTCGGCGGATCCTGAACTATAACCCTAGTTCACTCACCCCTTAGCAGATCTATTTTCAGGTCCAAATTCTATGTCCGCTAGTTTTTATACTTATATCATATGGAACTCTAAACATTTACGCTACTATGTTGGCCAAACCGAAGATATTGCTAAACGGTTAAAGCAACATAATGATCCTGATAACGACATGAGTAAGTTCACTAAAAAATATGATGGGGGATGGACTTTATTACATTCTGAAACATTCCCTGCACGTAGTGAAGCCGTGAGGCGTGAGAATCTTTTTCGCACCATTCCCCTTGACCACTATTTCGTCCGAGTGTAGCTCTCTGACATATGGAAAACGTAGTCATTATCGGAACAGGTCCTGCTGGATATACCGCAGCCATTTATGCTGCTCGTGCTGACCTTAGCCCTCTCATCCTTACTGGTGCTCAGCCCGGAGGCCAACTCACGACCACTACTGACGTAGAAAACTTCCCTGGCTTTCCTGAAGGCGTCATGGGCCCAGACCTCATGTTCAAGATGCAAGAGCAAGCGACCAAATTCGGCGCTCGTATCGATTTCCAAACCGTAGAGAAGATTGAAAAAGAAGAAGACGGCACGTTTTCTCTCCTTTGTGGCAAAAACACAATCCAAACGAAAACTGTAATCGTCTCTTCTGGTGCTTCCGCCCGCTATCTCGGCCTTCCGGGAGAGCTAGAACTCACTCAATCTGGAGCGGGTCTTACCGCCTGTGCAACCTGTGACGGTGCATTCTACCGTGATGTGCCCGTTTGCGTAATCGGTGGTGGTGACTCAGCGTGTGAAGAAGCGACCTTCCTCACGAAGTTTGCCAGCAAAGTTTACCTCATTGTTCGTCGTGATGAACTCCGCGCCTCTAAGGTCATGGCTAAGCGTGCGCTGGATCATGACAAAATCGAAGTAATTTGGAACTCTGGCATCCATGAATACCTCCTCAATGATGATGGAAAAATCTGCGGAGTTAAACTACAAGACACTCAAGACGGCTCAGAAAGTAATCTTGATGTCAATGCCGTCTTCATGGCTATCGGACATACGCCAAATACAGGTTTCTTAAACGGATTAGTGGACCTGGACGAATCTGGATACGCCCTCCAAAATCCAGGCACAACGTCCACCAAAACCCCTGGTATCTACGCCGCAGGTGACGTCGCTGACACTGTCTACCGTCAAGCAATCACTGCCGCTGGCCAAGGTTGTGCGGCAGCACTTGAAGCAGAGAAGTATATCGCGGATCTGGAAGACTAAGAACGCCCAAAAAACTAAGAAATTTGCACCACGATGCAAACGAGCAAACCCAGCCTGCATGGCTGGGTTTTTCATATTGAGGTCATGACGCCTCATTGGATAAATTACAATGCCAGATCCCAGCGATCCGCATTCATGACCTTATCCCAAGCAGAGACAAAGTCTTTTACGAATTTCTCCTTAGCGTCATCGCTAGCGTAAACTTCTGCTAAGGCACGCAGTTCTGAATTTGAGCCGCAGATAAGGTCTACTCTTGTGGCAGTCCACTTAAGCTCGCCTGTCGCTCTGTCTCGCCCTTCGAATTCCTGCTCACTCGGAGAGGTTTCTTTCCATGTCGTACGTAGATCGAGCAGGTTCACAAAGTAATCGTTACTCAGCACTCCCACCTTATCCGTAAACACTCCATGATTAGACGCATCGAAGTTCGTGCCTAGCACGCGCATGCCTCCTAGAAGCACAACCATCTCTGGCGCACTGAGCCCAATAAGCTGAGCCTTATCAATCATCATCTTCTCAGGTGAGATCGTGTAAGCACTCTTCACATAATTACGGAACGCATCGGCCTCTGGCTCGAGAACAGAGAAGGACTCGACATCTGTCTGCTCCGCGGTGGCATCGCCACGTCCACAAATGAATGGCACTTTCACAGAAAGCCCCGCCTTGCTAATCGCCTGTTCTAGGGCGACTACTCCACCAAGCACGATCAGATCTGCCAGCGAGACTGCGAAGGAAACCTTCTCCTGAATCGACTCGTAGACACTGATCGCCTTGGAGAGTTGCTCGGGCTGATTAACTGCCCAATACTTCATGGGAGCTAGACGAATACGGGCACCATTGGCACCTCCACGTTTGTCTGATCCACGATAGGTCGAGGCTGAGGACCACGCGGTGTAAACGAGCTCTGAAACAGTGAGGTCAGCCGCTAGAATCTCTGCTTTCAGCGAGGCTACGTTTTCCTCGGTCAGGCAGTTACCCTTCGGCACGGGGTCTTGCCAAATCAATTCCTCCTGCGGCACATCCTGCCCAAGGTAGCAACTAATCGGCCCCATATCACGGTGCGTAAGCTTAAACCAAGCCCGCGCAAAGGCGTCTGCAAACTCCTCTGGGTGCTCATGAAAACGACGTGAGATTTTCGCATACGCAGGATCCTCCCGGAGCGCGAGGTCACTCGTAAACATGATGGGCGCGTGACTGTGACTGGCCTCATGCGCATCAGGGACGCTTCCTGCTCCGCCACCGTTCTTAGGGGTCCATTGAGCCGCACCTGCAGGACTCTTGGTAAGTTCCCACTCGTAGTTAAAGAGATTCTCAAAGTAATTGTTCGACCACTCTGTAGGGGTTTGTGACCACGCACCCTCTAGCCCGCTCGTGATCGTATCTTCAGAGTGTCCTTTGCCCATGCTGTTTTTCCAGCCTTGGCTTTGCTCCTGGATCGGAGCCCCTTCCGGCTCTGGCCCCACGTAGGTGTCTGGATCCCCTGCCCCATGCGCTTTCCCAAAGGTGTGACCACCTGCAATCAACGCAACCGTTTCCTCATCATTCATCGCCATTCGACCAAAGGTTTCGCGAATGTCTCTGGCCGAGGCGAGAGGATCTGGGTTTCCGTTTGGCCCTTCTGGGTTAACGTAAATAAGCCCCATTTGCACGGCGGCGAGCGGATTCTGTAGCTCACGATCTCCGCTGTATCGCGCATCCTGCAGCCACTCCCCTTCTGGCCCCCAATAAATATCTTGCTCAGGCTCCCAGATGTCTGCTCGACCACCACCAAACCCAAAGGTCTTGAGACCCATCGATTCCAGCGCAATGTTTCCCGCGAGAATCATGAGATCCGCCCACGAGAGCTGCCGCCCATACTTTTGCTTAATCGGCCAGAGGAGTAATCGTGCTTTATCGAGGTTTCCATTATCGGGCCAGCTATTGAGCGGCGCAAAACGTTGCGCTCCTGTGCCGCCACCGCCACGACCATCTGCGGTTCGGTATGTCCCCGCACTGTGCCAAGCCATTCTGATAAAAAACGGCCCATAATGCCCATAATCCGCTGGCCACCAATCTTGAGAATCGGTCATTAGAGCATGGAGATCTTGTTTTACAGCCTCGAGATCGAGAGTTTGAAATTCCTTTTGGTAATCGAAGTCGCCCTCATTAGGGTCTGATAAGTTCGAGTGTTGGCGGAGAATCCCCACTTCTAGTTGCTGTGGCCACCAGTCTTTATTTTTCTTAGCGAGGCGCGATTCGGACGGCAAACTCGCGCCGTGTCCGAAGGGACATTTTGGTTCTGAGGCGGATGGATTAGAGGTGTTGGGATCTGACATAAGAGGTGTTATTTTTACGTTATACAGAGTATTACCTTGAAATCCCTCATTTGTTAAATACATATACCCTATACTCATTATAGTATTTGGCTATGAACATCCAACGAATCCGCTACTTCATTGCTGTACAGAAAGAACGTTCCTTTTCGCGCGCTGCAGAACGGTGCTATATCTCGCAACCCTCGCTCAGTAATCAGATCAAAAAACTAGAAGATGAGGTCGGAGGTATTCTCTTTCACCGCGCACACACTGGAGTAGAATTATCGGATTTAGGAAAAGCCTTTTTTCCACATGCTCAGGCTATCATGACCGAGGTAGAAGCGGCCCAAGAGTTCTATGCTCGCTCCTCCGACACGTTACACCGACCGGTAAGAATCGGAGCCATCCCGACGATCGCGCCCTACCTTTTGCCACAGCTCATCGCGTTCATTAAACAACATCATCCCCAGGCCGAGTTCGCGATCACCGAAAACACGACCGAGGTACAACTACAGGCCTTAGAAAACCGGGAGGTCGACTTCGTTCTCCTCAGCCCACCCACCAAGATGGACGAGCGACTCTCGCACATCAAGCTCTTCGATGACGAGCTCCTAGTGACGCTCCCAAATGGCCATTCTCTCAACGCGAACGATGTCATCCCTCTTTCCGCCTTACAAAAAGAGCCGCTTGTGTTACTAGAAGACGCTCACTGCCTCTCGAAACAAAGTAAATCCTACTGTCAAACCACTGGTCTCAATGTGAACATCACGATCCGCAGCGCTCAGATAGAAACCCTCCTCGCGATGGTCGAACAGGGAATGGGGTTCACCTTCACGCCCCGCATGGCCATCCCCATGCACAGACATCGCCAACTCACCTTCCACCCCATCAACCCAAAGCCATATTACCGAGAGATCCGCCTAGTCTGGAACCCAAACATGAGCGTATCCCAAACGCATAACTTGCTCTTAGGCTTACTCAAGAACTGGAGACCGGATCATTAAGCCCCCTCTAAAGTCAGCAACGCCACTTCCGGACGACACGCAAAACGCAAACGCGCAATCGAAGTCCCCAACCCAGAAGACACGAATAGACTACTCCCCTCCCGCGAAAATGCACCGTCCTTATACTTCCGGCCATACCGAGGAGTAAACGGCGCATACCCTACGAAGGGAATTCTACACTGACCGCCATGCGTGTGGCCAGAGAGCTGCAGATGCGGATGATACGCAGGAATGATTTGGTCAAACATATCGGGTTCATGCGCTAAGACGAGCCTGAACTGATCCGTAATATCTACTGGAATACTAAAATCTGGAGTGCTGGAATAGATCGAGTCTACTCCAATAATTTCCATTCCATCGAGTTTCACTGCCTCATTCACCAAAAGCTTAGTAGAGGTACCAGCAAAAGCCTTCTGAAACTCATGAGCTGAGCGATGGTAATGGTCATGATTCCCCAAAACTGCATAACTTCCCAACCGCGATTCTAAAGGCGCTAGCACCTCCAACAATTCAGGTAAACGATCTTCACTCTTATCCACAAAATCCCCCGTCAAGGCGACGAGATCAGGCTGCCACTCATTCGCCTCCTGCACCGCTCGTTCGGTAAGGCCGCGATTATAGTCCCGAAAGTGAAAGTCCGTCAACTGAGCAATCTTGAACCCTTCAAACGCTTTCGGGAGATTTGAAATTCGCAAAGTTTCCCTCCTTACCCGAAGCATAGCAGGCTCTAGAAAAGTAGCATACCCCGCCATCGAGAGCATGGAGCCAAAAAGGAATTTGCGGCGGGAGAGTTTTAGCATAGTGAATTGTGTAGTGTCATTAGAAAGTCATAGTCAGTTCTTTCTCTCCACTACCCTTATCATTAAGGCTCGATCTGAGCGATAATATAAATCTGTAGCCAACTTCTTATATCACTCCCACTCGATACTAGCAGGCGGCTTAGTGGAAATATCATAGAGCACGCGGTTTACGCGTGGCACGGAGTTGAGAATCCCGTTACTAACTTCACGCAGAAGCTGTGGAGGGAGCTCTACCCAGTCCGCGGTCATGGCGTCCTCAGAGACGATTGCACGGAGGCCCATCGCCCATTCGTAACAGCGCTCATCCCCCTTCACTCCTACGGTTTTCACCGGTATGAGACAGGCGTAAGCTTGCCAAACTTTGTCATACCAACCGTGCTCCTTGAGCTTACCAATGAAGATCGCATCTCCCTCGCGAATCGTTTCGAGCTTCTCCTCGGTAACTTCACCCGGACAACGCACGGAGAGGCCTGGCCCCGGGAAAGGGTGACGCATGAGGATGTCGTGCTTGATCCCGAGTAAGACACCAAGCTCGCGAACCTCGTCCTTGAACAGTTCATCGAGAGGCTCTAGCACGCGCCCTTGCTCCTGCAGTTCTAGCACGCGAGCCACGCGATTGTGGTGCGTCTTGATCACGGAGGCCTTTGACTTCGCGTTGGAGGCAGACTCGATCACATCGGGGTAGAGCGTTCCTTGCGCGAGGATTTCGGCATCGCCCACGGCATCCCAGAAGACATCGAGGAAAAGGTTTCCGATCGCTTTCCGTTTCTTTTCTGGGTCAGTTTGCGCTGCGAGGGCCTCTAAGAATCGATCAGAAGCATCTACTTCTTCGATCGGCACGTTGAGCTCTTTAAAGTTCGCCACCACCTCGGCTGCTTCCCCCTTGCGGAGTAACCCGTTATTCACGAAGACGGCGCGCATATTCACCCCTGCTTCTTTCAAGAGCACCGCGAGAACGGTCGAATCGACGCCACCACTCACACCACAAACCACCTGCTTATCCCCCGCGAAGGCTTGGATCTTGGTCACCATGTCGTTCTTGAAGTCCTCAATCACGAAAGGCGCTAAATCCTTCCCGAGTTTGAGGAAGTTCGCGAGAATCTGCGTCCCTTCATGACTGTGAGTGACCTCTGGGTGAAACTGAATCCCGAAATACGTCTCATTAAACTGGAGCGAAACCGGCGTTCCCTCCGCGTTACGCGCGATGACCTTAGCTCCCTCGGGTAGTTGGTTTACAGTATCGGAGTGACTCATCCATACTTGTGAATTCTGAGTAATTCCTTCGTATAACGGAGAGCTCTCAGTCACAAGTTCCGCCGGCCCGTATTCACGCTTATCACAGGACTCCACCGTTCCACCGAATTTGATATTCAGCGACTGCATCCCGTAGCACACGCCTAGAACTGGAACATTATAAGACTGGAGGAGATCGAAATCATAATCCGGAGCATCAGGGTCAGAGGTGCTCTTAGGCCCACCGGAGAGAATGATAATCCCGGGCTTCCCTAGGTCGGCAAGTTCATCATAAGGGAAGAGCTTCGCTAGGAAACCCAGCTCACGGACACGGCGGACGATAAGTTGAGTATACTGAGATCCGAAGTCGAGGACGGCTACGTAGTTGTCTGGAGTCATTGTTTTTGGGTTTTTATCCGCAGATAAGAAGATTAGGAAGATTTTTTATGAGAGATTGTGGGAAGGTGGTTTTTATCCGCAGATTGGAAGATTGGGAAGATTTTTGACGGGGAAAACTCGTGAATTCTTGGATTCTTTCTATTAATACAAATCAATTTTGTCGGCTTTTTGTTTGAAGTTTTCCGAATTGTTATAGCGTTGAAATTCTAGGCTGGCACTCCCGAAATTAATGATCAGACCTCGGTCGAGCTTTGAGGCGTTTAGATAGTTAATGATCTGGCCTTCCTCCTTACTTGTTAACTTACTGATTGCCTTAAGTTCTAAGATAATTGAATCGAAACAAATGAAATCTGCTCTGAAATTTTTGTTCAGTTTTTGACCTCGATAAAAAACGGGGATTTCAACTTCTCGTTTGTAGGGGATTTTCTTTGCGTTAAACTCAATTTCTAAAGCCTCATGATACACAGACTCTAAGAACCCTCGCCCTAATTCCCGATGAACTGCCATTGCAGCACCAATCAAGGAATACGTTTCAGGGTCTGTAGCTTCTAAAGCCATCAAAAAATCAATAATAAAAATCTTCCTAATCTTCCAATCTGCGGATAAAAACCCTAACTCAACTGCTGATAGTTCGTAGGCTCCTCGGTGATGAGGATATCGTGGGCATGGGATTCACGGAGCCCTCCGGGGGTAATGCGGATGAATTCTGCTTTTTCGCGGAGTTCGTCTAGGTTGTGTGCTCCTAGGTAGCCCATTCCAGACTTCAGCCCTCCAACGAGTTGGAAGACGACTTCTGCAAGCGGGCCCTTGTATGGAACACGTCCCTCTACGCCTTCTGCGACCATTTTACCAGAGCTGTTCTGCGAGTAACGATCGTTCGCGCCCTTTTTCATGGCGCCCATCGAGCCCATTCCACGATAGGCTTTGAAGCGGCGGCCTTGGTGATGCACGGTTTGACCAGGGCTTTCCTTGGTTCCCGCTAGGAGTGACCCCAGCATGACCATATCAGCACCGGCAGCCAGCGCCTTCACAATGTCGCCAGAATATCGGATTCCACCATCAGCGATCACGCGAACGCCTGCTTCACGCGCGACAGAGGCGACGCGTTGGACAGCAGAGAGCTGGGGCATCCCAACTCCGGAAATCACCCGCGTGGTGCAGATCGACCCAGGGCCGACCCCGACTTTAATGGCGCTGGCGCCAACAGAAATTAGGTCGAGAGCTCCTTGCTTCGTAACGACATTTCCGGCCACGACGGTATGCCCTGTTTCAGATTTAATGTGTTCGACAACATCGAGCACCCGGCGGGTATGTCCTGTCGCAGCATCGATCGAAATCGCATCCGCGCCAGCCTCGATCAAGGCCATGGCGCGATCCATGTAATCATTACCAACACCGACCGCCGCCGCACAACGGAGACGACCATCAAGATCCTTTGTGGACTCCGCGTATAGGAGGCGCTTCTCAATATCAGCACCGGTAATCAGGCCGACCAAAATGCCCTCATCATTGATCAGAGGAAGCTTTTCGATACGGTTTGTGTAGAGAATTTGACGCGCATCACGTGGTCTTGTTTCAGGCGAGGCGGTAACGAGCTTTTCGATCGGGGTCATCACTTCTGACACCAGTGCCTCATTATTCTTAAAGTATCTCACATCACGGCCTGTGACCATCCCGAGCAACTTCTTATCGGCCGCGACTACAGGGAACCCAGAGAAGCCCTGGACTTCCATAATGTGCTTCACCTCACCGACCGTCTGATTGATGGAGACCGTCAGCGGATCATGAATCACAGCATTCTCGGATCGCTTCACCTTGGATACCATCGCGGCTTGTTCTTCAATGCTACAGGCGCGGTGTATGAGACCGATTCCACCTTCCTGCGCGAGTGCGATTGCGAGATCTGACTCCGAGACCGTATCCATCGCCGCAGAGATGATCGGAATTTTCAGAGAGATCTCATCGGTGAGAGAACTGGTGGTGATCGTTTCTGACGGAATCACCTCGCTAAATTGGGGCACGAGGAGAACGTCGTCAAAAGAGAGCTCAAGAGGAATTTCTGCCATGGCAAGTTCTAAGAGAACCCTCCCCTGTAAATCAAGCCTTAAAATGGGGAAGATTAAATTAAACCTTTGAAGTTTCACTTCTCAAAAAACTAAATTTCTTGCATGCTAGAAACCCTGTGCTTGATTCACAAATATGAAACCGAAAATTGGATCTCCCGCCCCAGCATTTGAAGCTCCCGTCATCGGAGGCGAATACACAGAAGAAACCACACTCTCATTAGAGGCTCTCAAAGGGCAAACCGTCGTCCTCGTCTTCTACCCAAAAGATAATACGCCAGGTTGCACCACGCAGGCTTGTGAAATGCGGGACGATTGGAGCACGCTCTCCTCACAGGCAAAAGTCTTTGGCGTGAGCATCGACCCGATTAAGAGCCACCAGAAATTTATTGATAAGCAAGAACTACCCTACCCGCTCATCGCGGACGAGGACAAAAAGATCGTGGAAGCTTATGGGGTTTGGGTTGAGAAATCGATGTATGGAAAAACCTACATGGGCACCGAGCGCTCCACTTTCGTCATCAATCCCGATGGCACCCTAAAGGCGATTCTCGAAAAGGTCGCTCCTAAGAAACACCTCAAGCTGCTCAAGGAGGCATTAGAAAAGTAAGCTCTGCACTTGCTTTTTAAATCTAAGTAGAGAGCATCAGCTTTCATGCTTTCATTCATTTTCGATATTATCAAAGGTTACGTCATCGGAGCGGCAAACGTCGTCCCGGGTGTTTCTGGTGGCACGATGGCGTATCTCCTTGGGATTTACGAGCGTCTCATCAACTCCGTCAAAAGCTTCGGCCCAGACACCGTTAAGCTCCTTCTAAAATTCAAGATTGCGGACTTCATTAAGAAAACCGATCTCATCTTTCTCGGCTGTATTTTATTCGGAGTCGGGCTCAGCTTCATTACGCTAGCGAAACTCCTCAGTTGGGGATTTGATAACTATCCGCTCTATGTTTGGAGCATCTTTTTCGGGCTCATTTTGGCATCCATTCCGTCTCTACTTAAGAGCGTTAAGACATGGAGCGTCGGCTGCATCATTCTTGTTTTCGTGGGTCTCGCGTCTGCAGGATCAATGGCCTTTCTCACCCCTGCACAGGAAAGCACCAACCTCGTTTACCTCCTCATTTGCGGTGTAGTAGCTGCTGCCAGCATGATCATTCCGGGGCTGAGCGGCTCCTTTGTCCTCCTTCTCATGGGGAACTACCAGCTCATCATGCTGAATAGCGTCTCCAAGCTCGCGGATGGAGACTTCTCAGCGCTTAAAATCCTCATTCCTGTGGGGATTGGTGGAGTCCTCGGCGTCATTCTCCTCTCTCGCCTCTTAAGCTGGCTCTTTAAGAAATACCATGACCTCGCGCTCTCGCTCATCGGAGGCTTCGTAGCGGGATCCCTTGCAGTCATTTGGCCGTGGAAAGATGCCGTGCTCCAAGAATTCACGAAACAGGACGGTGAGGTAAAAGAGAAAATCACAGGCTTCGATAACTGGCGTTTCCCAGATCTTACTAGTTCTACAGACTGGATTGCGATCGCGTTTTGTGTGGTCGGAATCGTTCTCCTCATGATCACCGAGAAATTGGCGAAACGATAAAAAAGCAAGTCATCTCTATGCCTTGTGTAAAAATCAGTGAAAAAGCATTGCACGCCAGCAGAGCCTTACTAGTATCTCCTATATGCTGCAAACTGACGACGCAGAATCTCTAGCCCAGATTCATCATGGCTTCCGTTCCATGGTGACCTCTCGCACGCTAGAAAACAAATTATCCAGTCTCTACAAGGCCGGTAAAATCGTAGGCGGCGTCTACCTCGGCAAGGGACAAGAAGCTATTAGCGCGGCATTAGGAACAGTCTTAGAGCGCGGGAAAGATGTCTACGCCCCTCTCATTCGCGACCAAGCGGGACGCACTGCTTTTGGCGAAGACCTGCTCGATGTCACCCGCACTTACCTCGGAAAAGTCACCGGCCCCATGCGGGGGCGTGATGGCAACATTCACCGTGGTCGCCCGACCGAAGGTATGCCTGCAATGATTAGTCACCTCGGCGCGTCACTTTCTTACATCTCCGGGATGCTCTTTGCCCGCCGTATGCGAGGAGAACTCCATGATGCGATCGGCGCAGCCACCTTTGGCGATGGCGCGACCTCCACCGGAGCCTTTCATGAGGGGCTGAACCTCGCCGCTGTCGAAAAACTCCCAGTCATCACTCTCGTCGTTAACAACCGCTTTGCTTACTCCACCCCGAACGACCGCCAGTTTGCCTGTGAAAATCTGGTTTCTCGCGCCGAGGGATACGGCGTGCGCGGTCATCATGTGGATGGCACCGACTTCCTTAAGTGCATGGAAACGATGAATATTGCCGCGAAGGCCGCTCGTGCTGGCGAAGGCCCGCAACTCGTCGTCGCCGATGTGCTCCGCCTCTGTGGTCATGGCGAACATGATGATGCCAAATACGTTCCGAAAAACCTTTGGGATGAGAGCCGCGACTGTATGGATGTGGCAGAACAACAACTCCTAGAGAAAGGCTTCCTTACGCCTGACGAGATCGCCGCGATGAAAGAAGACGCCCGCCTGAAAGTGCAAAAGGCCGTCGCCGTCGCCCAGCGCGAACCAACCCCTGATCCTTATCAAGACGACTGGAGTGCCCTCGGCTCTTAACACTACCAATTTTCTATGTCTCTGACCTACATTGAAGCCATTCACCAAGCCCAGAAGGAACTCCTCGCAGAGTCTCCTGACGTCTTCATTTACGGACAAGATGTCGGACAATTTGGAGGAGCCTTTAAGGCCACGAGAGGGCTTTCCGATGAATTCCCAGGACGTGTCGTGGACTCCCCGATTTCAGAAGACGCGATGGCTGGAATGGTCATCGGGGCCGCTGTCGAAGGAGCCCGCCCGATCTTGGAAATGCAGTTTGCAGACTTCTCCTCTGTTGCCTTTAACCAAATCGTCAACCAAGCCGCCACGCACTACTACCGTACCGGCGTGCAAGTCCCGCTCACCGTTCGTCTTCCCTCTGGCGGAACTCCTGGCTCAGGCCCCTTCCATAGTCAAAACATGGAGAGTCTCTACGCCCACTACCCCGGACTCATCGTCGTGACCCCCGCAACCGTAGCAGACGCTTACGGGATGCTTAAGGAAGCGGTCATGATGGATAACCCCGTGATGTTCTGCGAGCATAAGTTTCTCTACAATTGGCTCCGCGCCGAGGAACTCAAAAAGAACGCCTTACCGATTGGACAAGCGCGTATCGTACGCTCGGGCAAACATGCCACAGTCGTCACCTACAGCGCGATGGTGCATGAAGCGGTGAAAGCGGCTGAGATGCTCTCGAACGATGGCTGGGAAATCGAAGTAGTCGACCTGCGCTCCGTAAAACCGATCGATCTCGATACCATCATGGCCTCCGTTTCTCGCACCGGCAGACTCCTCGCGTTAGGCGAGAGTTACCCTTGGGGTGGTGTTACTGCCGAAGTGGTCTCCCGCGTCGTTGCAGAAGGGTTCCACCTTCTAGATGCCGCGCCCATGCGTCTCAACTCTAAGGACACCCCCGTCCCCTACCACCCTGATCTCTGGGCAGCCCACCGCCCGACACCAGAATCCATCGTGGTTTCACTCAAACACCTCTTACGACTCTAATCTGATATGCCTCAAGTAGCTATTACCATGCCTCAACTCGGTGAATCCATCGCCGAGGCCACGATCGTGAAATTTCTCGTCCAACCCGGTGACACCGTCGAGGTCGATCAAGAAATTATCGAAGTCGAGACCAATAAGGCCACGATGGGCGTGACGACACTCTGCGGCGGCACGATCACGACCTTTCATGTCGAAGAAGGTGTCAGCTACGCCGTTGGGACACAGCTGGGAATCATCGAGGCCACCGAGGAGGAGGTGCAAGCCACCGGGGTGAGTCCGATTGATTCGAACACTGCAGCGCCAGAGAAAAATGAGCAAGAGCTGATCGAAAGAACCCTCTCTCATGGCGACAATCCCGCTATTGCACAACAGAGCCAAATGGACGTCCCAGACTCCATCTCAATTCAGCCTAACGTGCAAGGCCTCCCTGTCCCCGTCGGCACTAAAGGTGCGAACTACATTTCCCCCCGCATGCGTGCTCGCATGGACGAGCTCGGACTTCACGCTGCTGATATCTCCGCCATTCAAGGAAACGGAGCTGGTGGCCGCGTCACCATCGAGGATCTGGAGGCCTTCCTCGTCGGGATCGAAGAATGGCCAAAAAGCAAAGCTTCCCCCATGCGCCTCGCCGTTGCAGACGCCATGCGCCGCTCTTGGACTCGTCCACTCGCCACCGTTGGCATGCCCGTCGTTCTTGATAAGGTTCTCGCCCACCGCCGCGAGCAAAATCCTAAACCAGGCCTCACCCTTTACATCCTCCGCGCCTTTGCTCTCGCGCTGAAGGAAGACCCCACCTCGGCTGGATACCTCATCGGAGAAAACATCGTCCACCCGAAGGCCTTTGACATCGGAGTCGCGGTGCAAGTCGCCGATGGCGTGGTCGTCCCCGTGATTCGAAATGCGGATGCTAAAACCGTTCCTCAACTCAGTGCCGAATACGCCGAACTCGTCGAAAAAGCCCGCGAGCGTAAACTCGGTAAGGAAACCTTCGAGAAAGGAATCGCCACCGTTACTAATTTCGGAACCTTCGGGCTCGTCTCTGGAACTCCCATACCCCTTCCGAACGAAACTCTCATCCTAGGCCTCGGTGCAGGAGTCAAAAAACCGGTCTGGAGCGACGAAGCAAACGTCTTCATCCCCGTCACCACCTGCGAACTCGTCATCACCTTCGACCACCGCGTCGTCGATGGAGGCGGAGCAGGAATGCTACTGCAAAAGATCAGAGACTACCTTCAGCAGCCTGAGAAGCTGTAAGAGTTAAACCCGCTATATCTCCACTCCCGCACACACTAAGCGCGCAATGCCGAGGAACGTAGCTTCTGGTAAAGTGCGCTTTTTCATATCATGGTAGTAGACTCCCCAATCACGCTCGATATTAATCCCTTTACACATCAGGAACGATAACTCACCTGAATTAAGCTCACGGCGCGCCACCCATGGAGCGACAATCCCAACTCCTAAACCAATTTTGGCCATTTCTTTAATCGCCTCCATATCATCTAGATTCATGGAAATTCTCAGTTTAACCCCTAGCTTTTCGACCTGCTCTCGGATCAGGCGGAAAGTCTCACTGCTCCTTCCATAAACGAGGAAGCTATCGTCTTGCAGCTTGTCCGCAGGAACATCACTTAGCTGCGCCCATGGGTGTGCAGACGACATCACAAAACCCATTTGATCCGTAAAGAGTTGCTCATACTGGCACCAGCTCGGATGCTTAGAGCGCATCCCGAAGGCATACTCAATCTCAGCATTATCCAGCATATTAATCAGTGAAGCAGAGTCTCCTGTATTGACCACAACTTCACAACGCGGAAAACATTCACGAAACTCCCGGAGAACATTCGGCAGAATATACTTCATCATGGAGTGTGTTGCTCCGATTCGTATGCGGCCTTGGCTCCATTGCTTAAGGTTTGTTAGCTCTTGGTGGGCCAGGTCAAGTTCACGGAGAACTTTTCGGCACCTGTTTAAGTAGACTCCGCCATCTTGCGTGATCGAAAGACGCTTACCGGAACGCTCGATTAAACATACTCCTAAGTGCTCTTCTAAACTTTTGATCGAATGCGAAATCGCAGACTGAGTTAAATTCATCAGTTGTGCCGCTTTCGTGAAACTATTCGTCTCAGCAACAGAGAGGAAAGCGCGCATTTGACGAATATCAGGATAATCAACCATAGTTTCACAATAAGCAAGAGCCGTGCCAAAACAGATTATAAATTGGCACGGCTCATGCTAACTATTAATAATATGTCTGTATCTCCAAAAAATCATATCCTGAAAATTGGCTACGTCCCGTTGATCGATAGTGCTCCACTCATGGTTGCACAGGAAGAAGGTTTTTTTAAAGCAGAAGGAATCGAAGTATCGCTCTGCGAGGAGGTCGGCTGGGCCACTGTTCGCGATAAGATTATTCACAACGAGATCGACATGGCCTCCACACTCATCGGACTCCCATATGCCATGCACAATGGGGTTGGATGCTTTCAGACCTCGATGACGATCCCCCTCATCATTAATGCTAACGGGAACACGATTTGTATCACCTCAGACATTACAAAAGAAACCTTAGGTGACCCTGCGGCTCTTTCTGCCGCGCTCAACGCTCGCGTTGAAAACAAAGGGCGCAAATGGACCTTCGCTACTGTCAACCCATATTCCACCCATCTCATCCTCCTGTTTCAATGGTTGAGCAAGCACCTCAAAGAATTCATTAGTGAAATCGATATCGTTTTCATGCCTCCTCAGCTCGCCCCTGAGATGCTGGAGCAAGGCATGATTGATGGGTTCTGTGCAGGTGAACCTTGGGGCTCCATCGCAGAAGCGAACGGATCGGGATGGATCTCAGCAACTTCGATAGATCTCAATGAAAATCACCCAGAAAAAGTCCTCGCTGTCCCTCAATCAACCTTAGAATACAAGAGTGAAGCCGTGATCGCCGCTGGCCGTGCTATTTTAAAAGCTCTCCCCCTCTGCGATGATCCAGATTACCAGAAAAAGCTCACTAAAATCCTAGCCAGCAAACCCGCACTAGATATGTCCGAGAGCGCAGTGAAGGAATGCCTCCAACGCACTTTCAAGAACTCATCAGGCACCCAAACCCCGATTCATAAGTTTTCTGGCAACGAGGTCAACAAACCGACCAACGAGAAAGAACGATGGGTAATCAAAGGACTAAAAGAGGCTGGACTCTTCCGCAAAAAGATGATCGCTACCGGTCAATTGATGCAGAACGATATTTTATTTTAATTTAAGATGACATCCGCTCCTGCGTTCTGTTAGCCTTTCAGGAGTGGAACCTATTAGCTTTCAACCAATTTATAAAGAGCGTGTTTGGGGCGGACGACAATTAGAGTCAATCTATGGCCGTCAGCTTCCTGATGCTCATACCCCATACGGCGAGTCTTGGGACCTAACTGACCGTGGTCCAGATCAATCCGTCGTCAATGGAGGACGCTTTGATGGACTCACTCTCCATACTCTGTGGAACGAGCATCGAGAAGAAGTGTTCGGCCCAAATCTCCCGAACGTCGATAAATTCCCTCTACTAATCAAAATTTTAGATTCACAAAGCGATCTCTCTGTCCAAGTCCACCCACCTGAATCCTTAGCCCAAAAATTCGGCGGCGAGGCGAAAACAGAAATGTGGTATATTGCCGATGTTACTCCAGAGGGCAAGCTCTACGTTGGTGTGAAAGATGGCGTGTCTAAAGCAGAATTCGAGAAGGCTATCTCCGAGGGCTCTGTTGCAGAAAAAATTCATGCACTCCACCCAGAAAAAGGCGATTTTATGCACTTAGATTCGGGGCGCCTCCACTCCATCGGAGCAGGCTTCCTCATCTATGAAATCCAACAAAACTCCGATACCACCTACCGTGTTTTTGATTGGAACCGGATGGGACTCAATGGAAAACCGCGCCCCTTACATGTTGAACAATCCCTAGAATGCATCGATTTCTCCGACGTTGAGCCTTCGATGGGACAAGCTGATGGCCGCACGATCTCTGATTGTCCTCATTTCAAAGTTGATCAAATCGAGCGCCAGAAGAACGAATCCTTCACGCAACAGAACCCGAAGAACTTCGCCGTCATCACCGTTGTCGATGGGGTAATCACAGACTCTTCTGGCAAAGATTACGTTGGTGGTGATTCCTTCCTCAT
>CALKLP010000093.1 GCA_937991965.1 uncultured Verrucomicrobiales bacterium
ACCACCATTCTACGCTGGCTATTTTTACGACTTTAAGAACTTTGCGACCTTGACATTTGATGACCTTGAGAAGTATACCAATGTGTACAGCTTATTGACCTCACCATCAATCTTACGGATCCATTGAGCATCATTTTTAAAGAAATTTTAAGAAAAATTTAAAGAAATTTCAGGAGTCCAGTGTAAGAGAACGAGAACCGATATCAAAAATCCGTCGAGACCAAATTTAGATATTGTGTCCTACTTTTAGAATCTGTAGTGAAATGGCATCCATCGTCAAAAATGGCGGACTAGATACCATTCTAAAATATCCATTTTTGCGACCTTTAGACCGTCATGACCTTGACTTTTGGTTTGGTTTGGTATACTTTCGTACCCAGGGGCCCCATCACTTTGATAGCAAAGTGGTATCCTTGGGGCCCCTGCGTCACGCTCCATTCATTCTCACAATCAATATTTTACAATAACAATACAAGTAATTATAATTGGAAATTAGTTAAATTTAAATAGTCTAATGCTGTAAAGAGGCGGATAAAAAATCATTTTTTTAGTTGATAAAAAACCAGACCGTCTCTCACCAACTGATCCAACCGGGATTTGAAAACCTTTTCTTTGAGCTGAGCAGTTTTCAAGTTTTCCGGAAGACTATTCCAGAGAAAAACGCCGTGAGAGGCAAACCGTCTCCTTCCCCATTCGGTATTGCCCTCCGTTTTACATGGGACAAAGTTGCCAGAGCGCGATCCTCTGGAATCTCGCCCACTGCCGGAGTAAGCCTCCGAGAGGGACGTGAATCCGTCAGATACGTACTCAGGCACCTTCTTCTGCGCAACCTTGTACATCATCCGGGCCCGCTGGCCATTCCAGCGGTCCTTCATCGGAATCCATTCAAGGGCGCGCAAAACATGGGCAGTAGAGGTCAATCGGGGAAGCCCCAGAATAATTTTGCCTGCCCGAGCCTGCAATGAAACTAGGCGATCGGTGAACTTGGCATGGGTATTCGACCAGACAACGCTGGCATAATCAAAATGGGGCAGAACCAACGTATTATATAACATAACACGCAGGTCCTGCGGTAAAAATTTTCGAACCCTGCCAAGAACACCTAGTCGCGAACTTATCTTTTTAGCCAACCCCCCGACATGCGCCGAGAAGCTCAGCTCACTGTCCAACACAACGCCAAGGTACTTGAAATCAGAAACCTGTTCAATCACCCTGCCGCCGTGCTGGAGAGCCAATCTCCCCGACGCTTTCAGCATCGTGGGTGTGCCAAAAAGCATACACTTAGTCTTGTCGACATTGAGAGTCAGCTTATTGGACCGAAGCCACTTAGCTACTGAATCCATATCGCTGGTAAGCGCACTCCCAATGTCTGCAACATCAGTTCCCTGGTAAAAGATAGCTGTATCATCGGCATACAGAATCACCTTTGATCTACTTACGGCGTGTGTCACATCATTTATGTAAAGAGCAGAGGACCGAGTATCGAGCCCTGAGGGACTCCACACTCAATCCCCCGCCCATCTGACACTACGTCGCCGATTTTCATACACTGTTGTCGGTCGGCCAGGTACGACGCAAACCACGCCAGCTCGGTCCCCCTCACCCCCATATGCTCCATCTTAGAGAGAAGGATTCCGTGGTCAACCGTATCGAAAGCCTTCTTAAGGTCCAAAAAGACTACCCCTGTGAGTCTTTTCAACTTGCCCTTGCCATCCATCCCGGTGAGTATATCATCAACCAAGTAGGTGGCTGCAGTGGTAGTGGAAAACCCAGGCCGGAACCCAGATTGCCACTTTGACAAGAGGTCACCAGAGGCAAGACCTCGATACAGCTGATCATGTACTACCCGCTGACAAGAAGCTTGGATACAACTGGGAGGATTGAGACCGGTCTGTAGCTGCCGACGTCATCCCTAGCACCAGCCTTAAACAGTGGAGTGACTCTGGCTCGCTTCCAATCACTCGGAAAATTTCCTGTAGACAAGGACATATTAACCAGGAAAGTGAGGGGCGAGTATATGTAATCAGCAGACAACTTCAGAAGTCTGGCAGGAATGCCATCAAGTCCAGTGGCCTTTCCAGCGGCAAGACTATGAAGCTGTCTTCTCACATACTCACTCTCCACTGCCTTAAAATAAAACGTGTCGTCCACACGATCGGAAAGAATATTCAAAGGACAACCTTGAAACTTGGCTGCCAGTTTAGAACCGATCGTAGCAAAAAAGTCATTGAAGGCTCGGGCGATAGATGGCGCATCGGTGACCGTAACCCCATTCTCCACGACACCGGAAATGGACTCTTTGCCCTTTGAATTGATCGCCTGTTTCAGGGTTGACCAGAGCTTTGCAGGATCATGTCGATTTTCTGAAATTTGATTCCTGAAGTAATCCCTCTTCAACTTTTCACATTCGCGGTTTACCAAATTTCTAAGTTTTCTATACTTAGCCCAGCCAATGGGGTTTCCATGTTTCTCCGCGATGCGTTTCTGATGGTCCCTTTCCCATGTCATGGAGATGAGGCTATCGGTCACCCAGGGGGACGCTCTGCCTCTCACGGTCACAGTTTTAAGTGGCGCGTGTGTGTCAGCAACCTCCGCAAACAGCAGTTTGATGACCACGCATCATCCACGTGATCAAAAGCCTCCACACAC
>CALKLP010000094.1 GCA_937991965.1 uncultured Verrucomicrobiales bacterium
AATAAAGCGAGGAAGGTAGGAGAGGTTCTTGCTGACAAGCAGTCTCTGTGCAGTGAACACAAAACTTGCCTAGGGTTCGAACTCATCTCCTACTTTCCGAGCTAATTATAACACACCTTTCAATAGACAAGCCTAGGGTAAAGATCGTGAGCGCGAGCGAATGATCTGCAGCCCTAGGTCCAGATGGGATAAATCAGAGCAACGAAAGGTAAGATGCGTTATTGTGTTTGCTTCTTGAGGCGCAGCTCGTCCCAGCTACGAATTTAACAGCGAGACGGGTTTGAGGTTCGCCTCTGGAAACGAGCCTGTAATCTCTGCTTTTTGAGAGGCGAGTTCGTCTCATCCCATCTTCACCCAACCCTGCGCCCTCTCATTTTGCTGGCACAAAATCGGGCTTCGGTTGGGCTTGCTGATATCTCATGACCCTTCAGTCCATTTTGAGGAAACTTGCACGAACAGTTGGCAAGGCTTTCCGGAGGAGAAATCACGTAAAACAGGCCCCAAGATTTACTCACGACCATCCTCTCAAGTTCGTGCCATTCTAGTCAGACACTCTTACTTGTTACGCCACGCCTTTTCCACTTGGTCGCGGAGTTTGTTGAGGCGGTTACTAGACTGATAGAGTTTTCGCACTTCCTCGGCACGGTTCGAGTATCCTAGGAGGCGGGATAGCTCCTGCTCGAAATACGTAACCCCTTTCCAGCTGAGTTCACCATCGTTTACGTAACCGAGCGCGCGTGAAAACAGGTCAAAGACGGGGCCAGAGTCCTGCTCCGACTCTAGCCAATAATCCACGAGGGCGCTGAAGTAAGAGGCCACTAACAGCCTCGGGTAGGAACCACGCGCGCCCTCCAGTCTGTTTTGCACCTTAATCTCCTTCAATGTATGCAGGTCTGAACTTCCTCGAGCATGTTGGTAGGAGATCTCCACCGCATTAAATAGGTCTAGAGAAGCGGCAAATGCGCTTTTCGGCGATTTTGCCCCTTTGGCAACCGCCTTAACGATCCCGTTTTCCGCGAGAAAAAAATGCACAATCTGGCTCGTATCACTCAGATCATAAATATTGATAATGTATCCCATGCCGCCGTGTAATTGACTCATATAAATTCTCCTTCCTATTTTGTGAATATCAGTTACTCTTTGCTTGTCTAAAGGGCGCAGCCTATGTCTAACATTGTTCGATACATTATCCTCTTCATATTAACCTTCAACTTGAGTCCCGCTCAGAAGGTAGAAAAGGTGACGCCAAATGTAAATTACATAGTATCACACATTCTCTGGACCCCCAGCACGAAACCGATTTCCACCTCGCCTAAAAAACTCTCTACGGGCGAGCAAATGTTGATCCAAATCTTTCTGGACGAACATGACTTTGGTCCCGGAATCCTAGATGGCGCCATCGGGGGCTTCACTCGCAAGGCGATCCAAGCCTATTATGACACGATCGGGTATAAGAGCTACGATGATTTTAGCGTCGTGCTTGAGCATGCCTTTGCGCACAAGAAGATCCCCTTCAAGACAATCTCCGTTCCTGACATGGGGGAAGGCTTCACCAACCCGGAACTACCCTACAAATACCGCCTCATGGCAGAGGAAAAGAAAGCCAGCTACCGCTATTACCATGAGTTTATTGCAGAGCGCTATCATACCTCGGAGAAGGCGCTCAAGCGCATGAATTCGACCAAGACCGTCAATAACCTAGGTCCTGGAAAAAAAGTGGTCGTCCCTAATGTCACGCCCTTCAAAATCGAAACCCTCAAGACTTCCTCCAATAAAGCGGACCCTAGTCTAGCCGCCAACTTTGCGATCGTGGACACCAAGAATAAAACCTTACACGTTTATCGCGATGAGGGTGGATTCTCCCCGCGAATGCTCGCCTTTTTCCCCATCACTCCTGGTAAGGAAGATCAGATTCGGTATGGCGAATGGGTCGTGAAAAACTCTGTCCCTAATCCCGTATGGCGATACGACCCGCTCGTGCTCAAAGGCGAGGGCCGCTCTGAGGAATCTGAGGTCTACAATGTCCCAGGAGGGCCTAACAACCCTGTAGGAGTCCTCTGGAATGGGCTCAGTGCGAGGTCGGTCGGGATTCATGGCACTAACCAGCCAGAGACGATCGGTCGCACCAGAAGCTCAGGCTGCATCCGCATGGCAAATTGGGATGTCGTCAAGCTGCCAAATTACATTCGCCCCGGGTGCAAGGTCATTATCAAGTAACCTGGTAGATTTAGGCATAATAAGATTTGCCCCAGCCCAGAATCTCTCCTAGATCTAGCCCATGGCAGAAGCAAAAAAGAAAGACGAGAACCCTCTCGTGAACATCATGGTCAACGTGTTGATCCCTGTTTTGGTGCTCTCAAAGATGAGTAAAGACCCCAGTATGGTCGAAAGCGTTAAGGCATGGCACGTCGGACCACACAAGGCGCTATTAATCGCTCTTCTCATTCCCCTCGCCTACGGGATTTACCACTTTATCAAGACCAAGAAACTCAACCTCTTCTCCGGCATTGGCCTCTTTTCAGTTCTGCTTACAGGTGGAGTCACACTCTATCTCTGGAATGACGATGGCACCGTGAAGCCGGACGCCGCCTTTTGGTTTGGGATCAAGGAAGCGGTGCAACCTCTGATTCTCGGTGGGGTCGTCCTCGCCTCCCACTGGACGAAGGGCCCGCTCTTTCGCGAATTTATCTATAATGAAGGCATCTTCGACATCGGTCGGGTCGAGAAGAAAGTCAAAGAACTCGGCAAGGACGCGGCCTACAACAAGCTCCTCCTCACCAACACCCTCTTCTTCTGCTCCAGCTTTATCATCAGTGCCATTCTGAATATTGCCCTCGCCTACTTCTTCCTCGGCAATCTCGACTTCACCGCCGAGAATGCGCGCGAGCTTTACAACCAAGGCACTGCCAAAATTATGGGCTGGGGCTTTGTCGTCATCCTCGTGCCGATGCTAGTAATCCTAGCAACGATCGTCTTCAAGCACGCGAAAGATCTCCAAAAGCTTACCGAACTAGAGAAGGAGGAAGTCCTCTTAATCGGTTCGTGATAGCATTAATACCTCGAAAAGTCATTGGCAACAGGCCCGCCTCAGTGCAAGAATGCATAAGATGAAAATTCTGCTGCTAGAGGATGAGCAAGCGATTGCGGAGACCATTATTTACGCCTTCGAGTCTGATGGCTTCTCGGTGTCTCATGTTAATACCTGTCAAGCAGCGGAGCAGAGGCTACGGAACGAGGCTTTCGATTTTGGGATTTTCGATGTCGGGTTACCTGATGGCACCGGCTTTGATCTCTGTAAGGAGGTGCGCACCTTTTCGCAGATTCCCATTCTGTTCCTTACCGCCCGCGCGGAGGAAATCGACCGCGTGGTCGGGCTAGAGATCGGTGGCGACGATTACGTGACCAAGCCTTTTAGCCCTCGAGAACTAGTCGCCCGAGTCAAGGCTATCTTACGTCGCACAAATATGGCCCCAGAGCAATCTACGCCACCTGAGGCCACGACTGGCTTCACCCATAATGCGCAGAAGTGCCTCTTTCTTTTCCATGGCAAGAACCTTGAACTGACGAAGGCTGAATACCAACTACTCCGCGCCTTACATAGCCAGCCCGAGCGAGTCTTTAACCGCGATCAGCTTTTGACGGAGATTAGCGATGATTACGGCGCGGCCATGGATCGCGTGATCGATGCACACGTGAAGGCAATTCGCGCCAAATTACGGAATGCGGGGGCGCCCGACCTCATCGAAACCCGGCGCGGCCTCGGGTATGCGTATAATCCTGCGGTCTTATGAAGCTCCCCATCCGCCCCTCACAAGTGATTCTACTCCTCGTGTGCTTGAACATTGGGCTCGGGTTTATTGTTCTCATTCGCTATCTGTTAACGGATCTCGAGACACAGACACTCCAGGCTTCAGAGGAAATCATGGTCGATGTCTCGGCACGGCTGGCACAACAAGTAGAGCATCATCTCTCGCCCGATCAGCCCTTTGGCGCAGAGCTGTGCAGGCAACTCTTTCCTACCTCCTCTCCTGCGCTCTCCACTGAGGTGAAAATCTACAATCTGGATAAGAAGAAGGTTGGACTGAATCACTACATCACCGATGCCCAAGGGCAGGTGATCTTTGACTCTAATAACGACAGCTTGAAAGGCGAAAACCATGCCAACTTTAACAACGTGCTCAAGACCCTGCGCGGAGAATACGGAGCGCGCTCCAGCCGGCTCGATGAAGGCGATGAGTTCAGCTCCATCATGTATGTCGGCGCCCCGATTCGGCAAGGAGGCGAAATCATCGGCGTGCTCAGTGTCTATAAGGCCCAGCGTGACATCATGCCTTTTGTGCTGGAGCGTCGGAGCCAGATTCTGACCGTCTGCATTTTCATGGCGATCGGGATGATCTTGTTCGTTGCAGGCGTGTTTTTCTGGGTCTACAGCCCCATCGGGAAGCTCACGCGTTACGCCCGCGACGTCATCGATGGCCAGCGCCCCACCTTCCCAAAGCTCGGAAAAGGACGCGAGATCAACACTCTCGGAACCGCACTCCGCACGATGCGAGAAGCGCTCGAGGGCCGGGCCTACGCCAAGAATTACGTGCAAACGCTCTCGCATGAACTCAAAAGCCCCATCTCTGCCATCAAGGCCTCCGCGGAATTACTGGAGGAAGATCTGCCTGCGGAGCAACGCGATCGCTTTCTAAAAACAATCGTGAGCGAGGTAGATCGCTCCGAAAAGGTGCTCAGTCGCCTCCAGCAGCTCTCTTTAATGGAAGGCATGTCCGAGCTAGAGCGGAGCGAAAAAGTGCCACTGCACACTCTTCTCGAAGGCTTAATGACCGAATACGCCCCCATCGCTAAAACGAAGGAAGTGCCCCTCATATCCAGCCTAACACCTGTTTCCTACCTAGGCGACTCCTTCCTCCTCCGGGCTGCCTTCCAGAATCTACTGGAAAACGCCATCAAGTTCTCTCCCCACGGAGCGCAGGTAGAAGTTTCGCTGACTGAGACAAACGAGCATGTCCATGTTGCCGTGAGCAATGGAGGTGAACTCGTTCCAGAATACGCCCGCGAACGCATATTTGATCGCTTATATTCCTTACAGAACACGCCCCAAGGAAAAGGAAGCGGCATCGGCCTCGCGCTCGTAAAAGAAGCGGTGGAACTTCACCAAGGCAAAGTCCGTTATAGCACCCAAGACGGCCAAAACAGCTTTCTAATCATACTGCCTCATGGGGGATCGTAATCCGTAGAGCTTTTCAAAAAGCCAACCCGATTCCCGCCTGCAAAGGGATTGCCCCTGCTAAGGGCCGGACTCTTTTTATTCTACAGAAATTCACGATTCCATGCTCAATTCCCTAACTGTATCTCACTTCGTAATTTGAGGCAACACGCGCCTGAAAACACGTGTTAATTAGAACTTGCACCATATTATTTATCGTGCTACATTGTAACTCATTAATGTAGAGATTCAAGATGTCAACCAAACCCACTACTACAATTCGCATCGACCCAGATGTTAAGAAAAGAGCAAATGAGGTGTTCGATGATATTGGAATAAGTATGTCCGCCGCTATCAATACATTTCTCAAAGCGGTAGATCGTGAGGGATCAATGCCGTTTGAGATTAAGGGTTGTCGCCCACAGCCAGCCTTTAGCAATGCTAACGCCAGACTTAACAATGCATTTATTGTTAAGAAAGACGAATTCTATACCCAATATGAAGACGTAGAAAAGGAAATGCTGAACCATCAAGAGCAGCTAAAGGGGAAAGCGATATTATGTAATTGTGATGACCCTTTCGAGTCTGCGTTTTTTCGGTTTTTTGTCATTCATTTCAACAGCATTGGATTAGCTTCTCTCACGTCTACCTGTTATGCAGAGTCATCCCTAGCTGGGCTAGAATATCCGCTAGAGGGAAGATCGAATGCCTACAAAGCAGTAGTAAAAAAGGTTCCTGACGATTCCTTAGTCAGGCCTGATGGTTCACTAGATTTAGAATCTTTATTTGATATGCCAGAGAACCACCTGGAACACCTCTCAGGCAATGGCGACTTTAGGTCGGATGAATGTAAGACACTGTTACAAGAGTCTGATATAGTGGCTACTAATCCTCCTTTCAGTCTTTTCCGAGATTTCATTGATATGCTAAAGGACCATGAGAAGGATTTTATCATCCTCGGAAATATGAATGCGACTACGGCTAAAGAGATTTTCCCGCTTTTTCGTGATAATAAAGTCTGGTATGGTGAATCTATACGTTCAGGAGATCGTAAGTTTTTTGTTCCAGATAGTTACCCGCTTAATGCGACAGGCTGTGGCATCGACGAAAACGGTAAGCGATATATACGGGTTAAAGGGGTTCGATGGTTTACAAACCTCAATACTAGTAGGAGTCTACAGCCGCTAAAATTAGAATGTACTTACAATAACAATGACTATCCAAAATACGAAAACTATAATGCAATAGAAGTTGGAAGAACGCAAAATATCCCCGTTGATTATGACGGCATAATGGGGGTACCTATCACTTTTCTCGATAAATACGACCCTAGCCAATTTGAGATCGTTATGCTTGCTAACGGAAACGCACGTACTAACGTCTCACCCAAAACTCTGACAGACGTTAAATATCGCCTACACCCAAATGACAAGGGAGGTGTAGGAATTATTAACGGGAAACGTGTTTACGCTCGTATTTTTATCCGCCGGAAATCCTCATGAAGCATAAAATACGTGTAGCATGTTCATATCAAGGCGGAAAGCAACGCATCGCTAGTCAAGTCGTCGATCACTTATTACAAGCGGGTAAAGGATCTAACACGCACTTTTATGATTTATGCTGTGGTTCGGGTGCCGTTTCTATAGAACTTGTCAACAGGGGGATAAACCCATCACGCATTTCGATGCTAGATATCAGCTCCTGGGGGGTTTTTTGGTCTGCAATCGGCGCAGGATCGTTTAACATAGGAGCTTTCGAACAGCTTATCTCAGAGTTGCCGAATGATAAACGAGACTTCAAGGCACACATGGCACGCCTCGCAGCTACCCCTGTCGGCAAAGATGAAGCCGTAATTTACCCCTTGTTACAGGCTTGTTCCTTTGGGGGGAAGCAGATTTGGCGCAACGGTGAGTTCTGGGCGAATGCGTTCTTTAGAGACTACTGGGAGCCAACCGCAACAAGCGTCCGCCGGAGCCCCGCTAATCCAATGCAGCCCGGCCCTACAGAACTGGTTCGAAGAATAAAGGCTCTCATGTCTGGGATGCAGGGTGTTACATGTATAAACATGGATATAATGAGTATTCTTGATAGCACTTTACCTTCTAACACCGTCGTATATGTGGACCCCCCTTATCAGAGCACGACTAAGTATGCTTTCGACTTCGACCTTAATACTTTTGTAAATAAGTTTAAGGAAATTAACGATGTTCCTCTGTTCGTCTCAGAAGGAATCCCGATGAATGATGGTTCTATTCTACTTAGATTTGGTGGTGCGAAAGGAGGGATAAGTGGTGTTCGTAAAGGGAAACATGAAGAATGGTTAAGTAGGTTTTAAAAAAGGCCTAAATACTTAGCTCTATTATTCCTGCCGTTCCGAGCGGTTATAGATGATACTTCCTTGAAGTCTTCTAATTCAGAATTTGAAAATACAGAAATCTCATAATAGTCTTCAGTGATTTTTGTGAACGTTACGACCTTATTCACCAAGTAATTATCCTCACCTTTAGTCCGAAAATAATCTGTGATAGGCGTGCCCGTGGAGCTGACACCCTTTATTTGGAGGCGCCATGTCCCATTTGCTTTATCTCCCTCAGGGTAAAGGATCGTATTTTCAGAAAAATCAATTCCCTCAAAGTTGAGAGTAATATCTTTTCGTATATGGGTGTTTTCAGGATTTATGCCGAAGAACTCTACAGCCCCACGCATGAAATTAGCTTCGTCCAGTTCAAATGGCGTCCCACTAGGGTCTCCTTTTTCGACTAAAGACTTTTTCGATAAATCGAGAATATTTCTCGAGCCACCTGTTAACTTTCTAGTTTCAAACCATAGAATCTCGCTATGCTCACTTAGAAGCTCAGCCACTTGCTCCTTTTTAGCGTTGGCGGTATCTTCTTGATTTTGTCTGTTTTGGATACCGACACGAGGCACTTTTACGGAAATACCATTGCCAAATAGTCGCTCACCTTTTTTACTTTTAACAGTCCTTTTAAAAGAGTTTACACGCTGAGTCACTTCTTTAGAAATGTAGCCACCTTCTAGAAGAACTTCGATATCTTTTTTAGAATCTAGCTTCTTGAACGAGTCTTGTAGCGACTCGAGACTTTTAAAATAGTCATCCTGAACCTTTAATATTTCAAGGTCACTATCCTTAGACGTGTCTACTGGTATATGAGCTGAACTCTCAAAATTAGACCACAGACCACCACCCGTCAGATTGTGTGAGCCAACGACTATAATTCCCTTTTTCTTACCTAAAAGCTGATAAACCTTAGTGTGGAATGTCTGGCTTTTTTCCGCATGCACAACACTTAACGAGTCAGTACAAAGCTGCAATGCCGTTAGGGCCTCATATGAAGTTACGCCAAGATCAATACCTACATAGACATAAACTTTTCCTCCGCTCGCTCTAAACTTCTCAAGAGCCTCCTTAACTCTCAGAACGCCGCTGCTCTTAGCAAATGCTACAGCTATAGTAAAAGTGTCGTACTCCGCAGAGCCTAACAACTCTATCAGCTGGTCTCCAAGATGCCCATTAAAAGGCTGATGCATTAACTCTATCATAAACTTGTTTAACAATTATTCAGTAAGCCTGTCCGCGTATAAAAAAGAAAGCGGTTTTTAGGACTGAGTTCAAGATTTTATGAGGATACGAGGTCGCATTGAAGAATTAGAAGCACTCCAAAGGGAAAGACTCTTTTAATTTCAATAGGTCGTGCGTCCATATTCTGGAGGATATCCCATTAACGCCCCAACACTCCCTAAAAAAATCTGCGATAATCTGCGGACAAAAACCTCCCCTTCCGCCGAATTCACCTAAAATTCACAGAGCCTTCATTCATTCTTCAAAGGGACCTGCTGTCATAGGCAGGAATGAGAGAATTACTGAATACATTAGCATCGGGCGTCAAAGCGGAACTAGGGAAAATCTATAAGAGCGAAACGCTCAGAGCACGGCTGAGTTTCTTCAACCATTCGCATTTTTGGATCTGGAACGTGCTCTTTTGTGGGTTGTCCGTTTTTGGCATTATGCCAAACTTTCTAGGAGAATGCACGATAAGTGCACTCACTGGAGAGATGCCCTTGGGGATTTACGGCGGGATTCTTGGGCTCTGGCTGATCCCGATCGCTTCTGTCCTGCTCGGGATAAAATACCACCAGAACGGGCGGCTCTTGTTTCGCTACTTTTACGGGGTCGAAATCCCGCTCATGCTCCTCTTTTTCTTTCGGGCCTTTGTGTTGAAAGAGAATCTGTGGACCGCTGATCTCTTCCTCGGGATGTGTGCGGTGACGATCGCCTATCTGGGCTTTACCTTAGTTACCGAGAAGAAACAGGCAGGCCAAAGGCGAAAGAAGTGGGAGTTCGTGCCACAAGGGATTCTCCTGTGGATGTCGCTGACGCTCGGTCTGGTGGGGTTGCTCTTTGTGATTCCGATGTGCTGGAGCATGCTGCAATCCATCATCTGGGTTCTGCTGAGTGAAGATCTGTTTGAGATGCTTGCCGCCATGGTTTATCTGGGCATCTTCGGTTCGATATTCGCCTTTTTTGCGGCCTTCACGGTCGTGGTGGTGGTTATCGCACCGGTGGCGTTCCTGATGATGACCTTGCGCACCTGGTGGGAGTGGGCAGCTAAATCAAAACGGGTTCGAGTAGGCTGGTCAGTAACGACCGCGGTGGTCCTTTCGGTAGGTCTCTTTAGCGCCTCTCAGCTCAACCGCCCACCAGAGATTCAGAAGATTGCGGAACTTGCGGAGTCAGGGAAGTTCGCGGACGCCTCTGATGAGGAGTTGACGAAACTTAAGGCCCAGCTCACCGATGCCTACCTGCATCGCTACCGCTACCCCTTGCATCAGGAGGTGAGAGTCTTTGAGAACTGGTTCCGAGGGGTTTCTGGTAATGAGGCACACTGGATTTCGCGCCCTTGGACGCAGGTCTATTGTTACCTGCTCTCGCCCTTCGTCTATTATGGCGATCCAGACGATGGCGTGCATGCGGAGCAAGCCTATCAGAGCCTCTTTGATACCGCGATCCAGAAGGCGGAGCGTGTGAAGATTAAGCACGCGATGGAAGCGCATTACGAACGGACGGAAACCGAAGCCGGCCTCCTGGAGTTGGAGGATCGCAGCGTCTCCGTGACGGCACAATCCTTACAGGTGGAGGATCATGGAAGCTGGGCACAGGTGGAGCTCTTTGAGACCTATGAGAACAACACCTTTCAGCAACAAGAGTCCTTCTACTACTTTAGTCTCCCGCCAGAGGCGGCCATCAATGGGCTCTATCTCGGCAACACGCCCGATAAGTCGAAGGCCTTTAAGTATCGAGTTTCTCCCCGAGGAGCAGCGCAAGAGGTTTACAAGGCCCAGAAACGCCGCCGCGTAGACCCCGCGCTTCTGGAGCAAGTCGGGCCCCGCCAATACCGCCTGCGGGTGTTCCCCATCCCACGTAAGCAACGGGACTTCGGGAGCGCTGATGTGCACGCGGACAAGCTCTACCTCTGGATGGAATTCCAAGTCATCAAAGATGGGGCGACCATTCCCATGCCGACCTTACTCGAGAAACGTAACACGGAGTTCGCTGATTCGATTCAGCGGAGATGTAACCGGAAAACCTCAGGCTGGCTCTGCGACCGATGGTTGCCCTCTATCATCCAGGGAACGCCGAATAAGGAGACCATCACGAAGCTCACCCTAGAGGACCAGATCTTCACCAAGCAAGCGGTCGAACAGGGATTCTCGGGACGCATCTGTGTCATCATCGATGGCTCGTATAGTATGCGGGCACATGCAGAGGCCTGGGCGAAAACGATGGCGGAATTACCGAACACCTCTAAGCTCTATCTCGCCTCCCCGAATGCCACCACGCTTCACGAAATCAGCGATCTCAGCGAAGCGCGTTTCTACGGAACGCTAGAATGTTCGCAAATCCTGAACCAATTCCTCGCGACAACCTTCTCCCAACAGTTTGAGGTCGTTCTCCTTCTCACGGATGAGGGAGGCTATGAGGTGAGCTCAGATGCCCAGCTCAACCGAGCCTGGACGCCACAGGACGGCGCGCTCCATGTTCTACACCTCGGCGGAAAGCTGGCACCCGCTTACACCGATAGCGTGCAAGATGCGATCACAGCCTCTCAAGGAGGGATTGGCACCAAGCTCGCAGAACTGCCCGCCTTTAACCCATATCGCTGGAGTCTGGAGGAGAGTCCCACTCCGGTAAACACGCCCCATCAACCCGCCGCTATCGCTGCTAAACTCCTCATCGAGCGTAAATCGGCCGAAGGAAATGTGAGCCCTGAAGAGCTCTCAGTCCTCCATGAGCTCGCGCAGCGCCACCACATCGTGACGTCCTACTCCTCCATGATCGTACTCGTGAATCAGGCCCAACACCGCCAACTGGATCAGGCCGAGAAACGAGCCGATAAATTCGAGCGCGAAGCCGACACTGGCGTAGAGGAAATTCGCGCGAATCAACCCTCTAGCGTGTTTGGCATAGACAATGGCAGCATTCCTGAACCTAGCACCTCCCTGCTCTTACTCATCTCCTTCTTCTCCACCCTATGCGTCCGCAACCGAAAATAACCTCCCCGCAAGGCCTTCCGATGACGAAAGAAACACTCGTGACGGCCTGCATCGTCCTCTGCTTTCTGCCGACCTACTTCTGGTATGTGCGCAGGATCGGAACGGGTGGGGAGTCCGGCCTGTCTGTCTTAGTCTTGCCCTGTGTCCTCTGGCTTGCCTCGCAGGCGAAGACCAGGGCCACGCCTCGAGAGCTCTTAACCATGCTCGGAATTTGCGCTTATGCTCTCACGTGGGGGCTTCATCTCCCCGCGCTCATTAAGGCGGTGGTAGCGATCACGGTGTTGCTCTACCGCTTTGGGCATCTGAGAAACCCTAGCATTACCGCACTCAGCTATCTCACCTTACCCTGGCTGGACTCCATGCAGTTTTTCCTCGGATATCCCCTCCGCCGCGTGGTGGCAGAAGTCTCTGCGCTAGGATTACAGAGTGTGGGCCTAGAGGTTCTCGTCAGTGGAACGGGGCTCGCCTATCAGCACCAACAGGTCTTTGTGGATCCTCCTTGTAGCGGGGTTCGCATGCTGTGGGTGGGGATCGTGCTCAGTGCCATTTTGAGCGTCATCTTTCGCCTAAGGTGGCAACGCAGTCTGCTCTTATACAGCTTCGCCCTCTTCCTCCTCATCGTCGCCAATTCTGTGCGCGGGATGACCCTGTTCTTCCCCGAAGCCGGTCTCGTCCACTGGCCTGAATGGACACACGAGGGAGTGGGATTGCTGCTCTATACTCTCTGCGTGTTCGCCCTCATTACCATCAGCCAACGACTTTCTCACCATGCCAACGCTTAATGCCCTCCCCATCTATATCACCCTAACTCTAATAACAAATATGACCTGGATCTTATCTTCACACCCCACCCTAACCGCCGAAACGAAACAACCTGAACCCATCGCGATTCCGGCTGAATACAGAGCCCTGAAGCTCACCAAATGCCCCCCGACCCAGCTGGAGCAGGAGTTTGCGCGCAAGTTTCCGGGGCGCCTAGAGACTTACCAGCATGCCTCTGGGATTCTCATCTTTCGCCAAGTCCAGGGAGCGACGCGCAAACTGCATAATACGAGCACGTGCCTCTCCGCGAGTGGGTTCAAGCTCTCTGCGCCTGAGTTCACCACCGATCCACAAGGCCGCACATGGGAATGCTATCAGGCGCGAAACGCTAAAAATCAGCTGGAGGTAAAGACGATCATCATGGATGAGTCTGGCAAGAGCTGGACGAATGTCGAAGAATGGTTCTGGAGCGCCTTTTTCTCCAGCCCCAATAAGCGTTACCTCGCGATCTCCGAGATCAAATCACTCGATTGTGATTGGAGATAATTCATACTTGGAATTTCCTACCCTGTTCTTCTCACCACTGGAACAACATCCTTATTAACAAAGGGATTATTAGTGCCATAAAGTCGCCATGGGCCAGCGGGAATACGATGATATGGGACGAAGCGCCAATGGCACTTTTGCCCTGACTTTAGGCCTAGATAATCTCTGATTGCAGGTGAAATATCAATTCCGGCGTTATTGTTCTTTTTCGTCTTAGGCTGCTTTTTCTTCCCGAAGACATACTCGTAATCATCAGTATTCCATGGGCCGCAGTCCTCCCACTGCGCAAAGCATGATTTCCCATCATGGATGATTTGCACCCACATACCTTTGCAAACTGATTTCCCCTTACGTTCAAAGTAATACTTAAACCACGGAATGACTTTGCTCGCCTCAGGCTTATGCGTTCTATAACTCAGCACGTCATTGTAAGGTAACGCGACGTAAAATGGGTTTTGACCCGGCCTAAATGCCTTGGGGCGATATCCACTGCGGGCACTCGGATCTGGATTATCATACCCTCCAAAGTTCTTCGCCCAATTCACATCCCACGAAGACTTATGATTCGGCGTTTTGTTGGCTCCTGAAGGCTTTTCTCCAATCCAAAAGACAGTCGCCGTAATGTCCTTTTTCCACGACCCGACGTAATTGAAGATTTTTCCGGTCGACTTGGATTGCTTTTGAGTCGGCGTAAAAACACTCTGACTCATAGCGAGACAGGCGAACACAAAAGAAAATAGAACACAACGCGGCATAAAGAGGGAGCACGCTACTCTAAAATCGGCGCAGGATAGAATCTTTTTTCTGTAAATCTACTTTTTCTGGATATTCCAGCATGTAGTGCAGCCCACGCGACTCCTTTCGCATCTGAGCGCAGTCGATCATGAGAGACGCCACCGCTACGAGGTTCCGTAGCTCTAAGGTCTCATAATTCACACGATAACCCCAGTAAAAGTCACGCACTTCCATACGTAAATTCCTGAGCCTAAAGGCCGCGCGGCGCAGGCGGTTTTCTGTCCTTACAATGGACACGTAATCCCACATCGTTCGGCGCACTTCATCCCAGTTATGATAGATGTTAACGAGCTCATCGGGTGGGGTCAGATCTCCGTAATTCCAAGGGGCGATTTCTGGCGCTGGCATCGTCCCTTTGTTGGGGGGATAGAGACGCATAATCTCATCAAAGGCGCGGCGCGCAATCGCATTCGCCTCCAGAAGAGAATTCGAGGCCAATCGGTTCGCGCCATGGAATCCTGTGCAAGCCACTTCTCCAACGGCATAGAGCCCGCGGATCGTTGTCTTCCCATGGAGATCTGTCAATACGCCTCCACATTGGTAATGGGCGGCGGGAACAACAGGGATCGGGTCCTTCTCCGCGTCTAGTCCATACTTGAGGAGGTTGTCATAGATGAAGGGGAAACGCTCCTTCATGAAGCCCTTTGGCTTATGGGTTACATCTAGATACACACAGTTCGCCCCTGTTTTCTTAATCTCTTGGTCGATCGCACGCGCCACGATATCACGCGGAGCGAGACTCCCCCGCTCATCATAGTCCGGCATGAAATCACGCCCATGACGGTCTACTAGAATACCGCCTTCACCCCGTACCGCTTCTGATACAAGGAAAGATCGCTCCTCTACCCCGCTAGCACCGGGATTGTAGAAACAGGTGGGATGGAATTGGGTGAATTCCATATTAGAAATCTTGGCTCCCGCGCGCCACGCCATCGCCACTCCGTCACCGGTGGCACTGTCGGGATTTGTAGTGTAGAGATAGGCTTTACCGCTTCCTCCAGTCGCTAAAACCACACGATCGGAGCGAAAGCAAATCACCTTGCCCGTCGCTTTTTCTAAGACATAGGCACCGAGCACCCGATCATCCGTCACCATGCCCAAGCGCGAAGAAGTCACGAGATCAATCGCAAAGTGATCTTCCAATAGTGTGATGTTGGGGTGCGCTTTTGCGGTATTCACGAGCGCTTCCGCAATCGCCCTACCGGTCGTATCTTTCACATGAAGGATACGGCGCTCACTATGCCCTCCTTCCTTGCCAAGAGAGTACCCGCCATCCTCTTCATCAAAACAAACTCCACGGGCAATCAAATCATCAATCGTTTCCTTCCCCTCCTTGACGAGCACACGCACCGCTTCCTCATCACAGAGTCCTGCACCAGCGTCTAAGGTGTCCTGAATATGCTTTTCAACGGTGTCGCCCTCTGCGCGCAGGTTTTCCTCCAGCACAGAGGAAATTCCACCTTGGGCCCACGCGGTGTTGGAATCTAGGAGCTTGCCCTTACACACCACCGTAACCTTTCCGACCTCAGCCGCGCGCAGGGCAAAGGACAACCCACCGATGCCCGCACCGATGACTAAAAATTCTGTCTCAACCATACTCATAATCGTCCGCTCACGGCGTCTGCACCGTGATATGATCGATAAGCCTAATGTCGTCAAAAAATACTGCAACTGCTAAAATCGCGTCCTTACTCCCAAACTCTGTCAGCGGCTGCATCGTCTCCGCATCGACAAGCTCCACGTAATCAATCCGTGTCTCGGTCTGTAGTTCCTGAAACACTTCCTCAAATCGGCCCAGAATCTCGGCAGGTTCCATTGCTCCTCCTTGTAACTCACGCGCGCATTGCTGCAGTGTTGCGTAGATTGACGGAGCCTCGGCATAGGCCTCAGATGACAAGCGGGTATTACGCGATGAAAGCGCGAGGCCATTTTCCTCGCGCACCGTCTCCACCGGTAAAATTTCTACGGGTAAATCTAGATCACGCACCATGCGCTGGATGACCGCTACCTGTTGGAAGTCCTTCTTCCCGAACACCATCACGTCCGGATGAGTCAAGTTATAGAGCTTCAGCACCACCGTGCAAACCCCATCAAAGTGCCCCGGTCGGCGCGCTCCGCATAACGTTGTCGAGAGCATACTCTCCGTAACCACCACGGAGGAGTCGCCTTCATAGATTTCATCCGCCAACGGAGCGAACACCAGATCTACGCCCGCAGCCTCGCAAACTGCTAAATCTTGCTTAAAAGTGCTCGGATAATTCTCCAGATCCTCCGCGCGGTCAAACTGCGTGGGGTTGACGAAAATACTGACAATCACGAGCCCCTCACTACCCGCCTCTCGCCGCGCGCATTCCATCAAGGCTTGATGCCCCGCGTGTAAGGCCCCCATCGTTGGCACGAACACAACCTTTCCGCTCTGCTTCTGCCGCTCGCGACGCAAGTCTCTCTTATTACGAACAATAATCATCTCTTTACAAAACGAACGCTACCAATAACGTTATCCAGTGTCATCCCTATTCTACTACCATCACAGAAAAATGCCTCGTCTTTCCGTTATGAGAAGGAGGGTTTTCACCGCGAATTTCACGAATAGAACGAATGAGGTGGGAGTTGCAGGTTATCACCTAGACATCGGAGGAATCCAAGATCAATGAATGGCGAGAAGAGACATCTATCCCGAAGGGATTCCATAAAATCAAATTCTTTTCTGCGTGCATCCTCGAAAAGAGGGCTTTAGCTTCCTAGATATAATGACTCCCCTAGCAATTATTTTAATCGTTCTCCTCATCGCGCTCTGGAAGCTGGATTTCATCGCGACGCTTCTGAACCTGAAAGCGTCTAAGCCTGAGTTGCCTAGTGAGTTTGCGGACGTCTTTGATGAGCAGAAATACCATGAGTCGCAACAATACACGCAGGCGAATTCGAAGTTTCATATCGTCTCCTCGGTCTTCAGTCTTTTCGTTCTGATTGGGTTTTGGCTCTGCGGTGGGTTTGTGTGGCTAGACGGCGGCGTGACAGGGTTTGGGTTTGGCCCCATTATGACGGGACTAACTTACTTAGGGCTCCTCTTTGTCGGAAACCTCATCATCTCACTCCCCTTTGAGATCTACTCCACCTTCGTGCTCGAGAAAAAGTTCGGGTTTAACAAGACGACCGCGGGCACCTTTGCGGGGGATCAGGTGAAATCTCTCCTCCTCGCGGTGGTATTAGGAGCCCCGATCCTGGCGCTCTTGCTGTGGATTTTCGGGGCCGTTAGTAATGCTTGGCTCTGGGCGTGGATCGCGGTCACGATCTTCTCTCTCCTGCTCACCTACTTGGCGCCGACCTACATCATGCCGCTCTTTAACAAGTTCACGCCGCTAGAGGATGGAGAGCTGAAATCAGAGATCGAGGCGATGGCAAAAAAATGTGATTTCCCGCTGACCGAGCTCTTTATCATCGATGGGTCGAAGCGCTCGACCAAGGCGAACGCCTTCTTCACTGGCTTCGGGAAGCAAAAGAAAATCGCCCTCTATGATACGCTGATTAAGGAGCAATCCATTCCAGAGCTGGTGGGGGTCTTGGCACACGAGATCGGGCACTTTAAGTGTAAGCACATCGTGCAGCGCATGGTACTCTCCGTAGTACAAATGGCGGCGATATTCTATCTCATCGGGCTCTTCACCTCGCCTGACACTGCGATTAGCCGCACGATTTACGAGGCCTTTGAGTTTACCGATTCGCAGCCCCTTTACGTTGGCTTTGCCCTCTTTGGGATTCTCTTTCAGCCCATTTCCTTCCTGATCGGGTTGGCGATGAATCTCTGGTCCCGTAAGCACGAGTTCGAGGCAGATCACTACGCCAAGGTGCACCAAGGCACACCTGAGCACCTCATCAGTGCCCTGAAGAAGCTCTCCGCGCAGAATCTCTCTAACCTAACACCGCATCCTCTACTGGTCTTTCTTGAATACTCGCACCCACCGGTGCTTCAGCGGATCGAGGCGCTGCGGAAGAGTTAACTCAAGTAGCAAAAACTCTCGCCGAGGCTTGCTGCCGCATATAGACCCACTCACACACAATATACGCCACATATTGAAGCACTGAAAGCCCAGTAGTTTTCCCGGTCACTGGCTTGTCGCGGTGCTTTCGGCGAAAGCACCCTACCCTTTACGAGAGGAAACGATCCCACCAGGCTGAGGTGCTTGCCTCATTTTTCTCACTGACCCGGGAGTTCAGCGTGTAGAAGTCGTAAATCCAACCGATTCCAAATAACCCTCCGGTACAAAGGTAAAGTAGGCCCGTAATCCACTTTCCAAGATAGAAACGGTGTGCTCCGAAGAAGCCTGAATAGGTATGAAGTAACCAGGCTACGGAGTAGTTATAATGCCCTTGATCAAAACGCTGATCCGCTTCACGGGCGATCCGATGCATGAGAAAAATATCGATAATCCAGCCCACGCCGAAAAGCCCTAGGGTGCAAAGCCAGATCGTCCCGGTGATTGTCTTTCCAAAATAAAATCGATGCGCTCCGGTGAACCCAAAGATGAGTAAGCAATACCCGATGAGCTTGCTGTGTGTTGTTTCTCCTGTTATTGACATAGTCTTACCTTAGGCACTTAGTATAGACATGTCTTGTATAAGGTTGCGATGATTTTATAATCATTCCTCGTTGAGCAACATCTCCTCAAAGCGCGCGAAATCGGCTTTTTCCTTATCGGCAACTTCGGGGTAGCGTAAACCGAGGCTTTTGAGTTTCTCGGTGATGATTTTAGCCACTTCTGTGCGCATGTAGGGCTTATCATCGGCGGGAATGGCGTGCCATGGGGCGTAGTCGGTCGAGGTGGCCTGAATCATTTTCTCATAGGCGTGCATATACTCGTCCCAGTGTCCACGCTCGGCTATATCTCCGGCTTCGAACTTCCAATTTTTCTCCGGATTCTGCAGGCGGTCGAGAAAGCGGTTTTTCTGTTCATCCTTAGAGACATTGAGCCAAAACTTGAGGATGACGGTGCCGTTTTGGGCGAGGTGGCGCTCATGCTCACGAATCGCACGGTAACGCTCTTCCCACAGGTCCTCTAGCTTCTCAGGAATCGCAATACGCTGGCCGCCTAAGTATTCTGGGTGCACCCGCACCACGAGCGTTTCCTCATAGTAACTCCGATTAAACACTCCGATCCGCCCGCGCTCGGGAAGACTCTTGGCAGTGCGCCACAGAAAGTCGTGCTCCAGCTCTTCTTTGGAGGGTTTTTTAAAGGAATAAACCTGACAGCCCTGCGGGTTTACGCCGCTGAGGACAGAGCGAATTGTGCTATCTTTCCCCGCCGCATCCATTGCTTGAAAGACGAGCAAGAGCGAGAAACGGTCATCGGCGTATAACACACGCTGTAAGTCATCGAGCTCTTCCACAAGATCCTTTAACTCACTCTTCAGCGCTTTCTTGCCAGGAGCATCACTAGGAGGACTCGTCGGGCATTCTGAAACGGTAAACTCTTGGTCTGGGGAAACGCGATACTTGGAGGGCATGCGGCATTATGGCAAACTCCGCTTTTGGTGACAAGAGGACTTAAGTCCGAAATGATAAATTTAAGAGATGGCTGATAGAGAAGCCCCGCTGAAGGATAGGCCTTCAAACCCAGTTTTCATAAAGTTACGAATATTCTGGTGGCCAGATCCATCGGGGTCGCCGAGGACTTCTTCGTAGTAAATGGGGCCAAAACAGGCGAGGGTTTCTTCCTGCGTTAACCCTTGCTCCTTGGCAAAGCTGAAGAGCTTACAGGACCCTGAGTTCTCCCCTGCCTGGTTTTCTAAATCGCCATTGATGAACGCCGTAGGAGTGAAATCATAATTTGCCTCAATCACCGCCATGGTGTCTGCAAATTCGATACTCTTAGGGGCTTGAGAGAGTTTGGTTCTGAATTCCTCGATCGTCATACATGGTGCTTACCGCTATTGCGGTTCATTAGTCAAGAGCACAAAAAAACCGAGCACTGGAGCCCGGTTTTTGATTCTGATATGAAGTGCTACAGCTTACCCGAGGGTGAACTCAACAACTTCTTCGTCTTCAGATGGAGTATCATTCTTTTTCTCAGCGGCTGGCTTACCACCGGCTACTGCTTTAATACTCATTTTCACGCGTCCTTTTTCGTCCACTCCGATACACTTAGCGGTAACGTCTTGGCCTACCTTGACAACGTCTTCGGTGCGTTCAACACGACCTTGAGCGAGTTCAGAGATGTGAATGAGTCCGTCTTTACCAGGAAGAACTTGCATGAATGCGCCGAACTTCGTGGTGCTTACGATCTTACCAACATAGATTTTGTTGATCTCGACTTCCGCGAACATGTCGCTGAGGAGTTGGTGCGCACGCTTCATGCTTTCCTCTTTGGCAGCGTAGATTTGCACGGTTCCGTCATCGCTGACAGAGATCTCCGCGCCAGATTCGGCTTGGAGGTTACGGATGTTTTTACCACCAGGGCCAATGAGTTCGCCGATCTTGGATGGGTCGATTTTCATCGTTTCGATACGGGGAGCGTTTTCGCTCATTCCGCTCGTCTCGCTGATGATCGTGTCCATGTAGTCGAGAACGTCGCAACGCCCTTTCTTCGTGATGTCGATGGCTGCTTCAAGAATGTCGAGAGAGACACCTGGGAGCTTAAGGTCGAGTTGGTATCCCGTAACACCTGCCTTCGTTCCACAGAGTTTGAAGTCCATGTCACCGAAGAAATCCTCTGATCCGATGATGTCGAGAAGGAGCTTGTGATCAAGGAGTTCACCCGCCTCGTTCTTCTCGGTCACAAGACCACATGAAATTCCAGCTACTGGTGCCTTAAGAGGAACACCAGCCTGCATGAGAGCCATCGAACCAGAACAAACTGTCGCCATTGAAGTCGATCCGTTTGAGGACATGATCTCTGAGCTGATACGCATGGTGTATGGGAAGTCCTCTGGGTCTGGAAGTACTGGCGCGATAGAGCGCTCAGCAAGTGCTCCGTGTCCAATCTCACGACGGTTCTGACCACCGAAGCGGCCACACTCTCCTACCGAGAATGGAGGGAAGTTATAGTGGAGGAAGAAGTTCTTAGAATCCTCACCACCTGCATAGTTGTCCATGTAGAGTTTTTCATCACCAGGAGCAAGTGTTGCGAGGGAGAGAGCTTGAGTCTCACCACGTGCAAAGAGGGCGGAACCGTGAACCTTAGGAATCTGACCGACTTCACCAGTAAGCTCACGAAGATCTCCGATCTTACGTCCGTCTGCACGGATTCCTTTTTCCATGATAGAAACACGGAAGGCTTTCTTCTGAAGGTAGTCGAACGCTTGGTCGATGTCGAAGTCAGAAACTCCTGGATCTTTCGCTTTCATTGCGGCTTCTACCTCTTTCTTCAGCGCACCGACAGCTTTGCCGCGAGCAACTTTAGATGGAGCGTAGATCGCTTCCTCAATACGGTCACCAGCGACTTCATAAGCGATTTCTAGGAGATCTTCCTTAGCAAGCGTAAGTTCATACTCACGGGTTTCTTTACCACAGAGCTTCACGAGCTCTTCTTGAGATGCGATGAGGATTTGAACTTGCTCTTGAGCGAAGCGGAGAGCTTTCTTGAATTCTTCATCAGGAAGCTCATTAGCCGCTCCCTCGATCATGATAACGTCTTGCTTATTACCAACGTAAACAAGGTCAAGAACGCTGACTTCACGCTGCTCGAACGTTGGGTTAACTACGAACTGACCGTCAACCATACCTACGCGCACTGCTCCGATCGGACCGTCAAACGGGATATCAGAGATTGCGAGAGCAGCAGAAGCTCCGTTCATCGCAAGGATATCGGAATCATTCACGCCGTCTGCACTGAGAAGGATCGCGATGATTTGCGTCTCATAGAGGTAGCCTTTCGGGAAGAGAGGACGCAGAGGACGGTCTGTCATACGGCAAGTGAGGATTTCCTTTTCGGTAGGGCGTCCTTCACGCTTGAAGTATCCGCCAGGGAATACTCCCGCAGCAGTAGCTTTTTCCTTATATTCTACGGAAAGAGGGAACCAGTCTTGTCCTTCCTTAACCTTAGTTGCAGAAACAGCAGTCACCATGATCATGGTGTCGCCTTGGCGAAGGGTTACGGCGCCATCGGCGAGACCGCCCATTTTACCTGCTTCGATTGTGATCGGCGTGGCGCCGACATTACTTGTAATTGTATGTATACTCATATGTTTTGGTACAGTTTAGCGCATCGCACAGCAGTTCTTTTTGCTGACGAGGCGTATAATCACTGACCATTCATCCACATACTTTGCGTTCTTAGGGAGACTCTGAAATCTATTTTCCTGAGGGATAAATTCGTAAACAACAGATTTCAGAGACGACTCCAAATAAAACTAAAGATGCTTCTAAACAGAAGTGATTACCCGACACAGAAAGAGGAATCCCTGAAATATGCAATCTTTTTCTTTGGTTTCGGACATTTGGATGCGGCAATGAGTCTCTAAGAATCTATGTGGCCAGCTGTATAAGACTAGCAAAATACCCGTTATCCCTCTGGGGGTGTCCCCTCACAGTTAGACACAACGGCATCGATTTGCACCAACGCACCCATCGGAATCTCCGACACGCCAATCGTCGTCATGGCGGGAAGGTCTCCAGTGAAAAATGCGGTGTAAACTTCGTTTACGGTGTCACTATCTGCGATATTCTTGAGCTGGATATTTAACTTCACGGTGTCATCCATCACGTGGTCAACGCTTTCCACAATGGCCTTGATATTATTGAGGCATTGCGCGGCTTGCTCTTTGACACCACCTGCGACTATTTCGCTCGTCTTTGGGTCTATCGGTAACTGACCGGCGATGTGATTGTAGTGAGAAAAGGCAACCGTGTGAGAGTAAGTAGCTTTGGGCGCGGTATCCGTATTGCTGGCCTCTATAACGATTAGGCTAGCGTCCTCAGGAAGTTGCGGAGGAGTGCCATCGCCATGAGAGACCGAGGTATCGATTTGCACCAGTGCATCCATCGGGAGGGCGGATGCGTTAACGATTGTCCGCGCCGGCACGTAGCTTGGGAAAAAATCTGCGCACACTTCGTTTACCGCTTCCAGATCTGAGAGGTTTTTGAGGAAGATCGTTGTTTTCACGACATCGCTTATCACGTGGTCGATGCTTTCTAGAATGGCCGTAACGTTGCTTAAGCACTGTTCCGCTTGTTCTTTGACTCCA